>JBIJBP010000078.1:0-24042 GCA_044345155.1 Prosthecobacter sp. | reverse complement strand
TGCCGGGCAGGGGATTGGAGGCGCGGCGGAGGGCCTCCTGGCTGCGTGCCATGTTTTCGAACTGCTGCTGTTCGCTCGTCTTGTGGCAGTAGGGGCAGGAGACGCCCTCGACATAACGCGGATCCTGTTGTTCCTCGCCGGTGAGCGGGGACTGGCATTGGAAGCACTGGCTGGATTCTGTTTCACGCAGGGCCGGGTCAACTCCGACGCGCTGGTCGAAGACGAAGCATTCACCGTTCCAGTGATCGCCACCGACCTCCTCGAAGTATTTCAGGATGCCGCCATCGAGCTGCCAGACCTGCTGAAAGCCCTCGCTTTCGAGAAAGGGCGCCGCCTTCTCGCAGCGGATGCCACCGGTGCAGAAACTGACGACCGGCTGGTTCTTCAGCTCGGCTGGCAGCCTTCGCACGGCCTCCGGGAAGTCGCGGAAATGGTCGATGCCGATGACGGTGGCGTTTTTGAAGGTGCCGAGCTTCACCTCATAGTCGTTGCGGGTGTCGAGAAGCACGACGGGCCGGCCTTCGTCCAGCCACTGCCTGAGCTCCACGGGCTTGAGGCGGGGCGAGGTGTAGCGCGCGGGGTCGATGCCTTCGACGCCGAAGGCGATGATCTCCTTCTTGATGCGCACCAGCATGCGGTTGAAAGGCTGGTGGTCATTGAAGCTGTACTTCGGTGCCAGGGCTTCAAGGCCGGGGATGCGGCGCAGCTCATCGACGAGTTCGTCCACGTTGGCGCGTGCACCGGCGATGAAGAAATTGATGCCTTCGGTGCTGAGCAGGATGGTGCCCTTGAGGTCGCGCTCCCTGCAAAACTCGAGCAGCTTCAGGCGCAGCGTCTTCAGGTCGGAAAGCGGGGCGAAGAGGTAGCAGGAGATGTTGGTGATGGGGGCGTCGGCGGTCATGCTGGGAGGCATTGTCTTGTTGAGTCGGAACCAGGACCCATGCAAGCACGTCGCGCCGTCTTCCAGGGAAGAAAACGGGCGGATCTTGTGCCCTGCCGGACGTGTGCGCGCTTCAAACCAGACGCAGGCGGGTCAGGTCCTGAGTGTCCACCAGCCCGACGGGGCGCTGGCCGGCGTCCAGCACGACGAGGTCGTCGATGCGGGCCTTTTCCAGGGTTGCCAGCACCTCGGCCGCCAGCTTGTCGGCCTGGATGCTGATGGGGTTGCGGGTCATGAAACCGCTGACCGGCAGATCTGCGATGGCGTGGTTTTTCTGGTAGGCGCGCACAAAGTCCCCGTGGGTGAAAACGCCTGCCAGGGTGCCGTCCGGGTTGACGACCACGGCGGCCCCGGAGCGGGCGCGGGTCATCGCCTCCAGGGCGGTGGTGACGCTGCTTTCCGGCTGCACCCGAGCCAGCTGGTCGCCGCTGCGCATGACGTCGGAGACACGGGTCAGCAGGGCGCGTCCCAGGCTGCCACCGGGGTGGAGTCGGGCGAAGTCCTCGGCCTGAAAGCCGCGGGCCTCCAGCAGGACCATGGCCAGGGCATCCCCCAGGACGAGCATGGCGGTGGTGCTGGAGGTGGGGGCGAGATTGAGGGGGCAGGCTTCCTGGCTGACCTGCACATCGAGCACGCAGTCGGCATGGCGGGCCAGGGTGGAGGTGGTGTCGCCGGTGATGGCAAGGGTGGGCATGCCGAGGCGCTTGAGGTGAGGCAGCAGGTCCAGCAGCTCGCGAGTTTCACCGCTGTAGCTCAGAAGCAACGCCAGGTCGCCAGGGTCGATCACACCCAGGTCGCCGTGGAGGGCGTCACCGACATCCAGGCAGACCGTGGTGGCCCCCGTGCTGTTGAGGGTGGCAGCGATCTTGCGACCGATGTTGCCGCTCTTGCCGACACCGCAGACGACGATTTTCCGGCCCGAGTTCAGGGTTTTCAGCAGAGCTTCGATGGCCGTGCTGAACTCCTGGCCGATCCTGCCATGCAGACGCTCCAGCTCCTCGATTTCGAGACGGATGACTTGGCGGGCTTGGTCGGGGTAATGCATCGTTCAGGGGCTAAGCATAGGCGCAAAGGCGGTCAGCGCAAAAGGCTATGCAACAATGGCGGGCAGGCAGCCTGGGGCAGGAGGGCGAACTTGGGGCCTGCGGGGCGGTTAGGACAGGATTGACAAGATGGGCAGGGTGTCAGGATTTCCTGAAGAGGTTCTTTGCGGCTGCCGAGGGAGCTGACGGATGCTGCGTGGCATGGGTCCATGAAAGTCGGCAACAAAAAGCCCCTGGCGGAACCAGGGGCTTGAAGGGTGAGGGGCTGTTGAAAAAATCAACGGCGGCGGCGCAGCACGACACCGACAAGACCGACACCGAGCAGCAGGGCACGGGTCGGTTCAGGAACGGCGGCGGCGAGGAGACCGGTGAAGGTGGCGTTAACAGTGTTGCCTGGACCCCCAGGATCGAGCTGAATTCCGGCAATATCAGCGAAATTAAAACCAGCACTTGCTGATGTGAATGTCAGCATGGATTCCCCAGCACTTCCAAGAGCTGACCAAGAACCGCCTGTGTAAATAGCAGATTCAGTAAAGCCAGTGTTGTAAAGCGTGATTTGGAATGAGGAAGCAGGTGCGACAGTAGCCGAGCCTAAGAGCGTCAAAGTATCAGAGTTGCCAACGATGCTGATTGGACTGAGCAAGGTGCCACCGAGGCTGCCAGTTAAATCATTTCCTGTGACCTGAATGCCAGAGCCAGTTTGGTTTGCCGTAAAACCTGTCGAACCACCATCAATGGTAAAAGTTGGTGCCGAACTATTGCCAAATGTAGTCAGAGTCACTGCCGCCTGAAGAGACTGGGACGAGCACAGCAGGAGTGCCAGGGAGAGCAGGTTGAAGAATTTCATGGTATTACAGTTAGTTTGCCAGATGTCCGGGTGGTTAGTCAATTTTTTTTAGAAAGGCCGGTTCTTGGTCAGCAAGCTGTCGCTGCCTGAGGCATTTGTCTTGTTGATCATGATCGCGGTGCCTGCTGGGATGGATTCGTTGTCGCTGATCGGGCTGCCGAGTGCGCTGCGCCGCCAGTTGGTACCGTCAAACCAATATTTTCTCCATGTGCCACTAATCAGGAGTTGGACTTGGTCAGCGGAATTGAAGCTGGCGTTGCTGGTCCAGCCAGCAATCGACTGGATCCCGCTGCTGCCCAGGGTAGAATTAACTGGCCAGTGGGTGCCAAGGAAAGTGATGCCGCTGCTTTTGACCACGTCCGCACGCTTGGTCATGGGCACGGAGCCAGTGATGTTGAGGGCCATGGCGGCTGAGCCGAGACGATTAAACATCAGGCCGGCCTCTGGCTTGACGGGCTGATTGGTGGCATCCGGGCTTCCGAGGGCACGACGGGTCCAGCGGTTGTTGGTGACATGGAAGTAATAAGTGCTCCAGGCGCCCCCAACGAAGAGAAGGATGTTGTCGGCCAGGTCGGGGTTGTTGTTCTTCACGATCAGGCTGGTGTCGCCGAAGAAGGAGCTGATGGTGTCGCAGTCGAAGATCTGGTAGCGGTCGCCATTGGCACCGGTGGCGATGCCGAGGGTGGTGAGGTCGGTGGTGTTCTCCGTGCTGTGCAGGGTGACGGTGGTGGCGCTATTCTGAACGGTCGTGGAAAGCAGGAAGGTTCGGCCTTCGGCGGCGCCGCTGAGGATGCGCAGGACCTTGGGCGTGGCGACGGCGGAGAGTTCACCGGCCGTCCAGGCGGCGCTCGTGTTGGTGATTGTGTTGGAGGTCAGGGAGGAGATGACTCCGGTGATGGCCCCGTCCGCCGGGGTGACTCCGTCCGACTTGGTGGCGCTGGTGAGCAGGGGTGCGGAAAGCAGGGTCAGGGCACGCGTTGTGGTGCCGTTGCCGGGGGCGATGTTGATGGACATGAAGCCCACGGGGTCCGTCGTGGCCGTGGTCTGGGCATGCCCGGAGGTCGGAAGGGTGAGGGTCATCAAACCAAGGCAGCAGAGGGCGAAGCGGGACGGTTTCATGGGTGTTGAATCGGGGTGGCTGTGGTGATTAATCCCCGAATTGCCCGGATCGTTACTCAAAATCCGGCGGGCAGTCGAGATTTTTTTCCTTCCCTCCCGGGGCGGGGTTGGCCCAACCATTTATTCGGCTATTGACATCTTTCCGCAATTTTTGGTATTCCACGCATTTAATTGGCGGACAACGCCTGGCAGTCCGTGATCCCGTCCAAGGCCAGGCAATCCAACCCTTCCCTCAGAATCTGCTTATGCGTACCTTCATGCGACGTTTCACCGTCCTTGCATCCATGGTGTTTTGCATCGGTCTTTCACTTCCAGCGGCGGCCGCGCCCGTGATGGACAGCTACAGTACAGGCCCGGGGCAGGGTGGTCCTGACAACCTGGATGACGTCTGGCAGGCCGTGTTTGACGCCTGGGGTCTTGATCCTGATGGAGACGATGACCGGGACGGGAACACCAACGCCGTTGAGTCCGTGGCGAGCACGAACCCGCGGAACGCCTCCGACAGCCTGAAGGTGGGCAACATGGTGCTGACGCCGTCAACGGTGACCTTTTACTTCACCCAGAAGGCCGGGAAGAAATACCGTGTCGTGAGTGACACGTCGGTGACGGGGGCATTCAGCGGTTCGGAAAACATCACCGCCATCGGCGGCGTGGTGCTGGGGGTTTCGCAGGCGGATCACCGCTCGACAAGTGATGCGAATTCGCAGAGCCTGACCGTGGCGAGGGTTGGGGCGACCAAGTTCTACAAGCTGGAGGTGAGCGACCTGGACTCGGACTCGGACGGTGTTTCGACCTGGGCGGAGGGCCTCATGGGGCTGGACCCGATCAAGGCGGACACGGATGACGACGGAATTTTGGACGGCACCCTGGCAAACGCCGAGGTTTCCGTGCCCGACGTGATCAGCATCATCAGCACCAACACCCTGGCCCAGGAGGACGGCCAGCAGCCTGGCTTGTTCACCATCAGTCGCACGCGCAGCCTGCTGCCGGTCACGGTCAACCTGAGTGTGGCTGGAACGGCCGCACCTGGCGGCGGTGGTGGGGCTGGCGGCGGGTCGGGCGGGGATTACACCCTCTCCTCCGGTACGATCCTGAACTTTGGTTCCGGGGAGAAGTCGAAGCAGTTGTACGTCAATCCAGCATCGGACACCGAGGTTGAGGGCAGCGAGTCCGTGACAGCGACCCTGGCCTCGGCAACCGCAGGAAGTTACGCCGCCCCGGTGATTGATCCTAAACATGCGACGGCGACGGTGATTATCGCCAACGCCACGAATCCGACGGGGACCGGCCTGACCGCGCGCTATTATGACCATTCCAGCAGCACCGCCAACAACGCCCTGAACTTCGGGGATGCCGGCAACTACAGCTACACTCGGTCAGGCACGACGCCGAATTTCACGGGATCCGTGGTGGTGACTCCGACCGGCCTGACCACTCAGCGGTTGGTGGACGTGCTGGCGGCGGTTCAAGTTGGAGGCGAGGTGAAGTTGTCCTTCACCGGAGGCGGCAACCTCAACACGGCCACCTACAACCACTTCAACTATGTGGTGGCCTCCAAGAACGCCTCGAGCTTCACCTGCACGCTGCCACCGGGGGCCGGGCTTCCCGCCAGCAGCAGCAGCACCTGCAACTTCAGCATCCAGCCGGTGCATCCGGCTGTCGTGGAGCGCATCGACCCAACCGTTGGCAACGACTGGATCTACGGAACACCGAATGGTGTGACCATTGCCGCAGCGGCAGGGACCACGGCGACGAATGTCTCGGATAATTACTCCGAAACCTTTGACATGTACCTCAGCCCGGCCACGGCGGGCAGCTACCGCTTCCAACTGGATGCGGACGACAAGGCCCGGGTGCTGCTGGACCTGGACAGGAACGGCACCTTTGAGCTGCCGGGCGAGCAGATCATCGAGCACGGCTGGGACAGCGCCGCGACCGTGGGAACCTTCAAGATCAGCTCCTCTTACAACCTTGTGGTTCCAGCTTCGGCCGCCGAGCGTTACCGGATGCGGGTTGAGCATGTGGAGACGGTGGACGCCGCCCGCTGCCGCCTGCAGTGGAGCCGTGACGGAGGCGCGTTCGCCAACATACCGCAGGCTGAGCAGTTCACCCACACCCAGGCCGCCACCTATGCCTTCACGCGTGGCACGCCCGTCACGACTGGCACGGCCACCATCGCCCTGACAGGCCATGGCCTGAGCGTTGGCAACAGCGTCACTCTTGCCTTTAGGGAAGGCACGCTGTTCACGCCCAATACGGTTGATGTCAACGGCTACAGCGGGACCTACACGGTGGCGACAGTTCCTGACGCCAACACCTTCACCGTCACGATCAACAGCACAGGTGCCACCCTCCCCGGCAACCAGGGCTCAAACACCGCCTGCCTCCTGGAAAACCGCAGCGCCAGCGGGACCACGGGCGTGTATAACAAAATCTACACCAACACCACCTTCACCGGGGCGCCGGGGCGCATCGGTGTTGATGGGGCGGTAACCACCGGCAACAACGGCATCTGGGGCACGGGCACGCCTGACGTGGCGCTGATCAACCCGGAAACCTTCTCCGCCCGCTGGACCGGGCAGGTGCAGCCGCAGTTTACCGAGGAGTACACCTTTGTGGTGCATGCGGACGAAGGTGTGACCCTGCGCATCAACGGCCAGGTGCAGGAGCTGAAGACGCATGTTGCCACAAGCACCGGCACGGGGACCTACACCTATGACCCTGTCACCGGCAACACGGTGGTGACCTACACGAACATGGCTATCAAGCCGGGCAGCTTCATCGTTGGTGAAACCGTCCGCCTGGATCCGACCAGCGGCAACCTGAACTACGGCGGCACCGCGACCTACAGCTATGATGCAGGCACGGGGGACATGGTGGTGACCTACTCGGCGATGACGAACTTCTCAGCCGGCGGCCATCTGGTCGGCCAGACCGTCTTCCTGGATCCCACCAGCGGGAGCCTGGCCAGCCTCGCGACCCTGCCCTACACCATCACGGCGGCGACCAGCACGACCTTCACGGTTCCGGTTGGGGCGAACCTGTTTGCCACCGGCACCGGCAACATCAACTTCCTGGACACCTTCGACCTGCAGATTTCAGCTGTGACCTCCAACAGCTTCACGGTCAATCATGGCATCGGCAAGCATCCCTCCAGCACAGGCAACGCCAACATTGAAATCGTCAACAAGCCGCTGAAGGACTGGGCTGGCATGGGCAATGAACGTTATGTGCGCATTCCCGTTGTCGGTGGCACCCGTTACGACATCCAGCTCGACTACTGGGAAAACACGAGCTATGCGCGCTGCCAGCTTTACTGGTACAGCCCCAGCCAGCCGAAGCAGATCATCCCGACGGAGCGCCTTTATCCGGTCAGTGTTCCGCAGGCTCCTCCGGCCCATTTGGGAGAGATCCAGGCAACAGGTCTTGTGGGTGGTGCGTTCTCTTATGCGGTGCTTGGCAGCAACGGCGGTACTGTCAGCGTCACCGGCCTGCCGGCATGGCTGAGCTACAGCGGCGGTGTCATCAGCGGCACACCCCCTCCGGGCTCCGCAGGCAGCTATCAGTTCACCATCACCATCACAGGCCCGAACGGAACCAGCACGTCGGTGCTGAACCTCGAGGTGGAGGACACCGGGGCGACAGTTGACCGCGAACTCTGGACCGGCGTCGGCGGCACATCGATCCCCAGCATCCCGCTGACCACGACGCCAAACAGCACCAGCGGCCTTTCGACCCTCGCGGCGCCAACCAGCGTGAATGACAACTTTGGTGCGCGTATCCGCGGCTACATCACGGCGCCTGTGACCGGAAACTACTACTTCTGGCTTTCGGCGAGCGATTCGGCCGAGTTCTGGCTCTCCAACGACGAGGAGGTCGTGAACAGCTTCAAGCGCGCCACCGTGACCGGCGGAGGCACGACGCCTCTCAACTGGGTGACGGCCGTGAAATCACCGTGGATGGCCCTCGAACAGGGCAAGCGCTACTACTTTGAAGTGCTGCACAAGTCCGCCTCAGGTGCGGATCACCTGGCTGTCGGCTGGTCCAAGCCTGGTGAGGCGACAAACGTGCCGAGCGAGGTGGTGCCAGGTTATGTGCTGTCGCCTTATGAGGCTCCGTCGCTCGCCTCGATGCCGGGGACCTTGTATGTGGCCACGCTGCTGCGTCAGAACGGCGCCATCGACCCTCCTGGCGGCACCCTGAAGGGCGTCGGCACGGCGACCATGCGCCTCAGCGCCGATGAAACCGTGGCCTACATCACGGTCAAATACAGCGGACTCTCCGGGATGGTGGACGGGGCGGTGGCTGGGCAGCCCGTGGCCGCCGACGGCAGCAGCGGTGTCAACGGGGTCATTGACCCGACGGACTGGCATGTCCATTCAGACCCCTATCTCGACCATCAGTCCTACATCATCTATGACGGCACCGAGCCGCCTGCGGGTGACGGACCCAAGTTTGATTCGGCAGGCAATTTCCTTTATCACAAGTGGACGCTTGCTCCGGCGGGAACGCTGTCACTCAATGATGTGCGCGAACTGATCAAGCAGGGCAAGGCCTACATCAACCTGCACACGGCCCTGAATCCCGGCGGTGAAATCCGCGGCAACTACACCCTGGCGAACGGCTCCCGCACCTTCACGCCTCCTCCGGCCCCGCCTTCGTGGACGGACGACAGCAACACGGACGTCGGTGCCGCACGCTTCCTGGCCCAGGCCTCCTTTGGTCCCAGCGTGGCCGACATCACCGCCCTGAAAAACCTCGTGCCGTCCGGCGGCAAGACCCGCTATGAGATGTGGATCGAGGACCAGTTCTCGAAGCCGGCGACCAACTCCCTGGACGAAGTCCTGCGCACAAGGCGCGCGGATGCGCAGGGCGGCTCCGCCTATGACGAGACGCTGTTCTTCAACTCCTGGTGGCGTAACTCCATCAGCGGCCAGGACCAGCTCCGCCAGCGTGTCGCCTTCGCACTCAGCCAGGTTCACGTCATCTCCGGCCAGGGGCCGCTCGACAACCGCGGCGAGGCGATCGCCTATTTCTACGACAAGCTCGCCGAGGGTGCGTTTGGCAATTTCCGGGAGATCCTGGAGACCACGACGCTTACCCCCGCCATGGGCCGTTACCTGGACATGCGGAACAACGACAAACCCGACCCCACGCTGGGCCGCATCCCAAATGAAAACTACGCCCGTGAGATCAAGCAGCTCTTCTCCATCGGCCTCTATCGCATGTGGCCGGACGGCACCCTCATCCTGAACTCAAACGATCATCCGATCGACACCTACACGCAGCGTGAGATCGTCGGCTTTTCCCACGTCTTCACGGGCTGGACGGATGGATACGACGGTGCTGATCGCACTGGGATCAACGCGCCTGCCAACTGGATGCGGTTGATGCGCGAGGTTCCCGCCCGCCACTACACCGGTCCCAAGCGTGTGCTGAACAACGAAGTGATGCCCGGCATCCCGAGCCTTGGCGGCGTGCCGCTTGACCCGATTGCAGTTCACAACACCACCCACTGGAACCAGACGGAGTACAAGGAGCTGCCGGACAAGGAGCTGGAGCAGTCCCATGACCAGCTTTTCAACCACCCCAACTGCGGCCCCTTCCTCTGCCGTCAGCTGATCCAGCGCATGGTGACCAGCCACCCGTCGCGTGACTACCTCTACCGCGTGGTGCAGAAGTTCAATGACAACGGTGCGGGAGTACGGGGTGACATGCAGGCGGTCATCAAGGCCATCCTGCTCGACTACGAAGCCCGCAGCGCTGACATGGTCAGCAAGCCTGCCTATGGCAAGCAGCGCGAGCCTCTGCTCCGTGTCGCCGCCGCCGGCAGGGCCTTCCGTCCCGGCACCTATGGCGGCACCTACAGCCAGTCCGGCACCCGCACGATCACGGTGGACACCAGCGCGCCGCACAAACTGGCCTCTGGCAACAACGTGATGCTGGAGTTCACGCCAAGCTCCGCGGATGTCACGAACGGCATCCCTGCGCCGATGACCGCCGCCTACAGCGTGACCGTGGTGGATGCGGACACCTTCACCGTCCAGGCCACGGGCTGGGCCACCGGCAGCTACAGCATTCCCGCCAACTCCACCACCTGCACCGTCACCATGACCAACCACTGGCTGCAGAGCGGCAATCAGGTTTACATGGACTTCACCAGCGGCACGGCCAACGGCACGGGCATTGACGGCCAGGTGTATACCATCAGCCACTCCAGCACCGCTAACAACGGTGACAACGGCAGTTCCTTCACCATCACCGTCAGCACCACGGATGCCGCCGTCCGCTCCGGCAACTGCATGATCCCACGCTTCTCTCCTGGAAGCATGACCATTGCCGGATCCGGGCTGGCTGCGCCGAATGATCGCCGGGTGACGATGCGCACCGACCAAGACCACCACTTGAAGGTCGGGGACCAGGTGCAGCTGAACGTTTATGGCACCCAGGCCACGCCTGCTCCCATCGATGTTGTCGCCACGGTGGAGGCTGTTCCGGACCTGAAAACCTACACCTTCCTCATCTCCAGTGCGACCACTGGCTACAGCAACAGCCAGGGCAACAACAGCGTCTATCAGTTCCCGCTGGTGCCGCAGCCAATGACCCGTTCCGGCACCATCAATTCGCGCTCCAGCACCTACCAGGTCGGCAGCACGGATGCAGACCTCGACCAGTCGCCGGTCAATGCCGACACGGTCTTCAACTACTTCCTGCCGGAGTACAGGTTCCCCGGCCTGCTAGCCTCCCAGGGGATCACCACGCCCGAATTCCAGCTGACGGCGGAGACCGGGGTCATTCGCCAGGCCAACTACCTCTATAATGGCGTGTTCAACTCTGGAACGACCAACGGCTTCAGCAGCTTCAACACCGGCAGCAACGCCATCACCCTGGATTACTCCACCTGGGTGACGAGCAATGCTTCCGATCTCGGCCTGGGTGCGCCGGTCAACGCCGGGGTGCCCTGGACACACAACCAGAACATTGACCGGCTGATCGACCAGCTGACCACCCTGCTGATGGCGGGTCAGATGCCCGCGCAAGCGAAGCAGATCATGCGCGATCTGGTGGCCCTGCCGATCCAGTCCATCTCCGCGACAAGCCCCTGTACCGTGACCACCGTGCGTCCGCATGGATACACCACGGGGCAGTCCGTCTGCATCAGCGGTGTGACGGATGGAGCCTTCAGCGCCTCCGTTAACAGCAGCTCCACCGCGCGCGTCATCACCGTCACCGGCGCCAACACCTTCACCCTCACCGGGGTGAACTGCACCGGCGCCCCCAGCGCCGGCGGAGTTGCGAACGCCCATGCCTCCCAGATCATCTACAACCAGGGCAACAGCAATCCTTCCGCCACCGAGCGCCGCGACCGCATCCGTGCGATCCTGCATCTCATCCTGACCAGCCCCGACTTCACCATTCAGCGTTAATCCTCATGAACACGAGCAAAGCACCCAACATCCTGACTCGTCGCAGCTTTCTCCAGCGTGCATCCATCCTGGGTGGTGCGGCGGCAGGCGTCAGCACCATCCGCGACCTGCGGCTCATGAACTCCCTCATGGCCGCCGATGTGCCGACCGACTACAAGGCGCTTGTCTGCGTCTTCCTGGCTGGCGGCAACGATGCCAACAACTGGTTTGTGCCGACTGACAACACGACCTACGGCGAGTATGCGACGGCGCGAGGCAACCTGGTGCTTCCCCAGAGCTCCCTGCTGACGCTGAGGACGGGGCCCAATGTCAGCGATCCTGCCTACACCTACCAGGGTCGCACCTATGGCTTCCATCCTGGCTGCGCCGACCTGCAGACCCTCTTTGGCGAAGGCAAGCTGGCCGTGGTGCAGAACGTGGGTACGCTTGTGCGTCCGACGACCAAGGCGCAGTACACCTCCGGACTGGCCGCTTATCGTCCGCCGCAGCTCTTCTCCCACAGCGATCAGGTGACGCAGTGGCAGACTTCGATCCCTGACCAGCCGCCAGCGACGGGGTGGGGCGGCCGCGTCGCCGACATCTACAACTCGGTGGCGAATCCTTCCGGGAACATCTCCATGTCGGTTTCGCTGAATGGGGCGAACACCCTGCAGATTGGCAACCTGGTCTCCCAGTATCATGTCTCCACGAACGGGGCGGTCATCTTCAACGCCACCGGCAGCGGCGGCGGCCTGATGGGCGGCACCGGCGTGCGTCAGAAGGCTCTCCAGGGCATCCTGGACCTGGGTCATGCCAACCTGCAGCGTCAGGCTTATGCGAGCGTGCTCGACAACGCCGTATTCACCGGGGACCTGCTCAATACCAACATCGCGAACTACCGAGATCCTACGGATTCGCCCGCAGGCTACGGCACCAATCCACCGCAGGACGCCGCCGCTCCCTGGCGCTGGAACACCGGCCTCAGCGGTATTTACAACACTACAGTGCAGCCCAACGGCCTGGGCGGCTTCCCCAACACGTCGCTTGGCATTCAGCTCAAGATGATCGCCCGCCTTATCGCCTCCTCGGGGCCTTCAGGGTTCAACATGAAGCGCCAGATCTTCTACTGCTCCCTTGGCGGCTTCGACACCCACACCGCGCAGGTGGACGGCAACGGATTCACCAATCAGCCCACCAACACCGGCGGCACTCATTACGGCCTGCTGCGCCAGGTCAGCCAGGCCATGTTCGCCTTCCATCGCGCCATGGAGCAGCTCGGGCTGGGTGACAAGGTCACCGCCTTCACCGCCTCGGACTTCTCCCGAACCTTCCCATCCAACAGCCAGGGCAGCGACCATGGCTGGGGCTCGCACCACATCGTCGTCGGCGGCGGCGTGGATGGCGGCAAGGTCTATGGCAAGCTGCAGAACTTCGCCATCAGCGGCCCGGATGACACCGGCATCGGCCGCTGGATCCCGACGCTCTCGGTTGACGAGCACACGGCGACGCTGGCGAAGTGGTACGGCCTGAGCTCCAATGACATCAGCGCGGTGCTGCCCAACCTCAGCCGCTTCAACACCTCTCATGCAGGCGGCTACATCGGTTTCATGAAACCGGCATGAACCGGCATTCCCCCTTGATTTCCATGGCGTGAGACGGGATCGCATCGAAGCATGAAAAGATGGTTCGGCGGCCTGCTGCTGCTTTCTCTCGTGACGTCCGGCTTCTGGTGGATGGTTCATCGGGAGGACGGTTCCATACGTCCTTCCGAGGCGGTTTCCAAGCCAGCCGCCCCGCCTCCCGTGAAGCCTGCCTTCAAGAAGGCGGGGGCTTCCAAGCCCAGAGAGGAGCCGGGTCCCATGATTTCGCCCGCACAGGTTGAGGCAGTGACCGCAGCGGTCATGTCCGCCGTGCAGCAGAAGCCGGTGCGCATCGAGGCACCGCCAGCCCCGCCGGTCCAGGTGCCGCCTGATTATCCCGCCTCGATCCAACAGGGGCCGGAGCATCAGGAGGCGGAGGAAATCGCCTTGAACATCCGCAACTTCAGCCAGCGTTTTGGCGGCAATCCCGTGGGCAGCAATGCGGAGATCGTCCAGGCTCTCCGAGGCGGCAACCCAGGCAAGGCCAACTACCTCCCGCAGTCGGCCATGCGCCTGAACGGCAACGGCGAGATGATCGACAAATGGGGGCGGCCCTATTTTTTCCACGCGAATTCCGCCACGGAGATGGAGGTCCGCTCGGCCGGGCCTGACGGCAGGCTGTTCACGCCGGACGACATCGTCACCAAGTAAGGTGCTGGCACAACGAGGACAGTGCGGCTCTTCAACGTGAGGAAGGGCTGCTTCGGGCGAAGCGGTCGTCCGTCAAGGTCTTGAGGAAGGCGATCACGCAGCGTTTCTCCTCCGCAGTCAGGTGCAGGCCGCCGTCGGGGTGCTTGGCAAGGTTTGGATCAAGGGTGTCCGTGCGCTGAACGCCTTCGCTGTAATGGTCCAGCACCTCCTCCAGGCTGGCAAAGCGGCCGTCATGCATGTAAGGCGCGGTGAGGGCGATGTTGCGCAGGCTCGGTGTGGCAAAGGTCCCCCGGTCAAGCGCGGCTTCGGTCACCCGGTGCCTGCCGGTGTCGCGTTCATCGATGGCGAGCCCGTTGCTGCGGAAGCCGTGGTCGGTGAACAAGGCTCCGCCATGGCAGTGGAAGCAGTCCGCACCCATCGTGCCGAGCCTGGGTTCGCGCTCCATCATGAAGAGTTCAAAGCCGCGCTGCTCATCAGGTGACAGCTTCGCCTCGCCGCGCTGGGCTCGGTCAAAGAGGGAGTCATGGGACGTCAGGGTCAGCAGAAAGGCCTCCATAGCCAGGCCCAGCCTTTCCGCCGTCACCTCCGGCGAACCAAAGGCCTTCCTGAAGGCCGAATTCATGAGATCATCCTTGCTGAGCTTCATCACGACATTTTCCACGGACTCATCCATTTCGCGGTGGTCGATGATGGGCATCAGCGCCTGCTGGCGCAGACTTCCTGCACGGCCATCCCAAAAGAAGGAGTCTTTCCAGGCCAGGTTGAAGAGCGGCATGGAGTTCCGGTCGCCCGTCCTGCCCTCCACGCCGAGGCTGAAACGTCTTGGATCGCTCAGGGCGCTGGATTCCTGATGGCAGGAGGCGCAGGAAAGCTTCTGGTCGCGTGACAGGCGTGTGTCATGAAAAAGCCGCCTGCCAAGCTCCACGCGGTCAGGCGTCAGTGGGTTGTCCGGAGGCAGCCGGGGCTTGGGGAATCCACTGCCGGGGCCTGGCAGGGCCGTTGAGATCAGGGCTGGGGCGGCTGTTGCAGGAGATTGGGTGGTGTCGCGCGTGTCCGGAACCAGAGAAACAAAGGAGAAGGCGCGGCGCAGGTTTTCCTGAAGCAGGAGAGCGAGGGGGTCGCCGTCTCGGGCGTGCGTCGTCATTCCATCCCTCACGAACGAAATGTCCGACAGCACCCTGGCCAGGTCCATCTCAAGGGCTGCGGTCATGGCCTGGTCGGAGATCTTCCAGGGGCCTTCGATGGTCACGGCGGTTCGGAAGGGCTGACGGCCAAGGTGGAATGAGTAGCCCTTCATTTCATCGGAGCGGCCTTTCCACATACCTTCCAGGGCCAGGAAGATGTAGCCGCCCTGCCAGCTCCAGTGAAGTCCGTTGAGGCGTGGATTCAGGGGGTGGTCAGGTCCGCGGCTGGACGGGTCACGCTGGTTTTCATCCTCCGTGAGGCCGATGTGGAACCTCAGGGCGGCATAATCGCCTGCCGGAATGTTTTTCAACGGCACGAGGTTCCTGCTGGTTGCCGCGTTGAGCCATGCTGGTTCATCCTGCAGTTCAAGCCAGGTGCCATCGACGCGGCGCAGAGCGGCTCCGCTGACGAGGTAGCTGAGCCGGGTTACCGTCCAGGTTTCACCGTCCGTGTTTTTGACGGGGGTGCCGTTCAACCTCAGTTCGCCAGCCGGAACGGCGGGGATGATCCGCAGCGTCAGGTCGCCGGCGGTGGCGACGGAGCTGAGGCACATCCAGGGAAGCCATTTCCAGACGTTCATGGCGGCATCATAACCGCAGAGGACGATTCGTCATTCGACAATCCAGGTTCAGGATTCCATGATGCGGTCATGCTGCGTTTCCTTCTCTTCATGGTCCTGGCATCCTCAGTGCCCGCCGATGTTGCAGTGCCGCAACGTGTCCTGCAGCCCCAGACCGTGGAGGAGGCGTGGAACGTGGTCCGACTTGTCACCGCCAACGTGGACCGTCTGGACCGTGAAAAGCGTGCCCTGGAGGTGGCGGGGCAGATTTCACTGATCAGCCCATCCCTGCGTCTGATTGCGAACCAGCCTGGAGCGGACGGTGGCATGGTGCTGGGTGAGCAGCAGTCCATGCAGGCCTATCAGCTGGTCAACCAGGTTGCCAGGCACAGCATGGCTGACAACGCAGGTGCCCTGTCCGGTTCCTTCCGTGAGTTGCGCACACTCCTGGATGCAGCGGCGGCCGGTCTCGGGCCGGAGGTGACATCGGCGGAAATTCACCAATGTCCTGTTCATGGCGAGGTGATTGGCAAGGGCGGGGAAACCTGTGCCAGCTGCCAGCGTCCGCTGAAGCCCCGTCGCATTCCTTACAGCTTTGTCCATGCCCGTCCTGAAAGGCCTACGTTGAAGGTGGTCATCCCACGGGAGGTTTCTGCGAAGGCAGGAGAGGCGGCGAAACTTGAATTTGAGCTGCGCACCCTGGATGGGCGGCCTGTGGAAGAAACGGACTTGTGGCTGATGCATGCCCAGGCGGTTCAGGTCATGGTCACCGATTCCCAGTTCGAGGAATTTCACCATCTGGCCGCTACAACAAGAGGCGGGGGGCGCTATGAGGCGGCCTTTACTCCGGCGCATGGAGGAGACTACCGGATCCTGGCTGGAGTCACCCCTGCGGAAACAGGGCTGCCAGAGTATCCCTTTGCCCTGCTGAAGGTGGAGGGAACGGCATTGCCGACTCGTCCGCCGGGGGGCTCAGCGATGAGCGTGGAAGTTGCAGGATTCCGCTTCAGCCTGAGCGTGAAAGGTTCCCGGGGAACTCAGCTGCGGGCAGGCCTGACCCAGGCTCTGCAATTGCAGGTCTCGGACCTGGCCGGCCAGCCGGTGACACGTCTGGAGCCGGTTCATCAGGCGTTTGCCCATCTGCATGGCTTTTTCATCCATTCAGGCTCCGTCATTCAGCTGCACCCTTCCGGAGGGGACATTTTACGGGATGATGTGCGTGGCGGGCCTGCGCTTGCTTTCAAAGTTTACTCACCAGAGGCAGGCCTGCTCCGCCTTTTTGTCCAGGTTCGCATTGATGCAAGGGTCATTCAGGCACCGCTGACAGTCATGGTCAACCCCTGAGGCCCGCCTGGCCTGGAGACTGGGAGTCATGCCAGCAGCGGCTGAGGGTCGTCCTGGATCCGTTTTTGCCGTGAAAGGTGACAGTCTCGGAAATGGGCGAAGAGGTATGCTGATCCCAGGGGAAACTGACGCTGACCTGGTGCTCCCAGTGAAGGGGAGGTATTTATTATGAATTCGAATTTAAATGGCGGAAAGTCCTTGCCATCTTGGGGTGTTTGATCACTCAAATGAGTCCAAATGAGTATCAAATTTGAGAATACCCAGGGGTGTGGCTTCTTATTGCGTTGAGAAAAAAAGGATTGCTCAGTTACCTCAATTTTGACTATTTATTAATTTATACCCGTGTTGGCAAAAATAACCTGTCTCCCACCCAGTCAGCCAAGCGGGCGAATCAACCCAACCGTTCTGCATTCATGAAATCAGCGATCTATCTACAACTCTGTGTCGGTCTTGGAGTCTGTATTCATGCCCAGGCATTGGAGCTTTCCCGATTTCTGAGTCATGAAGCCATGCCTGCAAGCATGGAACAGGCCAGCATGGGAACTTCGATTGCATCAAGCAGCGGCGTTCAAAATGCTGCTTCCCTGATTTCTCCAGCGAGTTCGAGTCCTGCCATTTTCTCCGAAGGGAGAGGGGTCGTGACGCTGAAGCTCGCGAGGCAGACGCATGTGCGGCAGTTGACATTTCTCAATGACGGTGCGGCAGGAAAGCTGGTTGTTTCCGCAAGTGCAGACAATCAGTCCTGGGTGCCGATGGCGGAAACCGCCTTTGCTGCGGGAGATGACCTTGTTGATCTTGGCGCTGGCTCTGCCTTCAGCAAATACCTGCGCCTGTCCTTCGAGCTTTCCAAGTCGGGCGGCATCGCCGGACTGAAGGTTGTGGGTGAGGATTTTGACGCAGACTACCAGGTCAGCCAGGACAAGGCCGGGCAAATGCAGGACTTCAACTTTGCCTCTGGAGTTGGCGGGGCTCGTCTGATTTATGCCAGCCCGACAGTCGCTGGTAAAAGCGCCGGCTCCTGGAAGCAGGGTGTCCTGAGGTTTGACGCGGCGAAGGTCGGCGAGTTCGTCGCCGTGTATGACCTGGGTCAGAACCGGAAGCTCGGCAAATTTGGGTGTTCCCATGGCGCAGGGCTGACCGCCATGACGGTGTATGCCTTTGGCACCATTTCGGAAAAGGAAAACTGGCGCGGCCGTCTTGCCTATGACACTGCGGCGCTTTCACAGATGAAGCCGGTGCTGACCATGGAGGCCGCCAAAGAATCTCGCGGAACCCTTTTGGGTGAAGCTGGTCAGGCTGTCGAGGCCCGCTATGTCGCCTTCAAGTGGGTGGTTGCTCCCGGTCTCACGTCCTTCCCGGTCTATGGAACAGCGATCGTTGGCCAGGCCGCGGTGGTGCGCTCGCCCGCCGTTTATCTGGCTTCGGCCGGCCCGATGAATGCAGGTGTCGGCTTTCAGCGTTCCCTTGATGGAACCAGGGCCGCTGACAAGGCTGCCTATACGTCCGCTCCGACCGTTTTTGCCTGGGATTTGGAAAGAGGGCTTTTTGGAGCGGCCGGCGGCCACCAGGCTTCCCTGATGCGTGCCGACGGCCCTGGTGCCTCGGGTTCTACGGTTTACTCAAGGGCGGGCCGCAAGGCTGACGGGGAGGAAAACCCGGAAGACATCGACCCCGTGTCCGTGGAAATCCTGCGATGCGACATCGTCAGCGAATAATTGCTTGAAGCCTTTCACCAATCTCAACCGAACCAGCCCCAAGTGAAAAAATCAACCAGCTTCGCCCTCACCAACCTCCTGCTGGCCTTCACTGCCGTCAGCGCATTTGCGCAGGCACCATCCATCACCAGCGGACCCCAGGATCCCAAGGGACGTCAGAACCCGATTGTCGAAGACGGGCATCCCCTGTGTGAGCTCAATCTATCTGTCAGCGCCACCGGGGCAGCGCCGCTGACCTATGTCTGGAAGCGTGGCACGACGGTCGTCGGCACCAATTCCCCGACCCTTCAGGTTCTTCCATCAACTCTTGCCCTGGCTGGCAACTACACCTGCACGGTGTCCAATGCCAACGGCACGGTGGTCAGTCCGGTGTCCAAGGTCACCGTCGTCAACATCAGCGACAAGATCTTCATGGCGTCGGTTGGGCAGACTTCTGCCACTGTCACCGTTTCGGCGGCCGCCCCCACGGGCACAACCCTTGCCTACCGCTGGTTCAGGCGTCTGACAGGTGGTGGCGAGGAGAGGTTGACAAGCTTCCATGCTGCCAAGTTTGGCGGTGTCAACACCAAGACCCTGACCGTCAAGAACGTGGCGGAGGCGG
Organism: Prosthecobacter sp.; assembly: GCA_044345155.1. Classification (GTDB taxonomy): domain Bacteria; phylum Verrucomicrobiota; class Verrucomicrobiia; order Verrucomicrobiales; family Verrucomicrobiaceae; genus Prosthecobacter. The sequence goes on along the minus strand of JBIJBP010000078.1, from coordinate 4,992 downwards.
ATGCGGGCTTCTATTTTTGCAAGGTCATGGCCAATGGCTATTCCATGAACTCTGGCGACTGTCGCTTGATCGTCCTGCCTGCTCCCGCATCGAAACTGGTGCTGGCCGGAGGCAGCACAGATCTGGAGATCATGCCTGTTGGCGCCAGTCCGTCGATCATCAGCCAGATGACCTATCAGTGGAAGAAAGGGGTTAATGCGATTGGTGGCGCGACCGGAAAGATCCTTTCTCTGACTAACGTCACCATGGCCGATGTGGCTGATTACACTTGTGTCGTCACGCTTCCAGGGCTCGCGGCGGTGACATCGCCCAAGGCCAGGGTGGATATCGTGAACAGCAGCGAAGTCGTCTATCTCTCCACGCTTGGGCAGAAGTCTGCCAAGATGACGGTGACGGCGTCAGCTGCAATCGGCAGGACCTTCCAGTGGTTTGACAATCTGGGATCTCCCTTGAGCAACGGTGTCCGCCATGTCGGTGTCAACACCGATACGCTTGAAATCAAAAACGTGCAGCTAAGTGATGCCGGCGGCTACTTCTGCCGCGTCACGAGTTACGGCATTTCAGTGGATTCCGGCATTCAGAGGCTCATCGTAGTGCCATCGCCAAGTTCCAAGCTGGTCAGGGTTGGTGATCCATACCAGCTAACCTTCAGCCCCGAAGGCAGCACGCCGGAAGTCACCTCCCGCTTCAGCTATCTTTGGAAAAAAGGTTCTGCGGAGCTTGTTGGGGAGACTGACACGGTTGTTGACGGACCTGCCTCCACCGCCCTGACTGATGCAGCCAAGTTCACCTGTACCCTGACATATACGACGCTCCTTGGCGGGTCGATCCAGATCACCTCCCCGGTAGGGTATGTCTCTGTTGTCAATCCTGCGGCAAACAACACTCTGATCGCCGAAGGTAAAAACTCGACCTTCGAAGTTTTGACGAAAGGTGATGGTCTGAGCTACCAGTGGTTCTATAATGGCAGTGGTTCTCCGATCACCGCCTCTGCCAATTATGCAGATGTCACCAAAGGCAAGATCAAGATCAACGTTCCCACCATGGCCCATGGAGGCACCTATGTGTGCCGTGTGAGCGCCTTCGGCCAGTCGATCGACAGTGATCCCTTCAGGCTGATCGTGCTTTCGCGTCCCCCCAACACCCTCATCGACAGCGGTGATGAACTAAATCTCACGATGCTGAGCGCGGGCGAGGCTTCCTCAGGCGACCTTTCCTATCAGTGGTTCAAGGGAACGGCGGCGATCACAGGTGCCACTGGGGCGACCTTCACCCTGCCTGATGTTCAAACGGCGGACGCTGGCAAGTATAGCTGCCTCGTCACTTACACGGGCGGGCTTACCGTGAGACCAGCTGCCACGGATGTCAGTGTCGTGGATCGCACCGCCGCCTCCCTCCTTGGGCTTGCCGGTTCTAAGGTTACGCTTGGAGTCACTACCAAGGGCTCCGGCCTCTCCTTCAAGTGGTATCGTGGCAATGACACCGTTGCCATCCCTGAGACTGTTGGCAAATACAAGGGGACGACGAAGGACAAGCTGGAGATTTCCGCTCTTGGGAACGCTGACAGCGGTGACTATCGTTGTGAAGTGACCGCCTTTGGGCGTCTTGTTCAGGTTGGTTTCAGGACCCTGGAAATCGTCACCACGCCTGGGCCTCAGCTGATTGCCGCTGGCGAACCGTTGACCCTTGAGGCGGCTACAACAGGCACCATCACTCCCTTGAATTACCAGTGGAGGAAGGGCACGACCGTGCTCGTTGGTCAAACGGGACCTCAGTTGAATATTGCCTCCGCCGCCCTGACCGATGCTGCTGAATATACCTGTTTTGTGACCATTCCCGGCGGAATGAGCCTCCAGACTGGCAAGGCGGCCGTCTCCGTGGCTTCCCTCGCCTCCTTTAATGTGAATGTGGCCAATGCCGCTGATGCCAAGATCAAAGTTCCTGCCGTTGGCGGCAAGGCCAGTGTGCTTAGCTTTGTCTGGAGCCGTCTTGACGGTGTGACCAAGACTCCCTTGGTTGAAAGTGCCAAGTATGTTGGCGCCACGAAGCAGGAGGTGAAAGTCACCGGCTGCGGTGCCGCCGACGCTGGAACCTATGTGTGTGACATCACGATGGCAGGAACCGCGACGACCCTGACCACCGACCCCATCTCTCTCTCGGTCGTGCTTCCTTACATGACCGGCAACTTCACTGCTCTCATTGGACGCACCTCACTCCTGGGCGCTGAAAACGGTGGTCGTGTCGATTTGACGGTGGCGACCGGGGGCACGTTCACTGGCAGGCTTTTCCTCGGAACCGAGGTGCTGCCCTTTGCAGGAGCACTTGCCGGCACCGATCCAACACCAGGCACGGCAAGCGCCTCGATCTCCGTGACGCGAGCTGGCGGCAATCTCACGCTTGGCTTCACCCTCGGCTCTGACAACCTGCTTGTCGACGGCACACTTAGCAACGGGGCCGAAACCATTGATTTCAATGGCTGGCGCAACATCTTCCTCGCCAGTTCCAGCGCCGCAAGCTTCACCGGACTTTACAACCTGGGCCTGGGACTCCCCGTGGGTTCCGGTGCCATTGGTGATGTGGATATTCCGCAGGGGAGCGGTTTCGCCTCCTTCACCGTCTCCACCAAGGGTGAGTTCAAAATGGTCGGCATGACGGCCGATGGGCAGGCAATCGAAAGCTCAAGCTTTATCGGACCTTCCGGCCAGGTGCTCTTCTTTGACCGCCTTTACGATGCTATCGGCCCGGCCACCCTTCTGGGTAGTTTCACCATTGATTCGAAAAGCAACACCACCCCCTCAGACAACACTCTTGCCGGCACGGCCTCCTGGAACAGGCCCTTTGATGCAAATGTTCTCCAGCGGACCTACAAGGCCGGCTTTGAACCTGTCGCCCTGGCGGTTGAAGGCAGCTTCTATGCGCCTCCCGTGGCCCCCTCGGTGTTCCTTGACAGGACTCCTTCGACCACCTCGGATAATGCATCCCTCCTTTTCTCGGATGGCGGCATTGAATCGGCGTCATCGATCACGCTGAATGCCCTCACTCCAAGATCGTTCCGGGTCGGCTCCTTGAGCGCTATCACGATACCTGCTGCTGGTTCTCCCGCAGCGGTTAAGCTTTCGGTGAGTGCCTTGAAAGGTGAGTTCAAGGGTGAATTCATCCTCAAGGATGGAGTTGTGGCAAGGCCCAAGACAATCTACGAGGGCCGCGTCTACAGGAGTGGCGCAGACCTTGTCGGAGCAGGGTTCTTCCTCCATGACCGCGGCGCTGCCTTCAACGTTCTTTCGGGTGCGGTGTTCATGCAGAAGCTTCCCTGATTTTCTTGGTGCATCAAAGCACTGAGGGTCTTCCCAAATTCTCTGAACCAAGGCCTCCGGGCCTTGGTTCATTGCTTTGAGGGATGCAGACCAAGTTCCGGCCTCATCTCCGGTCATCCGGCTGCCTCATTCCCCGGGACTTTCATCGTCAAGAAAGGCCGCGAGATGCTTCCGCATCTCCAGCCTGGCCCTGAAAAGCAGGCTTTTGACCGCAGGCAGGGACATCTTCAGCACTTCACAGATCTCCTCATATGGCATCTCTTCGTGACGGCGGAGAACGACGGCGAGGCGCTGTTTGTCCGGTAGGGCTGAAATCGCCTTCTCCAGTGCCTTTTCCAGCTCCTCGTGCTGAACCTGATGATCAGGCGCAATGGCTCCTGGATCGATGAACTGGCGCTGCGGTCCGGCATCTGAGTCGTGGTCGCATTCCAGCGGCGTTTCCTTTCTCCGGGCGCGGCGGCGGGTCTCGTTGAAGACGAGGTTCCGCATGATGGTGAAGAGCCAGGTGGTGAACTTGGCGGTCGGCTCATAGCGAGGTGCGCTTTTCCAGACCCGGATGAACACCTGCTGGGCGATGTCATGAGCGTCATCCAGGTTCCCCAGCATGCGCGCCGCCGCCCCGATCATGATGCCCTGGTGCATTTCTACCAGCCTCTCAAAGGCGCGCACATCCCCCTCCTTGACCCGCAGCATGAGCCGCACGCTCTCCTCGTCACAAGACGCCTCCTCCGTGCCCTTGGACACGCTGGGGTCGAGATTGGAGGGCCATTCCGGTTCCGGCATGACAGGGGAGGGCAGGAGACCGGCGACGCTAGCGGCAGTCATGTCCGGGTTCAACCCGTCCGATGCCGGGTGGTTGCGGGGAAATTCGGCGGGCTTCCCGCCTTGCGACCCTGTGAGTCGTGCGCTTATTGACCGCCTGTGACTTTCCGCCATCCCAAAAACGACGTCTTCATCCCCGACAACAGCGATCCCTGGACAGCCCTGCACCGGGTGACCCATCTCGGCATCGTCTCCCACCAGGACGACCTGGAGATCGCGGCCTATCACGGCATCACGGAATGCTTCCATTGCGGAGACAAATGGTTCGGCGGCGTCGTTGTCACCGATGGTGCGGGCAGCCCGCGCAAGGGCGTCTATGCCGACTACACCGACGAGGAGATGCAGCGTGTCAGGCTGGTGGAGCAGAGGAAGGCGGCGTTTGTCGGGGAATACAGCGTGATGATCCAGCTCGGTTATCCCAGCGATGAGGTGAAGCAGCAGAACAAGGCACCGGTCGTGCAGGACCTGAAGTTCATCCTGGAGCATGCCCAGCCGGAGATCCTCTATGTGCACAACCCCTGCGACCGCCATGACACGCATGTGGCCACCTTCCTGCGCTGCATCGAGGCCATCCGTGAGCTGCCTCCTGAGATGCGGCCGAAAAAGGTCTATGGCTGCGAAGTCTGGCGCAAGCTGGACTGGCTGCTGACGGAGGACAAGATCATGCTCTGGGTGGACAAATATCCGCACCTGCTGCGTCCCCTCCTCGGGGTTTTTGACAGCCAGATTAGCGGCGGCAAGCGCTATGACCTCGCGGAAGAAGGGCTGCGTCATGCCAACGCGACCTACTTTGACTCGCACACGACAGACAAGACCAGCCTGCTGACCTTTGCCATGGACCTGACCCCCCTGGCCG
>JBIJBP010000193.1:0-7405 GCA_044345155.1 Prosthecobacter sp. | reverse complement strand
GCTTACTTGCCCTTGAGGTCGTTGAACATCGCGAAGCCCTGCTCGGGGGTGAGGCCCTCGTGCACGACGCCGCGCACCGCCTTCATCATCGCCACCGGATCCTCGCTCTGGAAGATGTTGCGGCCCATGTCCACGCCCGAGGCGCCCTGCTGGATCGCGTTGTAGCTCATCTTCAGCGCGTCGAGCTCCGGCAGCTTCTTGCCACCGGCGATCACGATCGGCACCGGGCAGCAGCTGGTGATCGTCTCAAAGCCCTCGTCCGTGTAGTAGCACTTCACCACGTGCGCCCCGAGCTCCGCCATGATGCGCGTCGCCAGGCGGAAATACTGCGCGTTGCGCGCCATCGCACGGCCCACGGCCACCACGCCCATCACCGCGATTCCGTAACGGGCGCCCGCATCGACGAGGTCGGTCAGGTTCTTGAGGCTCTGGCGCTCGTAGGCGCTGCCGATGAACACCTGCACGGCCAGCAGGCTGGCGTTGAGGCGGATGGCCTCCTCGATGTTCAGGGCGGTGGACTCGTTGGACAGAGGTTCGAAGCCGGGGCGGCCGAACTTCGCCTTCTTGCCGTCGATCTCTCCTTCCCACTCCTCAAACGGGCTGACCATGGAGGTGCCGCCGCTGGCGCGCAGGGCGATGGCCTTCTGCGTGGAGGCGGGGATGATGCTGCGCTGGATGCCGCGGGTGAGCATGAGGCAGTCGGCGTAGGGCTCCAGCGGGAGGATGGTCTGGTCGACGCGCTCCAGGCCGGTGGTGGGGCCCTGGAAGTAGCCGTGGTCGAAGGCGAGCATGACGGTGCGGCCGTCCTTGGGGTTGAAGACCTTGGAGAGGCGGTTCTTGAGGCCCCAGTCATACTGGTGGGAGCCCTTGAGGAAGAAGCCGGGGGTCTGCTGGGGGGTGTCCAGGAAGTATTCCTTTTCCTTCTTGTCAGCGGCGCTGGTGGTGATGTCTGCCATGGTCGTAGGGATGGTTAGGTTTGAGGGGGTCGGACGTCGGACGCATATCCACAGGAGGCTTGCCTTCCATGCCTGTGTCGGCCAGAGTTGTGTCCGATTTCGCAAACTGCTCATGCCCGCCTCCGTCTCCATCCTCAGCGTGGTGCCCGCCGGTTCCGCTCATCGTGTCCAGGGGCATCGCAGCGTCGCCCTGCCGGGGGTGACGGTGGACATCCTGACCACAAGGAAGATCGAGCTTCAGCAGTGGGAGCTGCGGCGGCTGAACGATCCTTACTGGCGGTTGTACTGGCCGATGCAGGACGGGGGTGTGGTGGAGATCGATGGTGAGGCGACAGAGCTTAAGCCCGGGCTGGTGTATCTGATCCCGCCACGCACGACCTTCAGCACCAGCACGCGGAGGCCGTTCAGCAAATGGTACTGTCATTTCAACCTGGGGCCGCTGGCGGACCGTGCCGCGCCGGGCATCCATGCGTTTGCGGCGGCGGCTCCGCACAAGGTGATGCTGCGCGAGCTGATCCGGCTGGGGGCCAGCCCCGGCAGCGTGCGTTTTCCGTGGGTGTCGATCCAGCTGGTGGCGGAGTTTGTGAAGAAGCTGCCGGCAAAGGTGTGGGAGCAGCAGCGGCTGGACGCCCGGCTGCTGAAGGCGATGGAGTTCATGAACCAGCACCTGGGGCTGAAGCTGACGGCCGAACAAATAGCGCGTCATGCCGGGCTGAGCGTGCGGAACCTGAACCATCTGTTCAAGCAGGAGGTTAGACAGTCGCCGATGCGCATCCTGCTGGACTACCGCCTGGACGAGGCCTGCCGGCTTCTGAGGCACACCCATGACAGCATCGAGGCCGTCGCCGAGGCCTGCGGGCTGGTGAACCGGCATTATTTCAGCCGGATGATGCGTCAGTACCGCAACACTTCGCCGGCGGCCTACCGGAGCGAGATCGGCGGCTGAAGCGGCCGGGGTTCGGCTCAGTGGGATGTTTTTTCAGCCATGACCTCGCTGACATGCCGCACCCGGCAGCCACGGGCCTTCAACAGGGCAAGCACGCCGTCAGGACTGCCTCCCAGATGGCCGGCCCCGACGAGGACCATGACCTTTTCACCCGCCGTCAGCAGGGTGTCTAGCCGGTCAATCCAGGCGTGGTTCCGGCGGTTGATGAAGATCTCAAGCAGCTCGGGGTACTTTTCGGCCTCGCGGTTGATGAGGCTGTGGAGGGTGTCGATGTCGCCCTTTTTCCAGGCGGTGATCATGGTTTCGTATTCTTGGGGCAGGGTGCTGACCTCGGCGAGGGTCTGCTCCAGCATTTCGGCCTGCTGTCTGGCGGTCAGCTGGGAAAAGAGCTGGAGCTGGAGTTCGACGGTCTCGAGGCCTTCACCGGGCTTGCGGTCATGCCGGGAGAGGTTTTCATAATACTGATCAGCGCCCTTGTCGTTGCTGGCGCCCAGGGCCTGATATTCCTCGCTGGTGATGAATAGGGAGGCGAGCCAGGGGCGGAAGCGGTTGAAGGTGGTCATGTTTTTGCGGCGGCTTTTGGCCCAGGTTTTGAGTTTTTCCCAAGTTTCGGCGGAAACGCTGGCCTGCAGGGACTCACCTTCCGGATACTGGCCAAGTTCCATGAGTCGGGTGCTGAATTCGGGGGCTTCGCTGGCGCCGGGGGGGAGTTCGAAGACGAGTTTCTGCGACTGCTGATAGGCAAAGTCGTAGCCTGGGGCGAGGGGGTGGTCGGACTGGCGAAGGATGTGGATGGTGCCGCAGAGAAAGAGGCGGCCGGTCCCGCCTTCACGGTCCACGACCCAGACGGAGCCGTGATGGGGTTGGGCGGACTCGGCTTCGGAGTTGACTGCGGGCGGAAGGCAGGATGGCAGGATGGCCAGCAGGCAGAGGAGGATGGAGAGACGGAGCACGGGGCACGATGAACCATCCGGGGCTGTGGATGGCAAATGGAAGTTCCCGTGCCGAGGCTCAGGGCTTGTGCCGGGCGAGATAGGCCTGGCATTTTTCCTCGCCCATGTATTTGGCCAGCAGCTTGGGGTCGGTCTCGGTGAGGTCGACGAGGATCAGGCCATCAATGACCGAGGAGAACTCCTTGTCGACGTTGAAGCTGAGGATGGTGCCGTTGAGGCGCAGGTAGTGCTTGAGGAGGATGGGGATGCCCTTGCCATCGGTCTCCAGGCTGGAGATGAGGGCGGAGCAGTCGTCCACGTCCTGGAGGTCGGCGCTGATGAACTCGCGCATGAGCTTGCGGCCGCGGAGGTAGCGGAAGGGGTTGCGGGGGCGGACGAAGCTGGCGAGGTCCTCATGGAGGCAGTTTTCCTGGAGGAACTCGACGATGAACTTGCGGCTCAGCTTGTCGTAATCCTTGCTGATGCTGACGGGGCCGAAGAGCTTGGTGTAGCCAGGATTTCGGCTGATCCAGTGGGCGATGCCTTTCCAGAGCAGTGGCAGGGAGGAGAGGTTGCGCTGATACTCCTTGATGATGAAGCTGCGGCCCATTTCCACCGCACTTTCCAGGTTGGCGAGGAAGGGTTTTTCGAACTTGAAGAGAGTGTTCGTGTAGAGGCCCCTGGGGCCGTATTCACGGAGGATGATGTCCGCACGACCGAGTCGGTAGGCGCCGGCGATGCGCTGGGTTCGTTCGTCCCAGAGAAAGAGATGTTCGTAGTAGCGGTCGAAACGGTCGAGGTCGATGTCCTGGCCCGTGCCTTCCCCTACCTGGCGGAAGGTGACCTCGCGAAGACGGCCGATTTCCTGGAGCGTCTCGGGGATTTCGTGGGAATGCGCCGAATAAACGGAGAGTCCGCCCTGGCTGACGAGGCAGCTGCCGCGTTCGCGCAGGGCGCTGACCTCCTCAAGGACGCGCTTGTCACGCCATGCCGCCCGGAAGCCGATGTCTTCGTGGTCGGCCTGTGGAAGTTGTTCGGTTTCATCCTGGGAGTCGGGCCGGCGGCGTCCGGAGAGGACGAAGGTGTGGATGCGCAGGTATTTGGTGAGGGCGTCATCATCCTCAAACTTGCGCAGTTTTGAAAAGGGGATGGGGCTGCCGATACGCATCTCAACGCTGCCGCCATTCTGCCAGGCGAACTCACGGAGAAGGAGGCCGGTGCGGAGCCGCGGATGAATGACGCCGGCGGCGTGGAAAAGGGCGCTGTTGCCGCCAGGGAAAAAGACGGTAAGTACGGTGGCGCTGGTGCGCCGGACGAGGGAGCCGACATGCTTGGTCCAGGGGGCTTCGTGGACGCCCTTGCCAGGCTGGTAGGCGGAGACCTCCCCGGCGGGAAAGATGATCAGGGCGCCGCCTGATTTGAGATGGGCCAGGGCGGCCTTCATGCCCTGCAGGTTTTCCCGGGCGGCCGCCGAGCCACCGAAGGGGTTGACCAGGATGGAGTGTTCCCTGACTTCGGGCATGATGCCGAGGAGGGAGTTGGTCATGATTTTCAGATCCTTGCGGTGTTCGCCCACATAGCTGGCGAGCACGCAGGGGTCGAGAATGCCGAAGGGGTGGTTGGCGATGACGATCAGGGGGCCACTGCGCGGAAACTCGAGGCCTGGCGGTTCGTCGATGGTGAGACCGGCCTTGATGACTGCGACCACACATTTAAAAAAGCCGCCGCAGGTCTGCTGCTCCGGTGGCAGCTTCAGGTAGAGGTTTCTGGAGTTCTGATAGACCTGGTCAAAGTCCCTTAGGCCCAGGGCACGCTCGGCGACACCGCCGGCCAGACGGTAAAGCGCCTGCTGGAAAGGGGTGCGAAGATGGGCGCTAATGTCGATGATCATGGCTGCTGCGGCCTCTGGATGGGGTGGCAGACTCCCTTGGAAAGCGTATTTCGCAAGCGCTGAAACGTGACGGGCCGGTGACGCTGCAAGCCACAGGCGCAAGGCCTAGAGCTGGGCGACGCGGACAAGGATGCGGTCAAGTTCGCACAACGAGTGGGCCCATTCGATTGACAGGTCGGGCAGCTTTTCCTGATAGCCCCTGGCGGCACGGCCCCCGACGAGCAGGGTGACGGATTCGGGGAGCAGCAGGCGCATTCGGCGGAGCTTGTCCTCGATGACGGGGCATTTTTCAGGATAAACCACGCTCAGGGCCACGGCGCGTGCCTTGCGGGCCACGGCGCATGCGGCGATTTCCTCAATGGGGAGGTTGGGGCCGAGGTAGGTGACCTTCCATCCCAGGTCTCGGGCGGTGGCAGCGGCCATCATGGCGCCGAGTTCGTGCATTTCACCGGCGGGCGTGGTGATGACGATCTCAGGGGCGTTGGGGGCGGTCTGGCTGCCGGGGACCGGAGTCATGAGCAGTTCGCGGATCACGGATGTGGCGACGTGTTCGTGTGCCGGCCGCAGGTTGCCGGTCTGCCATTCTTCGCCGATGTGGATGATGAGCGGGCAGATGACGTGATGCAGCATGCCGCGCTGGCCGAACTGCCGACGTGCGCGCAGGAGCAGGCGGCTGAGACGTTCGCTGTCATAGACCTTGCTGGCCTCAATCGCGAGCTTCACAAAGTCTTCAGGGGAGTCCAGGGCGGGTGCTTCAGCCTGGGATGCCTGGGCGGGTGGGACTGGCGGGCCGCTGCGTGTCAGATGCTGGTTCGCGAGCTTGCGGAGGTCGTCGGTGCAGAGCCGGGCGACGCTGCCGATGCGATGTCCGCCTTCGGTCAGTTCGCGCAGAAGACGGAGCCTTTCGATCGCCTCCTCGCAGTACATTCGCCGGTTGGTGCAGGTGCGGCTTGGGCTCAGTGCGTTGTAGCGGCGCTCCCAGATGCGGATCACATGAGGACTTAGCCCACTGAGCTGGCTGGCCGTCTGAATCGGGAATGGCATGACGGATCGGGTGGCGATGACGGGTGTTGAAGGAAACTGCAAAGGGTGGGTTGCCTGAGGACGGTTTTCAGGCAAGCACATTTCTTTACGCCTTTTTTCGCGGGCTGGATACAATCCCTTTCATCATGCTGAACTCCATCTGGGCCACTTTATTGTTTGTTGGGTTGATCGTTGCCGGGCTTGTGGGCCGTGTTTCGGGGGCTGGGAGCGTGATCGACGCCGCCATGAAGGGGGCTGAAAAGGCCGTGATGGGCATCGCCCTGCCGCTGGCGGGCATGATGATGTTCTGGCTGGGGGTTCTGAGGCTGCTGGAGAAGGCGGGTGTGCTGGAGGCGGTGGTGCGGGTGCTGTCGCCGCTTTTGCGCCGGATCTTCCCGGAAGTGCCGACCCAGCATCCTGCCATGAGCGCGATGGTGATGAACCTGTCGGCCAACATGCTCGGCCTGTCGAACAATGCGACGCCGCTGGGGCTGAAGGCCATGGGGCATCTGCAGGAGCTGAACCCGCACAAGCAGACGGCGAGCAACGCCATGATCACCTTTTTGGCGCTGAACACAGCCGCTTTCACCCTCATACCGATGTCGGCGATGAACTTCCTGAACGCCGCCGGCATCCCGAACAGCTACCGGGTCATCCTTCCCACCATCCTTGCGACGGCCTGCGCCAGCTTCGGGGCCGCTGCGTCGGCGCTTTTCCTGAACCGTCTGCCCCGGTTTGCACCCCAGCCGGATGAGCCAGAGGCGGCTGCTGGCGAGGCATCGTGCGCCCAGTCGGCAGAGGCTTCAAAGGCCGGTGTCAGCCGCAGGGCCAGGGGCTGGCTGACGCTTTTGATCGGCTTGTTCATCGCGGTTTCGGCTCTGGAACTCGGACCGCCTTCCTGGCGCGCCACGGTTTTGGAGAAAAGCGGTCTCTCGCAGGTGATCCGCCAGGCTGGTGAGCGCAAGGCGCAGGCGGAGGCCGAGCTGGCGAAAAAGAAGGAGGAGGCCGCCGCGCAAGCATCCCCTGAGGCGGCGCCTTCCTGGCGCAGGGTGATGGACGGGGCCTCAGGACTGGCCATCCCCGCCATCCTGATTCTTGCGGTCGGCTTCGCCTGGGCGAAAAAAGTACGGGTTTACGAAGAGTTTGTCGAAGGGGCCAAGGAGGGGTTTGCCGTGGCGACCCGCATCATGCCCTACCTGGTGGCGATGCTTGCCGTGCTGGCAATTCTGAGGGAGTCCGGGGCCTTTCTGCTACTGGAGCACGCGCTCGCCCCGCTGCTTGGGCTGATTGGTTTTCCTGTCGAGCTGCTGTCACTGGCCCTCATGCGGCCGTTGAGCGGTTCGGGTTCCCAGGGGTTGCTGATCGAGATCATCACGCGCTCCGACCTGAGCGAAACGGTGAAGTTCACGGCTGCGATCCTTTATGGTTCGACGGAGACGACCTTCTATGTGCTGACGGTTTATTTCGGCAGTGTCGGCATCCGGCGGTTCCGGCATGCCCTGATGGCCGGACTGATTGGTGATTTCTGCGGCATGGCTTCGGCGGTGGTCTTTGGCAGGCTGTTGTTTGGCTGAACCTGGGTCCGACGGCAGCCCCATGCTTGACGAAGGGCGGACTGACTGGCTAGTGCATGGTCCGATCTTGCCGAATGCTTCAA
>JBIJBP010000192.1:0-7451 GCA_044345155.1 Prosthecobacter sp. | reverse complement strand
CGCCAGAAGGAGCGAGATCACCTGCAATGTCTTGCCCAGCCCCATGTCGTCGGCCAGGCAGGCCCCAAGCCCCGCGCGGGTCATAAAGCTCAGCCAGGCATAGCCGCGCAGCTGGTAGGGGCGCAGCACGGCGCGAAGCCCCTCGGGCGCCGGCTCCTCCTGCGGCTCGCGCAGCTTCTGCAGCACTTCCGCCAGCTTCTCTCCGGCCTTCACGCTGCTCCACTCCGCCACTCTCGCCTCTTCCTCGTCCGCCACCACCGCCCTTGCCTCGTCGAATCCGGCCAGCAGGCGCATGCCCTGAAGAAAACCGACCCCGCCCTCCCCCGCCGCCTCCTGCACGCGCTGCCAGTGCGCCATCACCTGCCGCAGCTTCTCCCCATCCACCTCCACCCAGCGGCCGCGCAGCGACACCAGCCCGGTCTCGGCGCTCATCAGCCTGCGCCACTCGTCCTCGCCCAGCGGCTCGCCGTCCAGGCTCCGGCTGATGCTGAAGCCTAACAAAGAATGCGCATTGAGCGTGGTCTTCCCCGGAGGCTCCAGCGTCACCTGCACCTGCGGCCTGGCCGTGCGCCCCTGCCGCCACCAGTCGGGCAGCTTCATGATGATGCCGCACTCCTGAAGCAGCGCCGCCTCACGCAGCACGCGCCAGGCCTCCTGCGGCGTCATCGCCACGGCCTGGAACAGCCGTTTTGACTCCAGCCATTCCCGCACCAGCGGCGACTTCTCCGCCGCCAGCCTCACGGGTTCGAGCAGGGCGTTCAGGGCCGTTGGATCCTTCTGGCCGGCATAAAGCTGAAGCGCCCTCGCCAGCGGCAGGTGCTGCGGCCGCCCGCCGTCTCCCAGCTTCTCCGTGAAGGTCGCCAGGAAGGCGAAGGGCCGCAGCGTGTCCGCCTTGTTTTCCGCCAGATGAAACGTCACGCGCCCGACCGCATGCCAGTCCGGCCCATGCGCGCCCAGCCAGCTCACGACATCCCCGGCGGCCTCTGCCGCGATGTGTTCCGTCATCTCACGCCACCAGCGCTCCAGCAGCTCCGCCGACAGGTGTTCGGCGCCGGGAAACGGCGGCGCGCAGGCCAGCAGGGCGGCCGTTTCATCCCCGGTCAGCGGCGCTATCCTTGTTGCATCCTTGGTCTGGCAAAGGCGGATGAAGAACTGGCGGCCCAGCTCGCGCAGCCAGCGCAGCGAGGGCTCCAGCTCGGCCGTGAGCAGCTCTCCGGCCAGCGTGCAGGGCGGCGATGCAGACTGCAGCAGCAGCCGCTCCGCCGCCGAGACGGCCTCGCCCTCGAAGACGGCAACGCCTTCAGGAGTGAGGGCCAGGGTGAGCATGGGGACGGAAGTTCGCGCTCCGCATCCGGATCAAAGCCAGCCAGTCTGCTGAAGCCTGCCCGTGAGCTCCATCTGGCGCTCAAGCTGCTCCGCGTACAGGGCCGCGCGGCCTGCATCCGGCCTGCAGCGCGTGCCTTCATCCAGCTCCACCAGCCTCGCGCAAAGCTCCTCATAGCCGACCTTTTCAACAGCGGCGCCCTCGTTGGCCTGCGCATAGGCGGCCTGGATGGCCCCGCCCAGGGCGGCACCCTCGCTGGTGCCCAGCGTGACGACCTCGGCGTTGAAGCAGTCTGCGGCGATCTGACGCCAGACGGCACTCTTGCTGCCGCCTCCGGTCAGGCGGATCTCGGTCGGGTTCATGCCAAGCTCGCGGAAGCGCTTCAGGCCGTAGGCCAAGCCGAGCGTCGCACCCTCGACAGCGGCCCGCGCGATGTTCGCCGGGGTCATGTTGCCGGGCCTCAGGCCATGCAGCACGCCGGTGCCGTTCGGCAGGTTCGGCGTGCGTTCACCGTTCAGGTAAGGCAGGAAAAGCAGGCCCTCGGCCCCGGCCTGCGCGGAGCCCACGGCCGCCTCCAGCTGCTTCAGATCCCATCCGTACATCTCACGCACCTGTTCGGTGACCACGGTCACGTTCATGGTGCAGACCAGCGGCAGCCACTGGTCCGTGCTGTCGCAGAAGGCGGCGACCTCGCCCTGGCCGTCCACGACAGGTGAGGCGGCGACCCCATACAGCGTGCCGCTGGTGCCGAAGCTGGCGGTGACGACACCGGGCTTGATGTTGCCGGTGCCGATGGCGCCCATCATGTTGTCACCGCCGCCGGCGGAGATGATGACGTTTTCGCCAAGCCCCCAGGCTTTGGCGAGCTCGGGGCGCAGACGGCCGTGCACGGCGCGGCTTGAGCCCAGCTCGGGAAGCATGGAGCGCACGCGCGGGTCGATGTAGTCACACAATTCGTACGACCACTGGCGCGTCCTGACATTCAGGATGCCCATGCCCGAGGCGTCGCCGTATTCCATGCGCTTCACGCCGCTGAGCCAGAAGTTCAGGTAGTCATGCGGCAGCAGGATGGAGGTGGTCTTCGCAAAGTTCGCCGGCTCGTTCTGCTTCATCCAGAGAAGCTTTGGAATGGTGTAGCCGGGCAGCATGGCGTTGCCGGCCAGGGCGATCACGCCGGGCTGGCCGCCGAACTCATGGGCGATCTCCGCGCACTGCGCCTGGGTGGAGGTGTCGCACCAGAGCTTGGCGGGGCGCACGGGCTGGTCGTCAGCGCCCAGCGCCACCAGGCCGTGCTGCTGGCCGCTGACGCCGATGCCCGCGATCTTCACGCGGTCGGCGCCCAGTTTATCCAGGCACTGGCGCACGCAGGCGTCCACCGCGTCAACCCAGGTCTGCGGGTGCTGCTCCAGATGCCCGGCAGGCAGCCCTTCGATCAGTTCATAGGTACTGTGGCCGGAGGCCAGGATCCTGCCGGTGTCGAGGTCGAGCACGATGGCCTTCGAACTCTGGGTGCCGCTGTCGATGCCGAGAAAATACATGGTGGTTGGGTCGTGTGGATGAAGAGGCCCGATGATGGCGGGCGCGGTTGATTTCGGCAAATGCAATCGCACCTGCCGCAGGGGCTTGCGCATCCAGGTGAGAATGGGGTTTTTTGGACAGGATTGACATGATTGTCAGGATGAACAGGTCTGAAGAATCCTGGCACTGATGCCATGAAAGATGAGCATGGGCCCATGGGATGCATAAACCCTGGGCCGCCCGGCCTTCCTTATTTGACGAACAGCCAGCCGACCAGCACCAGGATGGGCAGCAGCACCGGGATGGAGAACTGCCACATGTAGCGCAGGAAGTCGGGCGTGTGGACCTTCGCCTTGTCGGCGATGGCCTTGACCATGAAGTTCGGCCCGTTGCCGATGTAGCTGCCCGCGCCGAAGAACACGGCCCCGAGCGAGATGGCGGCCAGATGGGAGGCATGGCTGGCGGCAAAGCCCAGCACATCGGAGGATGAATCCACGGACAGATGAGCGGCGCCCATGGCGGCGGCGAGGAAGCTCAGGTAGGTCGGCGCGTTGTCGAGGAAGGCGGAGAGCGAGCCCGTGGCAAAGTAATAACCGAGCGGCGTGGTGATCTTCACGGCCTCACCGCTCTGCAGGATCTGAAGGGCCGGGATCATGGTGAGGAAGATGCCGATGAACAGGTAGCCGACCTCCTTCACCGGACCGAAGCTGAAGTCGTTGGCCTCATGCACCTCGGGCCTGGAGGTGAACCAGGAGCCCGCACCGGCGGCGATCATCACCAGGGCGGGCACGCTGAACACACCGCCCAATACCATCTCCTGCACGTTTTTCGGCAGGAACACCGCCCCGAGCACCAGCGCCAGGAAGCCCAGGTTGGGAAGGCCGCGAAAATAGAAGTGCTCCTCCGCCGTCTCCTTTTCTCGGACCGGGGCCGGGGCGCGGCGGAAGTTGACCGAGTCGAGGATGTAAAAAACCCCCAGCAGCAGCGCGACGCAGAGAAGCCAGCCCGCCCAGGCGTGCTCCACCATCCACCAGAACGGCACGCCGCGCAGGAAGCCGAGGAAGAGCGGCGGGTCGCCGATGGGCGTCAGGGCTCCGCCGCAGTTGCTGACGATGAAGATGAAGAAGACCACGTGCAGCCCGGTGATGCGGTACTTGTTCATCCGGATCCAGGGCCGGATCAGCAGCATCGACGCGCCGGTGGTGCCGATGAAGTTGGAGAGCACCGCGCCGATGGCGAGGAAGACGACGTTGCGCAGCGGTGTGGCCTCACCCCTGACGCGGATGTTGATGCCTCCGGAGATGACGAAGAGCGAACCGACCAGGGCCATGAAGCTGACGTACTCGTGCGCCGCATGCTGCAGCGGATGCCAGTCATGACGGACGAACAAATAATAGGCCGCCGTGACGAGCCCGAGACCGATGGAGACCTTCGGATAATGGTGCTCCCAGAAGTGTCCCGCAAACAGCGGCATGAGCGCGATGCAGAGCAGCAGGGCGGCGAACGGGAGGATCATCCCAAAGGAGGGCAGCGCGGCATGGGCGTCCGAGGCGGCGAGCAGAAAGGTCATGGGGCAGGATGGGGAAAGCCCCTCCTATCCTGCGCCCGAGCGGCTTGTCCATGCCGGATTCTGCCTCACGCACACCCTTCGCCCCAAGGGACAGGCTTCGTCCTCAAGCCAGGCCCCTTCATTCAGCCAAGCAGCTTCTCCAGGGCCGCAGGCTCGGTGACCGGCGCCTGGCAGGTGTAGTTCCGGCAGACATAGGCGGCGGGCTTTCCGGACACCGGTTTCATCTCCGCCAGCGCGGTGTTGTGCTTCGCCAGGAAGGCCTGGCCTTCACCACCGTCGGCATGAAGGACCACGGCCCTGGGCAGGAAGCGTGAATGAACGACCTTGCGCAGCTCCTGAAACTCCGGTGACGCGCTGTCTCCGGCGATCACGACCTGCTGCTTGCCATGCGCCAGGAAGTCGGCGGCGGTGACCAGCACCGGCACGGCCCCCGGGCTGTCCTGCAGGGTCTTGCCAAACAGCGTGATGATCCGCCGGGCCTGTTCGACATGGGCCTCGCTGTCCAGCATCGCCGCCAGACGTCCGAGGTTCAGCGCCGCCAGTGAGTTCGGGGAAGGCTCGGCGCCGTCGTAGTCCTCCTTGATGCGCAGCACGGCGTGCGACATGTCGGTATGGACGCTGTAATAGCCGCCTTTCTCCTTGTCGAGGAAGAGGCCGTCCATCTCCTCCTGCAGGGCGACGGCCCATTGCAGCCAGCGGCTGTCAAAACCCGCCTGATAGAGGTCCAGCAGCCCATGAATCAGGCAGGCATAGTCAATGGCGAAGGCCTTCGGCCCAAGGCCGCCGTCGCGCCAGCTCCGGTGCAGTCCCCGCCCGGGGTTTTCACAGACCCTGTCGTGAATGAACTGCGCCGCCTGCGCGCCAAGCTGGATGAACTCCTCGCTGCCGGTGGCGGCCCCGGCACGGGCCAGGCCGCTGATCATGAGGCCGTTCCAGGCGGTGATGACCTTGTCGTCCAGATGCGGACGCAGCCGCTTCCGGCGTGCTTCAAACAGGGCCTTGATGCCGCGGTCGAGCACCGCCTGCACCTCCTCGGGCGTCTTCTTGAAAAACTCGGCCGTCTTCCTGGCCGAATACGCGCGGAACAGCGTGTTGGTGCCCTTCAGCTCGCCGTGCGGGTCGCTTTCAGGCCGGGCGTTGCCGTCGCGGCGCGCGCCGTAGGCATAACGAAAGATGCTTCCATCATCCCTGCCCAGCAGCGCGTCGATCTCCGCGGCGGTCCAGATGTAGAAAGCGCCCTCCTTCTTGTGGTCGTCACCCTCGGCGGCGAGGCTGTCGGCGTCCTCGGCCGAGAAGAAGCCGCCTTCGGGATGGCGCAGGTCGCGCTTCACATAACCGACGATCTGGCGTGCGATCTCGGCCAGGAAGGCCGAGCCGGTGACCTGGTGGCCCTCGGCGTAGGCCCAGAGCAGCTGGCCCTGGTCGTACAGCATCTTTTCATAGTGCGGGATGTGCCAGTAGCCGTCGACGCTGTAGCGGTGGAAGCCGCCGCCGACATGGTCCCAGATGCCGCCCGCCGCCATGGCTCGCAGGGTGCGCACGCTCATCTCCCCTGCCCAGTCGGCCTCGCTTTTATGCGCCTCCTGGTTCTTCCAGGACTGCTGGATGCGCAGCAGCAGGTTGATCGACGAGGAGCGCGGAAACTTCGGCGCGCCACTGAAGCCGCCCTCATGATAATCATAGCTGGAGGCCAGGTCGTCGTAGGCCTTGCGCAGCACGGCCTCCGCCTGCACGTCGGCCCCTTCATTTTCGCCGTCCAGATGCTCCTGCAGCTTGTCGATGCTTCGGTTCGAACTTTGCAGCACCTTCTCCCGGTCCTCCTTCCAGGCCTTCACAAGCTCCAGCAGCAGGTTCTTGAAGCCGATACGCCCTCCCTTGTTTTCAGGCGGAAAATAGGTGCCGCCGAAGAAGGGCTTCAGGTCCGGCGTGAGGAAGACGCTCATCGGCCAGCCGCCGCCGCCCGTCGCCGCCTGAACATAGGTCATGTAGGTCAGGTCCACGTCCGGCCGCTCCTCACGGTCCACCTTCACCGGCACGAAGTTCTCGTTGATGACCGCGGCGATCTCCTCGTTCTCAAACGACTCGCGCTCCATCACATGACACCAGTGGCAGGTGGAATAACCGCTGGAGAGGAAGATGGGCCGTTCCTCGGCCTTCGCCTTCGCGATGGCCTCGTCACCCCAGGGCAGCCAGTTGACCGGGTTGTGCGCATGCTGAAGGAGGTACGGGGACTTTTCCTTCGCGAGGGCGTTGGTGAACTTCGGCGGGGTCTTGGTGTCGCTCATGGTGGGGGAGGAGAAGAACGTGGCGGATGCGGCGGGGGTTGCAAGCCGTGTCCGGGGCACGGCAGGACCGCTTCAGCCCAACACCGGGTTGATTCACCCGGATGCGGCAAGGCTTTGAAGACAGGAATGACAGAAGGGTTGAACCTCTTGTTCAGCGGCCTCTGAAAGCCTGTCTCTTCATGAAGGACGGGAACCCTCCCTAAGTTGCACGATGCATGGGCAACCCACGGCTCCAAGCCGGCCGAACACATGACGGCACACCTCTGAATTCAGGAGGTGTGAATGATGATTCAACAGCGATTTTTCACTGCACCTGATCATTCGCAAACCCTGGAATCCAGGGGGATTTGTAAGTCTTTTGTAGCAAAGTTGGTCAGGCCACGAACAGCGTTGCCATAATTTCCATAATTTACTAGCATCGGGTTGGAATCCGGTTTTTCTCCATGAACACCTCCCCCACATTCCGGCGCTGCGACGGCTTTTCGCTGATGGAACTCCTGCTGGTCGTCGCCATGATCGGCATCCTGTCGAACATCGCCCTCTTTGCCCTCAGCGGCACAAGCAGCAAGGTCGATGCCGTGAAGAACAAGCGCAATGCGCAGACCATTGCCTCGCTTGCCGCAGCCGCAAGCGCCGCAGGTGCCTCCTTCGTGGTTGCGGGCGATGTTCGCGCGACCGTCGCCAACCTGCAGAGCGGCACTGCCCCGGCCTCCGGCGTCTTCAAGAACCGGGTGTTCAAGCTCCAGCCCATGGA
>JBIJBP010000077.1:0-24378 GCA_044345155.1 Prosthecobacter sp. | reverse complement strand
AAGTGCCCGTCTGCGTCGGATTTGGCGTGTCCAATCCTGAACAGGCCGCCACGGTCGCTGGCATGGCCGACGGCGTTGTCGTCGGCAGCGCCATCGTCAAGCTCATCGAGAAAAACGGCTCGTCTCCCGACCTCGCCACACAGGTGGAGGCCTTCGTCAAGCCGCTGGTGGACGCCGTCCACGCCCTTTCCTGATCTCCACACTTTCCACTCCCATGACCCTGAACTTCACCAAGATGAACGGCGCCGGCAATGACTTCGTCATGCTGGACAACCGCGACCTCAAGCTGGCGCTGACAAAGGAGCAGATCGAAAAGCTCTGCGACCGTCACCGAGGCATCGGCGCCGACGGCCTGCTCTGCGTCGAACCCGCCACCGAAGGTGGCGACTTCAAGATGCGCTACTACAACGCCGACGGCGGCGAGGCCGAGATGTGCGGCAACGGCGCGCGCTGCTTCGGACGCTTCGTGAACCTGCTGCACAACGGCAGCCTCACGAAGATCCGCTTTGAAACCCTTGCCGGCATGATCTCCGCCGAGTTCGAAGGCAACCAGGTGCGCATCAACATGAGCGCCCCCCACAGCCTCAAGCTGGCCCAGGAGCTGCCTGTCTGCGACAAGACGCTCACGGTTCACAGCGTCAACACGGGCGTGCCTCACGCTGTGGTCTATGTCGATGATCTGGACAACGTGCCCGTGCGTGAATGGGGCGCCGCTCTGCGCTATCACGGGGCCTTCAAGCCCCGTGGCACCAACGCCAACTTTGCCAGGGTGCTCGCACCGGGCAGCATCGCCATCCGCACCTACGAACGCGGCGTCGAGGATGAAACCCTGGCCTGCGGCACCGGCATGGTCGCCAGCGCCCTGATCCACCACGAACTCACCGGCGCCCCCAGCCCCGTCAGCGTTCTCGTGAAGGGCGGCGACACCCTGCGCATCGGCTTCACCGAGGCTGCACCTCATGAATATACCGACGTGACCCTCTTCGGCCCCGCCGATGTCGTCTTCACCGGCGTGGTGACGATCTGACGGGAAGGCCGGGGCTTCATCCGCCCCGGCGCCGTCTAACCAACAGTTCTCCAGAAGCGCAGACCTCAGGGCCTGCGCTTCTTCTTTTGCCCGGGGGCCTTCACCTTCGGAGTGGCGTCAGCCTCGAACTCGGGTTCGCTGCCGGTGAGGTCGGCCAGCAGGCGCGACACATAGCTGTTGTAGCGTCCATCCGGGCTCTCGCCCTTCATCGGCAGCTTCTTGAGGTCCTCAACCACCGGCCGTGCCGCATCCCCCAGGTCGCCGATGGCGCACAGGGCGCTGATGGCCGTGAACACGTTGTTCTGGCTCCAGTCCGCCAGCCTGACCAAGGCGGAGAGAGAGGCGGCACGCTCGCTCTCGTCGCCATGCCTGGCCAGTGTCCAGTGCGCTGCCGTCTGCACGTAGGCCGAGCTGTCCCTGCTGGCTTTCAGCACCTCCTCATGCAGCTTTGCCAGCCCTTCCTTGCCACGCATGAGTACGCCCATGACGCCCCAGTAGCGGATGGCGTTGTCCTTGTCCGCCATCGCCGCCCGGAGCTCGTCCGTCGCCTCCGGCTTCATGGACGAGGCGACGCCCGCCACCTTCAGCACGCGCCGCATGGGATATAGCGCGTCATCATGAGCCATGTCATAAGGCGTGGTGCCTTCCGAGCGCAGATGCATCTCGCCCTCGGGCAGCAGCCCGACATCACGGATCCTCACGGCCAGACTTTCCTGGGCGGCGCGCAGTTTCGCCAGCGTCTGCACATGCTCGGGCTTGTCGGCCAGGTTGTGGACTTCATCTGGGTCTGACTGCAGGTCGTAAAGCTCCTCAGCCGCCTTTGGCTGCTTCCAGAACATGGACTGCTCCGGCGTGGTGCGGCCTTCATCAAACAGCCTCCTCCAGACCTGCGTGGTCGGCGTCTGGAACTGATAGCTCACATGCTGGGCCTGGGATAGATGCGGCATGTAGTTGCGCAGATAGACAAACCGTCCGTCGGTGACGCTGCGAACCGTGTCATAGCGCTCATCCATGCGGCCTCTGAAACCGTACACATAAGGCTGAGGCTCGGTCTGATGAGGCCCGGCAAACGCGTGGCCCTGCATCCACTCAGGAGGCTTCACGCCAATGATGCTGAGCAGCGTCGGCGCCAGATCCACAAAGCTGACCAGGCGCTCCGACTTCACCCCGGCGCCATATTCCTTCGGAGCCAGGTGGCGCCATTTGGGAGGAAAATAGACCACCATCGGCACATGCAGCCCGCTGTTGCAGGGCCAGCGCTTGCTGCGCGGCATGCCGCTGCCGTGGTCAGCATAGTAAAAGACGATCGTGTCTCCGGCGAGACCAGCTTCATCGAGCTCCCTGAGCCGGCGTCCGGCGCTGGCGTCCGCCTCCGTGACCTGATCATAATACTGCGCCCAGTCCTGGCGCACCTCCGGAGTGTCCGGATGATAGGCCGGAACGCGCACACCCTTCGGGTCGTGCACCTGCGTGTGCGGGCGTTTGCGCAACTGGCTCTCATGACTGCACTGCTCGTTGAAGATGGCGAAGAAGGGCTGGCCCTCCGAGCGGTTTTTCCAATGGGCCTTGCCGCTGGATTCGTCCCAGACGCCTTCCGGCTTGGCCAGGTTGTAGTCCTCCTTGCTGTTGTTCGTGCAGTAATAACCCGCCTCGCGCAGGAACTGCGGGTACATCCTCGTGCCCTTCGGCGGCTGCGTCATGCTGCGCATGTGCTCCCCCCCGGTGGAGGGCGGATACATGCCCATGATGATCGTGGTGCGCGCCGCCGCGCAGACCGGCCCGTTCGACCAGCATTTCTTGAACAGCATGCCTTTCGCGGCCAGCGCATCCACGTTGGGCGTCGTTGCATAGCTGTCGCCGTAGCAGCCCATGTGCGGCCCGTGATCCTCGCTGGTCAGCCAGAGGATGTTCGGCTGCTCGGCGCCGAAGACCTGCCCGAAGGCAAGGAGGAGGAGGAGGAAAGAAACGCGTCTCATGACAGGTCCGCTGAAACGTCCACAACCCAGCCCGTCGATCACCAAAGTGCGGTCGCCCCTGGCAGGCTTCATCCTGTAGGCGTCGCTGCCATTTTGTTCATGGCGATTTGGAACAAACTGCTCCTGAATCACACGAAGGAAGAGGCGGTGAAACTCGGACAGGCTGGCGCCTCGAACCACAAAGCAACCGTCCGTTCCATCAACAGAGAAGAACCCGCCGTGGTAGCTCATGCGGGCGCGACGCGCAGTGCCATCGCTCAAGGTGGGAACGGCCAAGCATGCCCCCTTCCAAAGGGTCGGACCTCCCTCATGGATGGCGGTTGCGCACGATTGACGAAACACCTCGACGGGGAAAGATGCTGACGTGGTGGAATCCAGCACATTTGGATCGTGAGAGCTGCCATCGATTTCGCACAAGACCACGGACGTGATCTGCGCAATGATGGCATGCCAGGACATGCTCCGCCTCGCGCGTTTGGCGCTGCCGAACCACGACGAAAACAGAAGCAGCCGCGAGCATCAACGCCACGGCCAGAACTAGTTTGAGAGGATTCGACATGGGCTCATTCAGGCCTCGCCTGACGTCCCAGCCCTGGCAACCGACTGGACGGAGCAGAGCCTAGAAACGAAATGCCGAGTTAAAGTAACGCACAGAACAGCCGAAAGAGCAGACCAGGCGGATGGCACCAACTCGATATGCCCCTTCACATTACTCTGAGTGAAGTTCATGGGGGATCATCTCACGAATGATGACCTTGTTGCCACCGAAGCCATGAAACAGTGATAATTTATTGAATATCAAATTGGAGGAGAGGGCGGGAAATCCTGCCTCACCCATGAAATCACTGACAATCAACGACTTACGAAGGGATGATTTCGGGTTGTTGTATCACTTGTTTGTATCAAAACCGGGCGAGCTTGGCAAGGGCATTCTCGCGGCTTCATCGCGTTCTCTGTCGGCTTGCGACTGTGAGACGGGAGACATCGGCGATTTCAGAGAGGTAGTTCACCGCCGCACGATAAGCAGGCGTTGGAATGAAGATGGCGGATTGTTGTCCTTGCCTGTTAGCCGTTCGTTCCAGAATCCCGGCATGGCGTAGAGCATCAATCGAAGGTGTCAGGGCATCGGTTCGGCTTACGGCTCCCTCACTCACAAGCAGGCGCACAATCACTTGAGCGGCGGCAGCGTCATTGCAGCGTTTGGTGACATCAAAAAGGAAATCCGTGGCGGAGTATTGCCAAGGAACAACGGCATCAGTGAGCACTCTTTCCAGATGGTTTAAGAATACGTTCATCACTTCGGCGGCATCTTCACTGAGACGTTGCAAGGCCCGCACCATACCGGGAACGCCATTCACGCGACGCATGAGCGTTAGCAAATGTGAACGAGGGCGGAGGTTTTCCGCGTCATACCTCACTTCAAATCGAATCCGGCGGTTCGTCTTGGCGTAGGCCACCACTCGGATTCCCGGCGCGGCGGTTCCTGTGATTGCAATCTCGTTTGGCGTGAGTCTTTGCCTTGTGCGCTCTGGGTTCAATCCGCTGCCTTCAAACGCCCTCCGCACATAAGGAAGGTGGCAAAACGAGCGCATGGCGCGGTCTATCATTTCCAGCAGCTCCGGCCCGCCGTCATTCGCAAACTCCCAATACGTTTCCACCCTTCGCAGCTTCCACGGCTCATCAGATGCGGTAAAGTAAAGCGTCCCGCTTCCATCCAAGGATGAAAGCTCCGCCCTGCGGCTCATCTCATCACGCATTGCTGTTTCAACGGCAGAGAAGTAATCAGTGAGGCGGGCGGGCCAGTTTCGATCACTCGTGAAGGACTTCCAGATGGCGGCCTCTCGTTCAGGTATCCAGTTGTCTGCCCCATCCAGCGCGAACTCATCGCCATTTTGATTGTCTCGCGTGCTGAACAGGTCGGGCGTGAGCAAGTCGGCGAGGTGTGACCGCAAAACATTCGGGTCTTGATAGCGAACAAAGCGGGTGGGATTCACGTTGGCCCAATACACCGCTGTCACAAAGCGCGAGGGTCTGGCCCCGCGCTCTTCCAAGTTAAGGATGCCAGAACACAAGGGCGCGGTTCCAAAACGCTCATCGTGTAAAAGCTCGGAAATGGCCTCCCGGCGCAAATGCAGACGTTGCTCTGAATCTCTCCCCGTTGGGCGGGTGAAGAATGCAGAATACGAGGCGGCAAGGTCTTGATTGGCTGCGCTCCTGACTGCAAGGGGAGGTGCCCCAAGGTATTCGGCAACCTCTTGAACAGAAACGCCGCGCATGGCTAAGTCTGGCCTTGTTGGAGTGTCTCTAAAGACTCCTAGCGGAAAGGTGAACTCGATCTTGTCTTGCCGGGCAGAAGCAGCGGAAACACGGCTGGAAAGGGAGAATTCAGGAAGGGGCATCAGTCTGTTTTTTTGGCTTTATGACTCAACCTGTATCTCTCTTTAGAGAGTGGTTCAATCCTCCGAATCCCCGCCCCGATTTTGCAACCGATTGCAAAGTGGCCTTCTGGTTTTTATCCTTGAAAATCAACGAAATGTGGTGTAATATACTAGGTATGATTCTGGGCAAAACGAGTTCCAGAAAAACGGGGAGTGTCTTTTTATGAGGTGCTGTGAAACTGACAATCGGAAGCAGAACTTGCTGGCAGCTTTGCGCGAAACACGCGGCATTGTGTCTGTTGCCTGCGCTCGTGCTGGCGTGGCACGACGCACGTTCTACAACTGGCTTGATACGGATGCGGATTTCCGCCGCTCTGTTGAGGATGTGAACGAGGAAGCCGTTGATTTCGTGGAAGGGAAGCTGTTGGAGCGCATCGAAGCAGGCGCGGAGAAGTCCATTATCTTCTTCCTCAAGACACGCGGCAGAAAGCGCGGCTATCGGGAGAATGGCAGCTCTGAAAATCAGATGCTAACCCGTGACATGCTAACGGCCTTCACCAGTGCCTATTCCGGCGACTCCTCCCGCTTTGACAACTGGCTGAACGGTTCAGAGGAAACCATCTCGCCCTCTGACCTCGCCTGAAATCAGGCGACACTGTGCAAAGTGTGCCGAAAGAGTTTTGACGCCCGATTTTCGGGCGTTTTTTTGTGTCATGTTTCAGGTAAATTGGTGCGCAGGGGAGGAATTGAACCTCCCGCCCTCATCTTATCTGGCTTCCACCATCCTACATCGGCAAAGATGTCATTCCGGTAAGCGGCCCAGCCGCCCTACGCACGAGGGGCACCATACAAAGGAACGCGACAAGCGCCTTCCATGTAACTTTATCGTTCTTCTTTTTGGTGTTTCTGTTTCGTGTTTTCATCGTGTTTTCTCCATGTTTTGTTTCTGCTGTTGAACTCTTGGCGGGTTTACCGATTCCAAGCCCAATAGTTGTTTCTTTGTGAAGAGCGATTTCGCACTTACCGAATTTCACTTTGCCGTCTGAACGATGGTGGAAGCCAAAGATTGCGAGCAACCCAAAGCTCTAATATGCAAGACGAATGTGTTTTGATTGGTCTTTCATGGCATCGGATTTCAAGCAACCATCGCAGCTTTGACCCTTTGAACGGTGCTGTTCCCTTTCCCGGTGATCTTGGCGGCATTCCTCACGCTCTGGCCTGCTTTCAGTAGCCGGATGATGTCGGGATGCTTGGCGAGGAAGTCAGAGCGTTTTAGCGTCGTTCCCTCTGGACGGCCTAGCTTGCGGCCTTTCCGCTTGGCTTCCTCAAGCCCTGACTTGATGCGAGTGGAAAGGGTTTCGACTTCATTCCGTGCCATCTCCGCCAGCAGTGCCAGCATGATAGAGGCGGCAGGGTTGCGCTTGCCACTTGCCAGCAGGGTTTCGACTCCTTGGGCGTGCCAATAGAGGGAAACGCCGAGTTCTTCCAAGTGCTCAACGAAGCGGTGAACGATGCTGTTCTTTCTCGCCAGCCGGGAGACTTCATGCACCAGAACCTTTTTCACCTTCCCCGCCTCTGCCAGTTCCTCCACCCGCTTCAAGCCGTGGCGGTCGGATTCATCAGCCCGGCCTGAAATCCCCTGTTCCTCGCAAACCTCAATCACGGCATAGCCTTTGGAATCGGCATAGGCGCGGAGTTCGGAGACTTGGCGGGCTGTCTCCTGCTTGGCAGTAGAGACACGAACGAGGATGGCGACGGGAACGGCGGGCTTGGGCTGCATTGTTCCACAATGCGGAGTGTATTCAAATAATCAAATGTTTTCCTGAATACACTTTCAGGCCACCATCAAGCCAAGTTTTCAGGGGCAAAACCGGGCCGTTTTCAGGCAACGATTATTTGAATACACTTCACTCCTTCCACCCATGCTCTTTCCAGTCCAAAGCCGAATAGAAAAACGAATCATCCGCTTGGCTGAGCAACTGCCGCTTTACCAAATCAATGTGCAAATACTTGTCGTAACCGCTCCATTCGGTGTTCTCGATCATTTGACGGCTCAAAGCCAGCCGTAGAACCACCATATTCTCTTCCCGCCCGTTCTGGTGGATAACATCCGCGTGAAAGTGGAAGTTGACGAATTCCACCCCCTTCAACAGTCCGCCTTCTTGGGCCTCCACGAAGAAATCCAGAATGTCCATGCAGATGCTTTTAGCGTCGAGGTCTGGCGGCTGAACATGGATTTGCAGGAACTCAACGGCCTCTTTAACGTCTCCCTTGTTTTCGATGCTCCTGAATCTTTCAGCCCCGAATGTATCCCGAGCAAGGCTCTCCAAGGCGGCAAACTGGCGGCTAAAATTCGGTGCTCCTGTTGGCACTTGCTCGCTTTGATTGCCTTTGGCTTCGCTAGCTTGGCTACTCTTCCAGTAGTCCCCTCGCTTGCCGCTCTTGCTGTCGAGTATTACCGGCAACATCAACCCCCAAAGCACGGCGAGTGCCGTTAGACGCTTCTTATCGGCTTTCTCGAATCGTTTTGAGAGCCAGACAAAAAGGATGCCAATCGGCCAGCAAAAGAACAGCGCTGCAAAAATGACGGGAAAGCGGTCATTCCATTTCAGCGGTTGCGGCTTTGGGCTGTTGATGATTCTCCCCGGCAAGCCCTTGAAGCCCTCAACAAAAATCGAAAAGGCACCTTTGCTAACGGGTGGGGAAGATTCGGGCGAGGAAGGGAGCGGCGGCGGTTGTTGCATACTTGGAAAGCGGAAAACTGAACATCCGCCTTCAAGCCTCGCGGCCATCTGGTGAGCCGGAAGGTTTACAAGCCGCACATAGACGACCCCGCAAGCCTTTACCTCCCGGCGTGCCGGGCGGCTGGACATAACTTGCGGCCCCCGGCTCATTGCTGAGCTGGGGTGTCGTTTTGCGCCGAGACACCACGGCGCTATGTGTGCGGAGTTGTAACGCTCCGGTTCAGCGGATGCTGAACAATCCCAGTCTAGGAACTCTGCGGCCCTTGTAAAGCCCTCACGCTTTCGGATAGCCCGGCTTGATGTGTGGAGCCGTGCGGACACGCGGCGGCTTCGGCATCAGGTGCGAAAGATCAACATCGGGATAATCCAGCTTTGCCAATTCATCGCGTAGCAGCGGCATAGGGAAGCCCTCGCCGTAGGCATTTGCGGCGCTGTTCTCTGCGGCCCATCGGCCAAGGCGTAGAGCAATATCAGGATTGATCTTGGCGAGCCGTTCCGCATCACGGAAGTTGTGCCGGAAGCTGTGGAAGGAGGCTTTCACCATTTGGCCCGGTATCGCAGCCGTCAAAAAGCGGCGGAACCATTTCGAGAAAATGTCAGAGTATCGGCCTTCACGATTGCGCGGCAGTTCGGGGAAAAGCTGGCTTCCATCGCCGGCGATTGAGCGCGTTTTCACGAACTCAAGAAAGCCCATCGCAAGCAATCGCGGATGAATCGGAACCGTGGTCTTGCTCGTCTTGTTCTTCACGGACTTACCCTTTCTCCCGCCTTCCTGCTCCTCATCGGTTTCATCCGTCACACGGATACACGGAACGCCTTCCACGGTGAGCACGTCGGAGACTTCAAGCTGGCAAGCCTCATTGCATCGCAACCCGTTGAACAGCGCCAGCAAAGGCACCCAATAGCGGCCCCGGCGTGGATGTTCCGCCCCCGGCTTGCTCCATCCCCTAGCGTCATCCTTGCAGCCCGTGAAAAGCGGCGCTTTGAAAATTGCGTTCATTTCCTCAACCGTGAAAGGTGGCCTCTCTGATTTTTTCTCTACATGGAAACGATCTTGAAGCGTCTTTGTGTTGGCCGGGTTCTTTTCGATAACCTCCAGCTCTTTTGCATACTCAAACATTGCCACGATGCGCCCGTGATAGTTGGCCTTAGTGCGATGGCCCATCAAGCGCGGCTCTTTCTGCTTTGCCTCCAACGCGATAGCTTCTTTTAGGGTCTTGCCCTTGTATCGCTGTGCGGCGTGTGATGGCACCGTATCAAGGAAGTCGAAAAGCTCTGTCATCCTCTGCGGGTCGATTTTCTCAATCGGCATCGAATCGCCGAAATGCTCGCGTAGAACAAGGAAGGCAACCTTGTTGGCCCGGTGTGTTTTCTCTACCACCCGCTTTGCTGTCTGTGCCTTTTCAAAAACAGCGCACAACTTCGCAAGCGTCATCTTTGCTTTAGCATCAGGCAGAAGGCTTCCCGCATGAATGCCCTTAAACATCGGGTCAAACTCCGCAAACGTGCCGTCTGCTATCCAGTGAGCACGGCGGCGCAAATCTTCCAGCAAGGCGGCACGATAGCCAGACAGCAGCCTTTGAAACGCGCTGCTCTCGATAGGCAGCGATTCCAGCCCATACGCTGCCAGCATTCGGCTCACGATCCCGACAATCCCGGATTCGCCCTCGCGATCATTTTGAAAGCCGCGCATCTCGATTGCCAAATCTGCCAGCACTTCGGTTTTTACCTCTTCCTCGCTGCTTCTGAGAGCTTCCACGGCCTCGGCAGTGTCTTTTTGCATCCGCACGAACTCACGAATCAGAATGGCCTGTATGCGCTCATCTGTGACCATCGGAGCGGCGGGCGATGAATTGAAACCGGTTGCAAACGGCTTTAGCTCCCGCCTCTCCCTCGCTGCCGCTAGTTCCCTCATGCGCTTATCGAAGTTCTCGCGCCAGATGGCAGCATGAAGCGCGGCCTTGCTGGCGGCTGAACGGTAGTCAGACACGCGGAGAGAAAACTTGATCTCATGGCCCATTTTCTTCCCCTCCACATCGAAGGAAATCCCGGCCCGCTTCAGTTCGCGGGGAATCGCCATGCGAAAATAATAGACGCCATTTCTGCGCCAAACGTGGTTCAGCGCGGGCATGGGTTCGGGCGGTGATGTATCACTTTGATGTATCAGTTGGCCCTTCATCAGCCTGATAAATCAATGATTGCCCGTGTTTTCAAGCCCTTTAGGGCTTATGGAGGCGAGGGCGGGAATTGAACCCGCGCATACCGGTTTTGCAGACCAGTGCATTACCACTTTGCTACCTCGCCGTGCTGTGAACAGCAGAGGGGAATGCTAGCGCGCCGGGATGGCGTGTCAACTGTGGGAGTCATTTCATGCTGGCTTAACGACATCGGACGGCTTCCAGCCTCTTTCCTGGAGACCCTGCGGATGACCTGCAACCAAGGCGGCGCTGCGGGGTTGATGGACTGAGCCGACCAGGGCTTGCTGATGATCCATCGTTGTCCTCCGGCCGCTTCACCTCCAGTATTGATGTCATGAAAGTGCTCCGTGTTCTCCAAGTCCTGACCCTGCTTCTGGCGACATCCCCCCTGCTGCCGGGCCAACCTCCGGGACCGCCCCCGCCTGAGGGTGGCGGCAAGCCGAGGCCCCCGGGTGACGGGCCTCGCCGCCCTGGCGAACGCGGTGACTGGCGCGGATTCTCCCCCGGTTTCGGCCGCCCACCCATGCGCTCGGACGAATACGACAAGCTGCCTGAGGAGGAGAGGAAGTACATCCGCGAGGCCCTGGACAAAGTCTGGTCCAGGCCTGAGGTCATGGAGGCCCGGGAACGCACCCTCAAGGCCCACGCGGAGCTGCGTCAGACCATCCGGCGCAATCTGGAAAAAAGTGATCCCAAGGCGGCGGCGATCCTGGCCAAGGTGGAGCCTTCCGATCCTGAATCCGAGCGCGAACTGCCTCCCCTGCCCCCTCTGGATTCCGAAGACTTTCCGAAGGCCATGCTGCTGCGTTTTGGGCGCGAACTGATGGCTTTCTCACGCCCGGACCGGCGGGAGGAAACCCAGCGTTTTCATGAAAAGCTGGTGGGCGCCGAAGCCGTCCAGACAGCCCTCGCGGCAGTGCAGGCGGCCCACGGGGAGGAACGGATTCAGGCGGTGCAAAAGCTAAGGTCCGTCTATCGAGAGGCCGCCTTCAAGGAGTTCCAGGCACTGCGTGAACGGCGGCCGCCGCCGACTGCGGAGGGAGGCAAGCCCCCGGCTCCCAGGCCACCACAATAAAGCGGCTGAGGGTTCCACCCCAGGTTCACATCCCGTTTTCTGGCTGCTAAAGAGGCAGGCTCCGCGCTTGCACTCCGGGTTTTCCCCCCGAATATCCGCGCCCCTTTCGCATCCCGCCATGATCCCCAACGCCTACCGTTCCCTCCACTGCAACGCCATCCGCGCCGAACACATCGGCCAGAACGTGACGCTCGCTGGCTGGGTCAATTCCGCCCGTGACCATGGCGGCGTCATCTTCGTGGACCTGCGCGACCGCGAGGGCCTGACCCAGGTGGTGTTCCGCCCCGAGGAAAATGCCGAGGTGGCCGCCCGCAGCCATGACCTGCGTGACGAGGACGTGATCCAGGTCACCGGCCGAGTCGAAAAACGCCTGACCGGCACTGAAAACACCCGGCTGGCCACCGGAGAGGTCGAAGTGGTCGTCACCAGCTTCACCATCCTGAACAAGGCCGACGTGCTGCCCTTCCAGCTCGACAGAGAGCTTTCCAACGAGGACATGCGGATGAAGTACCGCTACCTCGACCTGCGCCGGGAACGGATGAACAAGAACATCCGCCAGCGCCACAAGATCACCAACGCCGCACGCAACTACCTCGACGCCGAGGGCTTCATCGAGGTCGAGACACCAATCCTGTCCAACCCGACGCCGGAAGGCGCCCGCGACTTCCTCGTGCCAGCCCGGTTGAGCCCGAGCAAGTTCTTCGCCCTGCCCCAGGCACCGCAGCAATACAAGCAGCTCCTCATGGTCGCCGGCCTGGAACGTTACTTCCAGATCGCCCGCTGCTTCCGTGACGAGGATCTGCGCGCCGACCGCCAGCCTGAGTTCACGCAGATCGACATCGAGGCCAGCTTCATCCAGCAGAACGACATCATCACCCTCGTGGAGGGCCTGCTCAAAAGCATGTTCAAGGCCGGCCAGGGCGTGGACATCCCCACGCCTTTCCCGCGCATGACCTACCAGGAGGCCATGGACCGCTTCGGCTCCGACAAGCCCGACACGCGCTTTGGCAACGAAATCGTGGACATGGCCGACGTGTTTGCGAAGTCCGAGTTCAAGATCTTCCGCAGCACCCTGGAAAACGGTGGCGTCGTACGCGCCATCAACGCCAAGGGCTTCGCCGGCATCACCACCGGCCAGATGATCCGCCTGAACGAGATCGCCATCCAGGCCGGCATGAAGGTCAAGCAGCTCGCCTTCATCAAGGTCGAGCGCGACGCCAACGGCGTGCTCGAATACAAGAGCCCCCTCTGGAAGTTCTTCGGTGAGGAGGAAAAGGCCGCCCTCATCGCCAAGCTGGGCGTCGAGGAGAATGACATCGTGTTCTTCTATGCCGGCACCTGGGATGAAGCCTGCAACATCCTCGGCCGCGTGCGCCTGGAGATTGCCGACATGCAGGACCTGACGAAGGACAGCACCGCCCTGAACTTCCTGTGGGTCGTCGACTTCCCGCTGCTTGCCTTCAGCCCAGAGGACCAGAGCTGGGTGGCCGTCCACCATCCCTTCACCCGACCGAAGGCCGAGGATGTCCCGCTGCTTGACGCCGGTGAATACGGCAAGGTGCGCGCCGAGGCCTATGACGTCGTTCTCAACGGCTACGAACTCGGCGGTGGCTCCATCCGAATCCACGAGAGCGACCTGCAGGCCAAGATGTTCAGTGTCCTGGGCGTCACTCCTGAGGAGCAGCAGGTCAAGTTCCGCCACATCCTGGAAGCCTTCAAGTTCGGCGCCCCTCCGCACGGCGGCCTGGCGCTGGGCCTTGACCGCATCGCCATGCTGGTGGCCGGCGAGGAAAGCATCCGCGAGGTGATCGCCTTCCCGAAGAACAACAAGGCCTGCGACCTCATGACCGACTCACCGACCACGGTGGACTTCAAGCAGCTCCGCGAGCTGTATGTGCAGAGCACCTGGAAGGAGAAGAAGAAGGAGGAGGGCGCTGCCCCCGCCGCCGCGGAGAAGGAAGCGTAAGCCCGTCCTGGACAAACCAACGATTGCGTCAAAGCCGGCCCCCTCAAGGCCGGCTTTTTCGTGCTGCCATCGCGAACGGGACCTAGTCCATCCGGCCAGTAAAGCCACGGAGCACGGCTGCTGCACTCCACGAAAAACAAAGAGCCTCAAGAAACCAAATCACACGGACACCTGTCTTCCGGAGCCCGCCTCGCCTCATTCCTTCAGCCAGGCTTCATAGGCCTCGTTGACCAGCACGGAGTCGCCAAGGGCCTCCCTGAGCGGATCCACCTCCTGGGCGCTGTAGCCGAGGTGGAGATGGCGGCGCCAGCCTTCGGCGTGTTCAAACCTTCCGGACAGGGCTCCGATCTTCCGTGAGGCCTCGTCCATGCTGATCAGGTAGGAGTCCATGCCCTGGCTCACGTCCAGCCAGTGCTTCTGGCTGACATGGGCGGCCAGTGCCTCGCGCTTGCGGGCATGAACCGGTGTGGTGTCCACAAAAAGTCCGGCGTGGATGCGCTTGCGCAGGGGATCACACTGGCCGTGCGGCATGGCATGATAGACGGTGACATCATGCATGAAGGCCTCACGCGGCGGGTCGCAGACAAAGTTGGGGATGCAGTGGGCAAACGACGCCGTGCAGGCCAGGCGGCAGGCGTTCTGGTGATCCTCCATGTAGTCGGCCGGAGAATGCGTGAGCACAATGCTGGGCCGCGCAGCCCGCACCACCGAGGCGACCTTCCGCAGAAAGGGCACCTGATAGGTGAGCTCAAGGTCGTCGGCGATGGGCGGATAAAAGGCGGCTCCCAGTATGCGCGCAGCCTCCCTGCCCTCCTCAAGGCGGGTGGCGGACGTGGTCGGGCCGTCCATCTGCACGGATCCGCCGTTACCGGTGCAGAGGTTCATGTAATGAACGTCCCAGCCCCTGGCCTGCAGCTGCAGGAGCGTGCCGGCGGCAACAAATTCAATGTCGTCAGGATGGGCGAAGAGGGCGAGGACGGAGGGCATGGGAAGGCCGAGAATACGGACGACGGAAGGCCGTCCTTCACGACTTCTTCCCCTCCGCCGGGGCAGGCTGGTCTGCCGAACTACTTTTTCTTCAGGATGACGTCGCCGAGGCTGAACATCGGGCCGTAGATGGCGTAGATGAGGAAGCCGACGATCACCCCGAGGACGAGCATGGTCAGGGGCTCGATGAGCTTGTCGAGCGAGGCCGCCATGTTGTCGAGCTCCTCCTCGTAGTCGTCGGCGATCTCCGAGAGCATCTCGGTGCCGGAGCCGGTCTCGCTGGCCAGTTCGATGAGGCCGCAGAGGTTGCGGCCGTCCGAGCCCAGCCAGTGGGATTCCAGGAGAAAGCCCTCATGCAGGTTGCGGCCGACGGTGATATGGTCACGCAGGCGGATGAAAAACTCCTTGTAATGATAGTGCCAGGTGGCGGCGGCGGTGATCTCCAGGGCGCCGGTGAGACGGATGTTCGACTCCGTGAGCATGGCCAGCGTACGGAAGCTGGTGGAGGAGGCCGCCTTGCGCACAAGCGCACCGACGACGGGGATCTTCAGAACCAGGTCCTGCATCCAGCGCTGGGCCATGATCTTGTCGAAATTGGAGAACAGCATGTACAGGCCGATGACGGGAACCGCGACCATGTAGGGCTTGTGGATGAAGAGGTCGGAGAGCGCGATGAGAATCTTGGTGGGCACGGGAAGGTCCGTGCCAAAGCTGGCGAAGAGCTTGGACATCGCCGGCACAAGCGTGAAGCTCATGACGATGACCACCGCAATGCCAAGCACCATGACGATGCCCGGATAGATGAGGGCCCCCTTGAGCTTCTTCAGCGTCTTGGAGGACTTCTTCTGCGCCATTCCGACACGCTTGCAGACACGGGCAAGCTGGCCGGCCTCCTCACCGGCGTAGAGGAGTGAAAGGATGTCGTCTGAAAAAAGGTCGGGAAACCTCGACATCGCATCACTGAACTTCTCCCCCTGGGCGATGGCCTGGATGACATCGGCGATCATGCCCTTGTAGCGCGGCGAGCGAACGCGGTTCACCTGGAGCTTGAGGCCCTTCACCATGCTGATGTTGCGCTCAAGGCAGCGTCCGAGGCCGGAGAAGAAGGCGCCGCAGTCATCCGTGCCGGGCTTGGGGGATGTCAGAAGCTGGAGCTTTTCATCCGCACCGGTGACGTCCTCGATGGCCACGGTTTCGTTGGCGGACACCCCGCATCCAATGATGGCCTTTTCATGCGAGTCCGTCGCGACCAGGGTCACGGTCTTGTGCCCGGTGTTGATGTTGGTGATGGTGACTTTCTTGATCATGGCCGAAGGGGGGATGGGGCGGCTAGGGTGCCGCAGGGCGGAGGTCGGTGGGAAGCTTGGGGCGGTAGACGCTGAAGGTGAGCGCGGCGCCCTGGCGCTTCACGGCGGGCTCCAGGGAGATGTTGACCGCCGCAGTGACGGCGGCAGCCTGCATGGAGCCGAGGCCTGAAGCGGTCGAGGTGCCCGTCTGGATGATGACCGGCGTGCCGAAGACCACCTGGTTGAGCATCGGGCTGTCGCCATGACGCGGCATGATGTTCATCACATCCTCGGCGCGGATGCCGAGCTGCCAGAGGCGGCCCATGTTCTCCTGGTAGTTGCGCACGACGGCGACGCGCCAGGAGAGCTCCTCCTGGATCATGAGCGTGGAGGAAAGCGACACCGCCGCCGTCATGCCGATGCCGACGACGGCAGAGGCGGCCAGCACCTCCATCAGCGTGTAGGCTCGACTCAGGCGTTTGAGCAGCTTGTCTGGTCCGGGCGGCTTCATGGCGGGGGGGGAGGCACGGGTAGGAAGTAGGACTCCAGCCAGGCGTCGCGTGGCAGCAGCGAGGCGAACGACGGACCGGAGGGCGTCAGCGTCGGCAGGCTGTCATCACGGGCGAAGGTGAGCCTGGAGGGATTCACGCCGCCTGTGACACGGCGCTTGAAGGTCCAGTTGGTCATCACACCGCCAAGCCACCTGACCTTGCGGCTCAGGCTGGACGGCATGTTGAGGATGACCGTCTGATATTCATTGATGAAGACCGTTCGCCAGATGTGGTCCGTACCAACCGGGCTGCCCGTCCAGGTGATGTCGAGGGGGGCGGCGTTCCAGTGCTTCGCACCGATGACGATTCGACGGTTGTTGTCGCCTTCAAAGCGGATGTCACGCACCGAGGGGCCGGATTCGTTCATCGGCACCATCGTGAAAATGACCGGCGGCAGGGCGCCCGCAGCCTCGAAGGCGGAGGCATTGGACTGGCCGCGGAAGATGACCTGATGCACCACGCCATGGATGCGCAGATGCGGAAGGCTGGCATTGGACAGGTTGATGTACAGAACTCGCAGCCCTGATGCCGGATAGCCGCTGGGCCACATCGGCGGCTTGTACTGGGGATCCTTCTGCTCCTCCATGCCATAGGCGCCCAGCGAGTCCGCCCCCTCCACAAACACATCAATGGTTCGGTAATCCCCGCGTCCCGCCGTCCTTTCCCGGTCCATGAAATGCCAGAGGGAGTTGTCCGGGTTCAGGGGGTTGCTGACCACGTTCAGATAGCCCTTGAAATCGTCCTCACGGCTGCCTGAAACAGGCCCGCTGGAGCTGGGGGCCGAAGACAGGTTGGAGGGCAGCAGGCGCACGGTGCCGCCGGAGC
This sequence comes from Prosthecobacter sp., assembly GCA_044345155.1. GTDB lineage: Bacteria > Verrucomicrobiota > Verrucomicrobiia > Verrucomicrobiales > Verrucomicrobiaceae > Prosthecobacter. Next base: position 7,365 of record JBIJBP010000077.1, on the reverse strand, counting down.
TGTTCGTCGTCGTCCCATAGATGGCGCGTGAGTTGTAGCTGTCATGGGACTGGATGTAGAGCGACCTGCTGATGAAGGGCAGCTGCATCGGGCTCGGCGTGGTCCTGGCAAAATGCGACTGCGGATCCCGGATCACCGTCCTGCCCTCCACCACCCAGAGGGCGTGATGGTCGGAGGTGGTCGTATTGATGTCGATCTGAGTTCCGGCGACGTCCGGCTTGCGATAGGCGACAAACAGGTCGCCCGCCAGCACCGGCGGATAGCTTTTCAAAAACAGGTAGGCGTTGAAGTCATCGACTCCGGGGATCGTGCTCGGGCGCTTCAGCTGCTCCGTGGTCAGATACGCGCTCATCGGCCTCATGCCGGTGTAGTTGTAGGGGAACACCGTGGACATGGTTCCGGGCAGCCGTGTGGACGTGTAGATGTTCAGGTTCGTCCAGCCGTCGTGAGTGTGGATGCCCCCGTTGCCCGGACCCAGCAGGCCGCTCTGTCCGTCAGTCAGGACCTCGCCGGGAACGAAGGCGTTTTCCAGGGCGCACTGCCAGGCAAGCCCGCGGGAGTTCTCGACGGAAAGCCGGCGCTGGACGGCCGTTTCAAGGAAGCCCACCTGGGCGCCCCTTGAGCTGACCAGGGAGACCCACGAGCTCAGGAACATGCCTCCCACAACCATGAGCAGCAGCGCGGCCGCCATGAGGGCGCCGCGCTGGCCTGTTTTTTGGGGGAAGACAGTCTGCATGATGCTGGTTGAAGCTACAGGGAGGGAAACATCGGCACGGTGAACATGAAGGCCGTGCGGCCGCCCATGTGATTGTAGGCCTGGCGAGGGTCCGCCGGGCTCATGGTGTTGACCTGCGCCCCCAGGTGACGCGCTCCGGGATCAGGCCACCAGAGGAAGTAAAAGGGACGTTCTGCAGCAATCTTGAAACGGTCTGTCCCGCTGCCCTCCAGGATCGCCATGCGGGTCGAACGCTCAAAGGTGATGAACAGCGGCGTGAAGCCGTCGGTGGCCCATTCCTGCGGCCTGTCGACATTGTAGTTCGGGATCGAAGGCGGGTAGAAGACCTCGTAACCGCCTGAATAGGCCAGCGGAAAGCTGGTGCCGCGGGGATCGTCCGCGTATCGTTTCACGCTTGCATGAAAGCCCTGGGGAGCGGTCCTGTCCGTGAATCGAATGACATCGATGTCATACAGGGCCATGACCTTGAGGCTCGATTCCTGCTTGCTGTAGCCGAGGATGAAGGCCGATGCGTTTTCAGCCGGGGCAGTGGCCGGCGTGTTGAGCGGGTTGCGGTAGTCCAGGAAGGGCATCGGCGAAACCCCCACGGCCTGCAGGTGCGCCCGGAACTTCTGCGGCGTGTCGAGTTCTCCGTGCTCTACGGGGTTGTAGGGGATGGAGTGAGGCCTGTAGGTGTTCACTCCAGTCCTTGGCAGGCAGAAGACGGCCGTGGCGCTGACCATGTCCGTGTAAAACTGCTCCCTCAGCTCCTCCGCCTGCGCCATCATGCCATAATGTGGCGCGGTGACGGTGTTGCGGGTGGTTCCCGACTCGCCGTAGAAGTTCAGCACGCGCGTGCTGCCCAGGGGGACGGTGACCACGGAGGCCACGGTCGGCCGGCTGCGCACCAGGGTTCCAAAGCCGACGACGATGCTGCCGAGCACGACGGCCGCGAGCGAAAGCACCGTCACCAGCTCCACGGCGGTGAATCCGTGTCGATGTCGTTGCAGTCCTGCGGCCTGTGGTTTTGGCTTCATTTCAGTTCACCTCACTTCTTCTGGGCATGCTTGCCGAAGAGCATCCGCAGCACCGAGGCCTCCGGAACATGCGAGGATGGAGAGGGAGGCGCCTCGACAGGCCTGGCCGTGTCCTGCACGGGTTCCGCCCTGGATGCCGTCCGAGGCTCCTCCGCAGGGGCGGACGCCTCCGGAACGGCCTCCACGGGCTCCTCCTGGCTGCGGCTGAAGGCCGACAGACCCTCCATGCGCATGGTGCCGATGCCGCCTCCTGTGGCCCCTTTTTCACCTACGCCCGCCGGCATCTGATAGCGCACGCGCGGTGAGACGTCGACGTTGATGACAAACGGCTTCGGCGGCAGGCCGGTCGGCTTCTTCTCCACCCAGACCAGTTCGATCTGCGAGGGCGTGATCGACTTCACCTTCAGCTTCACCTCCTGGTCAGGCAGCACGTCAGGCACCATCTGGCCGGCCACCAGACGCATGCTGCCAAGCATGACCCTCATGCCGTCAGGTCCGTAGCCTCCGCCCTTGGCGGGCATGGCCAGGAGGATGTTGCGGATCCGGTTCTCCTCGGTGTCACCCTCGTTCTTGGATTCATCGACCGCGACCTGGAAGGGGTTGTTCTCCTCCGGACGGATCAGCTCCGGTGTCTTTTCATCCGGCAGGATCAGGGTGTACTGAACGCGTTCCGTCTCCCCTTCCCCGACGTCGGAGACCAGCGGCTCCTGCGCCCGCAGGGTCGTCCCGCAGACCGTCGCCAGGAATAACAATAGATTAAAAAGCTGCTTCATGATGCACCTCAGGCTTTCTTGGTTGAGTCAGGCTTCGCCCCGGGCTTGGCGGGCGTCTTCGAACCGGGGACGGCCGCCATGTCGACAATCGGCGTCTCGATGGTGACATCGAGCTTGAGCTGGCGGACGGAGCTGCCACCGGACAGCGTGCAGGCGACCACGCGTGCCAGCGGCAGCCGTTTTTCGATGTCGCCAAACCAGTTCATGACCTTGGCGTAGTCGTCCTCGACCACGATCGACGTCTGCACGATTCTGGGGATGAAGGGATCGGCACGGCGCGGCTTCACCTCGCTCTTGCGGGAACGAACCAGGGTGATGCCGCGGTCACGGAGGCTCATTTCAAAGGCGCTTTCGACCTCCTGCTCCGTCTGCACCTTGTCGGCATGGGGGGTCCACACCTTGAGGAAGCGGCGCAGTTCGTCGGTTTCGGCACGTGTCTTGGTGACGAGAATCTCCGAGACCTGACGGGCGTCCTCGGCTGCGTTGGCATCCTCAGAGGCGGTCTGGGCCTCGCCCTTCATGGCGGCGACCTTGTTGTGGACGATCTGGCCGAAGTAGGTGATGGCCCCGATGATCGACATCAGCACGACGCAGGCAAGCTGTTTGGGATTCATGGCGGTTGGAAAAGGCGGTTCAGGGGTCCTGCCGGACCAGGGTTGAGCGGTATTCGATGATCTCGCCATCCTTGCTCTGCTGGGGCGAGAACGAGCGGTACTGAAGACGTGAGAGGCCCGTCTCCATCATGCCGATTTCTGAAACCGAGCCACCGTTGATGCGGACGGACAAGGCCAGGTTGGAAGGCACCTGCTCGCTGCGCTCAATGGTCAGGTCGGACAGCCGCACCTCCAGAGGCATGGCCCTGGCGATGGCCACGCTGATGGGCTGGATATTGCGGGCGCCCTCGATCCACTTGGCGAGCCCCTCGGCGCGGGTGGTTTCCAGGTCCAGGGCGGCCTTCTCCTCATCGAGCTTCTTCTTGGCCTCCTCGACCGCAGTCTTGCGGACCTCCGCCTCGCCCTTCTCCTTCTGGGCATGCTTGTAGGCAAGCCAGTCCATGGTCATGAAGTAGGCGGCTCCGACCAGGGAAAGGTAGAAGAGGACGGGGATCGCCTTGAAGGTGTCCGGAAGACGCCTGGATGTGTCGGTGCGCGGCGTCTTGAAATCGTGGCAGATGTAGTTGCTCATGATGCTGAAGGACGGGGTTTAATGAAATCCGATGACGCGCCAGAGCAGGTCGTCCTGCGTGAGGTCGGTGGCGCCAAGCTTCTCCAAATGACCCATGACCTCGGAGCGGAACCGCAGGTCCTGGCCGTCACTGACAAAGTGGACCGGGCTGCCCTGGGGCAGTTTCTGGATCAGCGGCGTGATGATCTGCAGCGAGGTCTCCACGGCGTCGGGCCCCATGCCGCTGCGGCAGCGAAGCTCCTTCCACTGGCCCTCCTGCTGGACAAGCACGGCAAGCGAGCCCTCGCAGGCTGCGATGAGGGCGGAGTCTGCAGGGACGACGCCGCGCTTGTTGACATACAATTCGTTCACGGCGTGCTCGATGAGGGCGAACAGGCCGCAGCAGACACGGCCCGTGCGCAGGCCGATGTTCTTCAGCACGTCCTCGGTGACCTTCACCATGCTCTCCTCGCAGGCGAGGAGCATGCTGGCTGTCGTGTCCGGATGATGGCACATGGCGTAGCGCTTGCCGCGGTCATATTTGGGGCCGAGCACGGCGCGCGGGTTGGTGCGCAGGAGGTCCACGCAGTTGTCGCCGCGCATCATGTTGTTCTCGAGGCTGATGATGAAGCGGTTGTTCACGCTCACCACGCACCAGCCTCCGTCGGCCATCTGCCGCCACTCCTCGGCGCGCTGGGGGGCGATGTCGGCGAATTCGCCCTCCATGACGCCGCCTTCCTCAAGACGGCCCTTCTTGTCAATCGCACGCCAGCTTGCCTGGCTGCGGCTGACGTTGATCATCAGGGTCCTGCGCCCCTCAAAACGCTTCACCCAGGGAACGGTGGCGTCGTCGGGCTCGGGCTTGAAGGCCGCGAAGGTCAGAACGGATTTGATTTCATCCAATAGCATAAATCGATGTCAGGTTTTCTCGTTGCAGGTAGTCGTAAACCTCATGCTCGGCATAGCCGGTCTTGCGCGCCTGGGCGGGCTTCCATCCGTCGGCCATGCGGTTGTTCAGGCAGCGCTCAAAGCTGATCATCCCGCGTGTGAAGCCGGCCTCCAGCTCCTGTTCCAGGTTCTTGAACTCGCCGCGACGGATCATCCCGCACACCGAGTCGTAGGGGAGTAGGAGCTCATGGATGGGGAAGCGCTTGCCTCGGTTCTCGTCAAACATCAGGCGCTGGCAGAGAATGCCGCGGAAGCTGTCGGCAAAGGAGAGCATGGCGTTCTCCATGCGGTCGCTCGGGATCAGCTTCAGGTAGCGCTGGACCGTCTGCGCAGCGCTGCTGGTGTGCAGTGTGGCAACGACGACGTGGCCGGTCTCGGCGGCCTGTAGCGCGATCTCCGCCGTCTCGCCGTCTCGAATCTCCCCCACCAGGATCACGTCAGGCGCCTGCCGGAGGGCGGCGCGCAGGGACTTGCTGAAGTCCAGCTCATCCGTGCCGATCTCACGCTGTGAGACCAGCGAAGGGATGCCGGGGGGATAGACAAACTCGATCGGGTCCTCGAAAGTGAGCACATGCTCCTGACGGCGCTTGGCACGCTCCAGGATGAGCGAGGCGATGGTGGTGGACTTTCCGGAACCCGTGGCGCCGCAGACCAGAAAGAGGCCGTTCTTCGCCTCCAGGAAGGCCTTGATGGCCGCTGGCGGCACCATGAGCTTGCTGATGTCAGGGATGTTTTCAGGAAGCAGTCGCATCACCCAGCGTGGCCGGCCGCGCGTCACCATGCGGTTCACTCGATAACGACGGCTGCCAAGCGTCAGGGCGTAGTCCACACAGCCAGGCGTGAACTCGAGCGGACGCTCGGGCTGGTAGATGAAGGAGTCAAAGAACAGCTTGCCGTTGCGCTTGTAGGTGAGCGGCTCCCAGGGCGTGATGTAAAAGTCACTCACCCCGTTGTCCTTGGAAAGGTGGAGCATGCGGTAGCCGAGCTGGCTGCGTTCGTGGATGTCTTCCATTGCGGTGATGGTTTATTGATTGCTTTTGAAGCGTGCCCTGAGCTCGGCTCGCGCCGTGGACCCTTCGTAAATGAGGAACTGATTGCCCTGGACGACACCGGCGCCGGGATCGAGTGTCACCCAGCTCAGCTCAAGCCTGTAGATGACCCCGTCGATCGTGACGGTGAAGTCCGTCGAAGGATTGCGCAGCTCGACGATGTCCGCGCTGGCCAGGCGGTCGCTGGTGTTTTCAGTGCTGATCAGCCCCAGGTCCACATGCACGACCCCCGTCTGCGGCGGACTGGAGATGCTCAGGTTCAGGCTGAGGGTGACCGAGCCCGCCTCGCTGTCATAAAAAGTCGTGCCGTTCAGCATCAGCATGTCCCCCAGGTTGAACCAGGTGTTCGGCTGAATGGACTCAAAGGGGGCGCGGGTGAAGGTCAGCACGTTCTCCGTGCCTGCGTCCAGATATTCGCCGTTGCCCAGGTCAAGCTTGGTGTTGCCGTGCTTGAAGGTGGACGCGTTCGTGCTGTTCTGCACATCGACGAACAGGTTCGAGCCGCCACCGGCGTTCCCCCAGGTTCCCGTCGAGGTGCCGGTGAAGGTTTCCACCAATCGGTAGTAGCGGCCCTGAGCCGTGCTGCTGTCGCTGTAGGTCAGGGTGTCAAGTGCCACGTTTCGTGCCTCGACCAGATCCGCCGGAGACAGCGGCACCGGCGAGTTTTGATAAACCACCCAGCCGCCGCCGTTCACGCGGTACTGGAGCTGTGAAGCATCCCCTGCCGGTGCTCCGTTGGCATTGAAGGTGACGGATGACGGGAAGGCCGCATAGGCAAAGGTACCGCCGGAAGGCGTGATGCTGGGCCTGGGCAGCCTCGTTGGTGATGGAACCCCGGTTCCTCCACCCGTAGTGCCGCCGCTGCCTCCGGTGCCGCCTGTGCCGCCGCTGCCTCCACCTCCCGTCGGGGGCGGGCTTGTTGCAGCATCTTCATCAGGGTTGAATGGCACGGTGTTCCCCATGCCTGTCGTTTCACCTGGCGGAGCGTAGGCCATTGAACTGGCGGAGCTGTCAGCCCACACCCAGCCACGATTGTTGCCATTGTACTTCACCACGCTGCCCTTGCGTGTCGTGTCGACACCCGGATCCAGGCTTTGCAACGCGTCATCAAAATAGAACTCCGTGACTGCGTTTCCCGAGGCACTGGACATTTCAAAGCGAAACACCTGTGGATTCCATCTTGCCCTGCGGCTGCCGTCCCTCGGAACGGACGATGTGATGCGTGCCTTCAGCCGGGTGTCCACCAGACGACCAGAACTCGCTCCAGTGTGACGTTGCCACTCCCCCTGGGCACGAGGCTTTTTCAGACGATCAATCACTGTCTGTGGATTGGTCACACCCGTCAGGTTGCCGCCATCTGCCAGGTACATGGCCACACAGCTGTTCAAGGTGGCCACATCAGAGGACAGCTTGGTTTCACGTACAATCACCGGCTGCCTGCCTACCATCGTCACCAATATCGTCGCCATCACCCCGAGAATGGCGATCAAGGTCGTTACTTCGAGCATGGAAAAACCATGACTCATGCCATGCCGCCCCATCCTTGGGCAGCTGACATTTGAGAGTGTCATAGTTTGGCTCATAATTGTAGAAGTCGCCTAAAGATATGGAAATTATACACGTTTGTGAAGCATTTTTTATGGTTTTTACATTTTTGTCCAAAAATGCCATCCAAACCC
>JBIJBP010000076.1:0-24400 GCA_044345155.1 Prosthecobacter sp. | reverse complement strand
CGCACCAACATCACCATGACCAACGAAACAGCCTTCAAGGTTCTCGCTTATGCCATCCATCGTTAGGCACTTCACCCTCAGCTAAAATGGTTTCAACTGAGCAAGCCAAAGTCAAAGGCCCTGGTGTCGTGATCGGTCGCAAGGGTTCACTCGGAACCGTTCATTACATCCCCTCAGACTATTGGCCGCATGACACAACATTGTGGATTAAAGATTTCAAAGGGAATAATCCGCGATTTGTCGCCTACCTCCTCGAAACAATGCGCCTGAAGCGGTTCGACACGGGAGCGGCGAACCCCACGTTGAACCGGAATATTGTCCACGGTGAGAAGATCGCGATCCCGCCAAAGGACCAGCAGGTCGAGATCGGCGAAGCACTGGAAGCGGTAGAATCAAAGATCACCATTCACGAGAGTCGCAAACGGTCGTTCGAAGACCTCTTCCGCACCCTCCTTCACGAACTGATGACCGCGAAGACCCGCGTTCAAGACGCTGCTATCAAATGAAAATCAGAACACTCACCGTCCAGAACTTTCGGCTGCTCGAGAACGTTGAGTTGTGCCTCGAAGACGACACGACTCTGATCGTGGGTAGAAACAACAGCGGCAAGACTTCATTGACTGAGCTATTCCGCCGCTTGTTGGTGGATAGCTCCCCAAGATTCAGACTTGAGGACTTCTCATTGGGGGCACACGAGCGTTTCTGGGAGGCGCGGGAGCTCTTTCGAAATAATGAAGAGGAAAACGCAGTTCGAGAGAGACTACCGGCGATTTCTGTCGCCCTGAGCGTTGAATACGCCGCGGATGAAGAGCTCGGAACGCTCTCCGATTTTATCGTCGATTTGAATGACGCATGCACGACGACAAAGATCGTTGTCACTTATTCAGTAGGTGCAGGGAGAAAATAGCCAGTTTGTTTGCCGATCTTGGCAACGACCGCCGGGATTTCTTTCGGGCGATGCGTGAGCGCGTTCCCAAACTGTTCGAGGCACGTGTTGAAGCGGAAGATCCCAACGATCCAACAAATAGGAAACTCCTAGAAAGCGCGAACCTAAAGGCCGTCCTCCAATTCGGCTTCATCAACGCACAACGAGCGTTGGATGATGCGTCAAACAAGGAAAAAGCGGTTTTGGGTAAAGTTTTCGAACGTTTGTTCACGTCTGCTGCTGCGGCTGGAGCCGGCCCCGATGAGCAAGCAAGGGCTGAAACCCTCAAGACTGCGGTCGAAGGTGTTCAGACTCAAATCGACACCGACTTCAACGAGCAATTGGGAGCTCTTGCGCCCACGTTCGCTCTTTTCGGTTATCCTGGGCTTTCTGATCCTCAACTAAGAACAGAGACGCAACTCGATGTTCAGCAGTTGCTCTCCAATCACACGACGGTGACATATTCTGGTCCTGATCCAGAGGGGATTAACCTGCCGGAATCCTACAATGGTCTCGGTTCGAGAAACCTGATTTTCATCCTGCTCAAGCTCTTTGAGCTGTTTCGAGAGTTCACAACTCGCCAGCCAGAATCAGGAGTCCATTTCATATTTATTGAAGAACCAGAGGCGCACCTGCACCCGCAGATGCAGTCGGTCTTCATCCGCCAGCTCAACCGTATTCGAGCGATGTTTGAGGAGACCTACAACGAAGGGAACGCTTGGCCGGTGCAATTCGTGGTGACAACTCACTCATCGCATATCGCCAATGAAGCGTCATTCGACGCGATGCGGTATTTTCTGGCGAGGCCTCGCGAAGCCGGTTCTACAATTCTAAGCACGCGATCGAAGGACCTCCGCACGGGATTGAGCGGGGAGGAACCCGAAAATCGCGCGTTCCTCCATCAGTATATGACTTTGACGAGGTGCGATCTGTTGTTCGCCGACGGTGCGGTCTTGGTCGAGGGCACGACCGAACGGCTTATCCTTCCTGCGGCGATTGCGAAGTTCGATGAGCAGAACGCCAGCAATCTCAGCGGAAAATACCTGTCGATTATGGAGGTGGGCGGAGCTTACGCCCATCTGTTTTACAACCTAGTCGACTTCCTCGATCTCCGGACTCTAGTGGTCACGGACTTGGATTCCGTCGATGCCGCCGACAACAGGAAGAAGTGCAAGGTTTCCGCAGGGACTCACTCCAGCAATGCGTCGGTCAATAGGTGGTTTGACCCCGCCGGTGGCAACAACCCCACACTTTTGGAGCTGCTGTCCAAGACGGACGCTGACAAATCGCAAGGGTGTCGTCGTATCGCATACCAGATTCCGCACTCTGATGGGGACGCCTGCGGGCGAAGCTTTGAGGATGCGTTCATCTTGGCGAATCCAAACAAATTCGGCGTTGCTGGACCGACGGCGGCCGAAAGAGAGACGCAGGCGTGGGATATTGCGCAAGACGTCAAGAAAAGTGAGTTTGCTCTGCGATTTGCAATCAACGAGCCGGAATGGAGTATTCCGCGCTATATCGACCAAGGGCTCCGTTGGCTCGGACAGGTTGACGCTGCTGCTGCAGCGCCGGACGCAATCGAACCACCAGAGGAGGATATTCCCGATGCCTGAGGTGGCGGCAGCGAATCCGGCTGAGGTCGCAGCACAACGCGCCCTCGATGACGTTTTCCGGTGCATCCGGGAAAAGAGAAGCTTTCGCCTTGAAGCGGGTGCTGGGGCGGGAAAGACCTATTCTCTCGTCAAAGCACTTCAGTTGATTATCGAAGAGGACGGAGCCCACATGGTCCGCCGCCATCAGAGGGTTGCTTGTATCACCTACACTAACGTCGCGACCGACGAAGTGACCAAGCGCACTGACGGGCATCCAGCAGTCCAGGCATCGACGATCCACTCGTTTTGCTGGGAACTGTGTAAGAGCTTCCAAGCGGTGCTTCGAACCGAGATCATGAACATTCCTCAGTTAGTTGAGAAGATCAACGAGGTGGGAGGAATCGGCGCGCGGCGCATTGGCTACGAGCTAGGACACCGTCGGGTCTCCGATAACGAGGTTTTGTTGCACCATGATGATGTTTTGAAAGTCATGGTGGCTCTGATGGAGAACGCGAAATTCCGTAGGATTCTCGCTGCCAGGTTTCCGGTGCTCTTCATTGATGAATATCAGGATACCGATGCAGCATTCGCAGAAAGTCTGATTCGGCATTTCGTCGAGTCAGGGGAAGGTTCACTTGTCGGGTTGTTCGGCGACAGTTGGCAGAAGATCTATCGAACTGGAGCTGGACGCATCGATCACGCAAATTTGCAACTGATCGGCAAGGAAGCGAACTTTCGATCAGTGCCCGCGGTGGTAGATGTTTTGAATCGCATCCGGCCGGATCTGCCCCAGCAGGTCAGCGATCCTGCGGCAGTGGGGTCAGTAAAAGTGTATCACTCAAACGGGTTCACTGGGAACCGACAAGCCGGTGGACATTGGGGAGGAGACCTCCCCTCCGAAGAGGCCCACCGCTATTTGTCAGCCCTTCGCGCAACACTCGCGAATACCGGATGGAGTTTTGAGCCAGGAAAGACGAAAATCCTGATGCTCACCCACAACGTCCTAGCGGCAGAGCAACACTACAGCCAGATTTGGGGAGTATTTGAATACAACGATTCGCTCCTCAAGAAAGAAGATCCGCACATCGCATTCTTGGCTGACACCGTGGAACCTGCTTGTGCGGCATTCTCCGCGGGAAGGTTTGGCGAGATGTTTTCGGTGATTGGTCGAAAGGAGGCGAACCTCTCCAGCCTCTCTGAGAAGCATGACTGGGCGCGAGATATGCAACGCTTAGTCGATCTTCGGGCTGCTGGGACTATAGGAGACGTCATCGATCTCTTAATGCAGACACAGAAGCCGAGACTTCCTGATTCTTTGCTCAGAACAGAAAGGCAGCTTGCCGCGGCCACGCGTGAGGAGATCGTCGCTTCGAGAACACTGACTCAAATCGAAAAGCTTCGGCCGCTGCCGTATTCGGAACTCATCGCTTTAGCGGATTTCATCAACGATCACACTCCATTCTCAACCAAGCACGGGGTGAAGGGAGCGGAGTTTGAAAACGTTCTCGTCGTCCTCGGGCGAGGCTGGAACCAGTATAATTGGACGCAGTTTCTCGATTGGTTTCCTGACCGCTACCCAGCCAATAAAGAGGAGAGCTACGTTCGTAACAGAAACCTTTTCTACGTCGCGTGCTCGCGCCCAAAGAAGAACCTTGCGCTGTTGTTCACCCAAGAGCTTTCGGTCGGTGCGCTGACGACGCTGGAAAGCTGGTTCGGCGCTGAGAACATTTCCGCCTTTAATCCCGCGTGACGAACCATGCCCACACCTGGAGAACACAAAACCGTCCAAGCCCGGATCCTCGCCTACGCCGAGGCCATCCACCTTCGCCAAGGCTACGGCGGACAGGTCGTTTTCTAAATTTTAACCATGAGCACCCCTGGGGAACATAAGACCGTTCAGACTCGTATTCTTGCCTATGCGCAAGAGATCGGATGGTCTTTTGTTCCGAGGGAGGAAGCCGAGCGGAGGCGTGTGCCTTCGCCCGAAAACTACGGCGGCACAAGTGGGCACTCTTCTACTGCGGAGCACATAAAGCGCCTTTCCCTATTCTTCGACGACCTGCTCGATGCCAAGGTGCGGGAATTCAACCCGCGCTACGCCGAGGCCGAGGGTGCGTTGCTCGGGCAGTTTCCGCCTTCGCTGTTCAGCTTCGGCGGGACAGGCCGCCACTTTTCCCCGGACATCTACGGCAACCGGGAATTCGTCGAGCACCTGCGCAACCGGGGCAAGTTCTTCGACCCCGAGGAGAAGCGCGAGCGCGACCTGATCCTGATCGATTACGACGATCCGGCGCGCAATGTTTACGAAGTCACCGAGGAGTGGGCCTTTCACAACGGCCACTACGGCACGCGGGAGGATGTCGTCTTTCTCATCAACGGCATCCCCGTGCTGGTGATCGAGTGCAAGAACGCCAACAAGGACGAGGCGATTGCCCTCGGGGTGGACCAGATCCGCCGTTACCACCGCGAGACGCCGGAGTTGTTCGTGTCGCAGCAGCTCTTCACCGCCACCGACGCCATCGGCTTTTCCTACGGGGTGACCTGGAACACGGTGCGGAGGAACATTTTCAACTGGAAGGATGAAGAAGTCGGCAAGCTGGAGGCCAAGGTGAAGAGCTTCTGCGCCATCCCGCGAGTGCTCGCCTTCCTGAAGGACTACATCGTCTTTGCCGAGAAAGACGAGGAGCTGAATAAATACATCCTGCGCCAGCACCAGACCGGTGCGGTGGACGCGACCGTGAGCCGCGCCCTCGACCCCAAGCGCACCCGCGGCCTCGTCTGGCACACGCAGGGCAGCGGCAAGACCTTCACCATGATCAAGGCGGCGGAGAGGCTCTTCCGCACGCCCGAAGCGGACAAGCCGACCGTCCTGCTGATGATCGACCGCAACGAACTGGAGGACCAGATGCTCAAGAACCTGGCCGCGCTCGGCCTGGGCAATCTGGAGCACGCCAGCAGCATCGCCCGGCTTAACCAACTGCTGCGCGACGACTACCGGGGCATCATCGTGACGATGATCCACAAGTTCCGCGACATGCCGGCGAACCTGAACCTGCGGAAGAATATCTACGTGCTCATCGACGAAGCGCACCGCACCACCGGCGGCGATCTCGGCAACTTCCTCATGGCCGGCCTGCCGAACGCGACCTTCCTCGGCTTCACCGGCACCCCGGTGGACAAGACCGTTTACGGCAAGGGAACCTTCAAGACCTTCGGCTGCGAGGATGACCAGGGCTACCTGCACAAGTATTCCATCGCCGACAGCATCGAAGACGGCACCACGCTGCCGCTCTACTACCAGCTCGCACCGAATGAAATGCTCGTCCCGCACGAGACGCTGGACAAGGAGTTCCTCTCCCTCGCCGAAGCCGAGGGCGTGGCCGACATCGAGGAGCTGAACAAGATCCTGGAGCGGGCGGTGAACCTGAAAAACTTCCTCAAAGGCAAGGAGCGCATCCAGAAGGTGGCGAAGTTCGTCGCCGAGCACTACCGCGAGAACGTCGAGCCGCTCGGCTACAAGGCCTTCCTCGTCGGCGTGGACCGCGAAGCCTGTGCCCACTACAAGCACGCGCTCGATCAGTTTCTCCCGCCCGAGTATTCCGAAGTCGTTTACACCGGCAGCAACAACGACTCCGCCCTGCTCAAGGAGTTCCACCTCGACCCGAAGAAGGAGCGCCAGATCCGCAAGAGCTTCGGCAAGCTGGACCAGATGCCGAAGATTCTCATCGTCACCGAGAAACTGCTCACCGGCTTCGACGCGCCCGTGCTCTACGCCATGTATCTGGACAAGCCGATGCGCGACCACACCCTGCTGCAGGCCATCGCCCGGGTGAACCGCCCCTACGAGAACGAGGCGCAGGAGATGGTGAAGCCCCACGGCTTCGTCCTCGATTTCGTCGGCATCTTCGACAAGCTCGAAAAGGCCCTGGCCTTCGACAGCGACGAGATCAACGCCATCGTGAAGGACCTGAAGCTCCTGAAGGTGCTTTTCCAAAACAAGATGGAGTCCAAGGCTCCGGCCTACCTCGGCCTCATCGAGCGCAACTTTAACGACAAGGACGTGGACACGCTCATCGAGCACTTCCGCGATCCCGAGCGGCGAAAAGAGTTCTTCAAGGAATACAAGGAGATCGAGATGCTCTACGAGATCATCTCGCCGGATGCCTTCCTGCGACCGTTCATCGAGGATTACACGACGCTCTCGAACATCTACCTCGTGGTGCGGAACGCCTACACGCGGCGGGTGTATGTGGATCGGGACTTTCAGAAGAAGACGAACGAACTGGTGCAGAAGCATATTGGTGCCGCGGTGTCAGAGCCTGTGGCGGATTTTGTCGTCATCGACCGCAGCACCATCGAGACGATCAAGGACAAGGAAGAAGGCAAAGCCACGAAGGTGATCAACCTGATCAAGGCCATCCAGAAAGAAGCTGAGGAGAAGAGCGACGATCCCTTTCTGCTCGCCATGGCCGACCGCGCCCGCGCCGTGCAGGAAGCCTTTGAGGCCCGACAAGACAGCACGGAGCAGGCGCTCGACAATCTGCTCACGGCCATCGCCAAGAATGAGGCCCGCAAGAAGGAGCAGGCAGCCAAGGGACTGGACAGCTTCACCTTCTTCATGGTCTCCAAGTTCACCGAAGAAGGCATCCCGAACCCCGAGAAAGTCGCGGGCAGGGTAAGGGAAGCCTTCGAAAGGCATCCGAACTGGAAGACCAGCGAGGCCGAATTTCGGGAAGCCCGCAAGCAGGTGACCTTCGCCATTTTTTCCGAAGAGGATGATCTGGACAAGGTGACCGCGACGGTGGATGCGCTCTTCACCCTGCTGCAAAGGAGCTTCAAGCCATGAAGCACTGGCGTGACCGGGAACAGTTCAAAACCCGCGTGCTCGAATGGGCTGCGAAGCTCGACGTGAAAGCGCACGCGATTTACATCCGACCCATGCGCCGCAAGTGGGCCTCCTGCTCCACGGCAGGCACCCTGAGTTTCAACGACGAACTTCTCGGCATGGACACGAAGCTCGGTGATTATGTCATCGTCCACGAACTGCTCCACTTCTCCGTGCCGAACCACGGCAAGCTTTGGAAGATGCTCATGCGGGCGCATCTTGGAGATTATGAGAGAATGGAGCAGAAATTGAAACTCGGAGTTCTGTAGCTCTTATTGCACCAAACTGTTTCTTATCTGATCGGAAAACCTGGGGTGTGGTGCCCCTGCTTGATCGAGGGTCTTGAGTCGGTGGTGGTAGCTGCTGGCGAACGCTATGGGGGGAGGCTTCGATTGTCCATTCGAGCGAAGCGCGGTTGCAGACCAGATAGGTGCAGGTGGAGGGCGGGATGGAATCGTGGATTGTCGGCGGGGGTGGGGTGCGTTTAATGGGTGCCATGTCCGACCCCGCCCGATTCATCCAGATTGACGATGCCGCCCGCGAGACCAACCCGTGGACGAACAATGAATGGTTGTGCCGCCCCGACCTCGTGGAGGCGGAGAAGCTGCTGCTGGTGCGTGCCAACATGGACCCGATGCACTGCCATCCCTTCCATTTTCATCCGCATCGCGAGGAGATCATCTATGTGATTTATGGTCGCGCCGAGCAGTGGGTGGGCACGGAGAAGCGCATCCTCAAGGCCGGTGAAATGGCGCACATCCCGCCGGGGGTGGTACATGCCACCTACAACCCGCATCGCGAACCCCTGGTGTTCCTCGCCATCCTGTCGCCGGCCAAGCTGCCTGACGAACAGGCGGCGGTGCCGGATCCGCAGGATGTGTCGGACCAGCAGTCCTGGGCCAGCCTCAGGGCAGGCCTGCCAGAATGCCGGACGCTGGCCTGAGCGAGCGGAGATGGTGGGAAAGACGCAGAGGCCGGGGGCTCAGGAGCATGGAGGATAGAGGGTGGAATCCGAAACTCGAAATTCGAAATTCGAAATTCGGCCTTCCTTCACGGCTTGCCCGCACATCAGCTCAGGATTCATTGTCCTGATCATCGCGCCCTGCCGCCTGGGGCTTGGGCGTTTCGGTGAAGGAGGCGATCATGAGCAGGGCCGCCGCCACGACCACGCAGGAGTCGGCGACATTGAAGGACGGCCAGGGATTGAAGGGCGGGAAGCCGAAGTCGAACTTCAGGAAGTCCACGACGTAGCCCTGCAAGAAGCCGCCGCCGAACAGCACGCCGTCGTCGCCCCGGCGGAACAGACGGTCGGTGAGGTTGCCGAAGATGCCGGCGACCAGAAGAGCGACGGAGAGGCGGCTGAGGGCGCCTGGGAAGAAGTTTTTGCGTGTCCCCCAGATGAGAAAGGCCAGGGCGGTCAGGGAGATGCAGGTGAAGGCGTAGTTGGCGTAGGCCGTGCCGTTGAACATGCCGAAGGCCACGCCGGTGTTGGAGGCGTGATGCAGGGTGAAGACATCCCCCCAGACGACGCGTTCGCTGCCGTAGAGGTCGAAGTTGGCGACAATGTAGCTCTTGCTCCACTGGTCGAGCAGGTAGAGCGGCAGGGAGATGAGGAGGAGAAGACGGAACATGGCGGCGGGGCTGGAGGGGCGGGTTTCAGGCGCTGGCCTGGAGGTAATCGACGATGATCTGGGACCAGGTTTCAAGCTGGTCGCGGGAATCGACGAGCTCCTGCAGGGTGTGGAAGCGCAGGTTCTGGATGGCGTCCTCGTTCGACTTCACGTCGTCGCTGCTGAGTTCAAAGCGGTGGACGACACCGAGGTGGACGCTGCCGACCTCCGTGGAGTCGTCGTTGATCAGGCCGATGACCTCCTGGGTGTGGGTGCCGCCGATGACGAGTTCCTCGGTGATCTCGCGCTCGATGCTGTTGTAATACATGGATTCGCCGAGGCCGTCGTGGCCCTGGTCGACCGGATTGATGTGGCCGCCGATGCCGACGGAGGACTTGGCGACGAGGCGTTTTTCACCGCTCTTGCCGCCGCGGGTGTAGCAGAGGTAGCGGCCGTCGTGATGGAAGATGGAGTAGGGGATGAGCTGCTTGTGGCTGGGGTCCAGCTCGGCGGCGGGGCGTTCCATGAAGAAGTTGGCGCCGGGGGCCAGCATGGCGTGGAGGTAGCGGTCGACCTCCGGCTGGAAGCCTTGGAAGCTGCCGAGTTGATCGAGGAGCTGGCGGGTGATGACGAGGACGTGTTCCATGATGGGTTGGGGCGGCGCGAGAGTGGGCGGCGGGGCGGAGGAGGTCAATGGCGGGCAGCGGCGGAATGCGCGGCCGGGTCAGCGCAGTGAACGGGGGACGAAGACCCAGTTCATGCCGGCGGCCTTGGCGGCGTCGATGCCGGACTGACCGTCTTCAAGCACCAGGCAGTCCTGCGGCTTCACGCCCATGCGCTCGGCGGCGAGCAGGAACATGTCGGGGGCGGGCTTGCCCCGGGCGACGAGCCGGGGGGTGATGATGATGTCATCGAAGAGGTGCAACAGTTCGTTCGCGGTCAGGCAGCCGCGGACGATGTGCTCCTCGCTGCCGGAGGCGACGGACATGGGCACGCGGCCGTGCATGGACCGGGCGAAGTCGGCCACGGGGCGCACGACGGGCACCTGGTGGATCATCTTTTCGAAGAGCGAAGCCTTGTAATCCGCGACGGAATCGGGGTCGACCTGGGTGCCGTATTCCAGGTTGAGCTCCTTCACCACGTCCTGTTCGCGGACACCGGCCTTGGAATAGAAGAAGTCCTCGGTGAAGGCAAAGGGGGCCTGGTGATGGGTCAGGGAGGCGACCCAGGCCTGGTAATGCAGGGGCATGGAGTCCACGAGAGTGCCGTCGCAGTCAAAGATGAGCGCCTGAAAGGGGGTGTCGGGAAGCTGGAGCATGGGCAGCGGGTGGCTACAATATGAGGTTCAAATTGCAATTCTCATCCTGCGCGTGTTTCGCTAGAACCGGCGCGCGCCAGAAATCCGGCGTCTCCTCCGAGTCATGAAAAATCTTCCGACTGCCTTTCAAAGGAACGCCCTGTGGACCGCCGTCACGGCTGTGTCGCTGACCGTCATCGGGGCCCTGGCGGTGGGGTTCATCTACCTGGGCACGCAGACCCTGGGCTTTCTCCAGCCGATCCTGGTGCCCTTTGCCGTGGCGGGCGTGCTGGCCTACCTGCTGGAGCCAGGGGTGGTGTGGCTGGAGAAGCGCGGGCTGAAGCGCCAGTCGTCCGTGGTCCTGGTGTTTATCGTCTTCTCGCTCGCCCTTGGCGGGCTGGGGACCTGGATTGTTCCCAAGTTGGTGGTTCAGACGGCGAACCTAGCCAAGAAAGTGCCGGGTTACACCGTGAAGGCGCGGACGGCGGTGGTGAACTTCTCCGACCGGATCGAGCGCGACTATGGCCTTGCCCTGCTGCCGCACCTGCCGCCGGAGACGGTGGAGGTCGTGGAAAACGCGTCGGCCGAGGCGGCTGCGGTACCTTCTCCAGCGGCCGCGGCTGCCAATGTTCCTGTTTCTGCGGACTCCGCCTTCAACATCGACTTCAAGACCCTGCTGACGGGCGACTGGGTGAAGACCACGCTGCCCTCGGTGCTGCGAAGCATCGGCAATTTCATCGGCAGCAGCGTCGGCGGTTTCCTGGGCGCCTTTGGCCTGATGCTCAGCTTCATCATCGTGCCGTTGTACCTGTATTACTTCCTGATCGAGAGCGCGAAGATCAAGGAGCAGTGGTCGGACTACCTGCCGCTGCGGGCCAGCGCCTTCAAGGATGAGGTGGTGGCCTGCCTGACGGAGATCAACAGCTATCTGGTGGCCTTCTTCCGCGGCCAGCTTTTTGTCAGCGTCATCAATGGCCTGGCCACAGGCATCGGGCTGATGATTGTCGGCCTGGACTTCGGGCTGCTGATCGGCCTGGCGCTGTGCATCGCGGGCATCATCCCGTATCTGGGGATCGCGCTCTGCTGGGTGCCCGCGGTGGTCATCGGGGCGGTGCAGGGGGGCAGTGCGCTGCTCCCGGCCGACCCGTGGTGGGCGCTGCCGCTGGCGGTGACGGTGGTGTTTGCCGTGGTGCAGCAGATCGACGGCCTGTTCATCACCCCGAAGGTCGTGGGCGAGGCCGTGGGGCTGCATCCCATGACGGTGATCGCCAGCGTCCTTGTGTGGGGCCTGCTGCTGGGGGGATTGTTAGGCGCGATCCTGGCGGTGCCGATGACGGCGAGCGTGAAGGTGCTGTTCCAACGCTACATCTGGCGGGCCAGGCTGGCCCCGCAGACCGTGGGAGGGAGCAGGGGGAAGGAACGGTGAGGAAGTCCGAAGTCCGAAGTCCGAAGTCCGAAGTCTGAAGTCTGAAGTCCGAAGTCTGAAGTCTGAAGTCTGAAGTCCGAAATCCGAAGTCCGAGCTCCGAAATCCGAAGTCCGAATGGCAGGGGTTGGATTTCGATTTTCGAGCTTCGAAATTCGATTTTTTTTTTTCACTCAACCCATCCCATGGCTTTCATCCATTCGCCGACGCGCAGGTGCCAGGTGGAGGTGGGCAGGCCGGAGTCTTTCATGCCGAAGCCGTGGCCGCCTTTGGCGTAAATGTGCAGTTCGGCGGGCAGGCCGAGCTTCTTGTACTCCAGGTAAAGCAGGGCGCTGGAGCTGGCGCTGGTGACGCCCTTGTCGTCGTGGGCGTGGATCAGGCACATGGGCGGTGATTTGTCGGTGACCTTGATTTCCGGAAGCAGGGTGAAGGTGTCGTCCTTGCTGACCAGGTAGGCAGGATAGACCGGGATGGCGAAGTTGGGCGTGGCGTCGGGCACATCGAGGGCGGGGTCCTGCTCATAGGTGCGATCATTGGCATGCAGGGCCGACATGACGGTCAGGTGCCCACCGGCGGAAAAGCCGAGGATGCCGATGCGGTCCGGCTTGATGCCGAGTTCGGCGGCGCGGTGGCGGAGGATGCCGATGGCGCGCTGGGCGTCCTGCAGGGGCTCGATGCTGGGATTCAGCGGGTCGCGGCGAGGAACGCGGTACTTCAGCAGGGCGGCCGTGACGCCGATGGAGTTGAGGTAGTCGCAGACCTTCGTGCCCTCGTGTTCGATGGCGAGGATGCTGTAGCCGCCGCCGGGGCAGACCACCACGCAGGTGCCGGAGGGTTTGGCGGGCTGGTGGATCGTCAGGGTGGGGACGGTAACGTTGGTGACACGCCGGATGCCATCGCCCTTTTGGATTTCCGTTTCCGCCTCGATCTTCGTGCCCGGTTTTTCCGGCGCACCGTTCGGCCAGAGCTTGATCGTGACAGGTTCGGCAGCCTGGACAGCGACGGCCAGGGCGAGGCTCAGGAGGAGGGGCAGAGATTTCATGGTCGGGATCGGGATGGCAAGGATGATGCAGCTCAACGTGGCGATGCACGTTTTTTCTCGTGCGGATGAAAAAACGTCAATCCACGCCTCATGTCGCAGCTTTCGTTTTTTAAAGACTGGGCTTTGATGAGGAGTCGTCCTAACCAGCCAACCCCTGATTCCCATGTCCGCCGGTCTTCCTCCCCTGCGCAGTCCTCTTGATCTTGAGCGCCTGCTTGAATTTGAATTCGTGCGTGCCACGGAGAACGCCGCCCTGGAGGCTGTGCACTGGCTGGGCCGGGGTGAGAAGGAGTTGGCGGATGCGGCGGCCTGCAATGCCATCTACGGGGTTTTCGACATCCTGGACGTGTGCGGCAAGGTGGTGATCGGCGAAGGCATCAAGGACAATGCGCCGGGCATCTTTGTGGGCGAGCACCTGGGCACCTGGAAGCCCGGGGCACCGCGTTTTGACATCGCGCTCGACCCCATTGACGGCACCACGAACATCGCCAAGGGCACGCCGAACAGCATCTCGGTGATTGCTGCCGCGCAGGTGCCGGAGGGCGCGCCGTGCGCCATGAAGAACATCCCGAGCTTCTACAGCCACAAGATGGCCTATGGGCCGGCCGTGAAGAAGGCGCTGGCGGAAACGGGCGGTGATCCGCTGCTGGACCGGCCGCTGGGCGAGGTGATCCAGTTTGTCGCCAAGGTGCTGGACAAGCATGTGAGGGATGTCGTGGTGGTGACCATGGACCGGCCACGTCACAGCGGGATTTTGAAAGAGGTGAGGGCCAGCGGAGCCGCGCTGCGCATGATCACCGACGGCGACATCACGGCGGCGGTGGCGCCCTCGCTGCCGGAAAGCGGCGTGGACCTGTATGTCGGCATGGGGGGCAGTCCCGAGGCGGTGCTGGCGGCGGCGGCTTTGAAGTGCCTCGGGGGCGACATGGATGTGCGGATGTGGTTTCACAATGAGGAGCATCGAGCCGAGGTGGCTGCCGAGGTGGGGCCTGGCGAGATGAACGCCCTGTGGCGCAGTGACGATTTGGTGCAGGGGGAAAGCGCCCTGTTTTGTGCGACAGGCATCAGTGACAGCCCGTTGCTGCCAGGCGTGCGGATGATCGGCCGACGGGTGGAGACCTGGAGCATCCTGATGAGGGCGCGCAGCGGCACCGTGAGGAAGATCCACGCCAGCCATGATCTGGATCGCAAAGTCGTGCCGCTCCGTGAGGAGAGGGAGTGAGAAATTGAAATCAGAAACTCGAAATCCGAAGTTCAAAACTCGAACCGGAAGCTTGGAACCTGGAAGCTGAAACTCGGGCCTTGGTGTAAGGTGCGCCCAGATGGATCGAGTTGATCGGTAAATGAACCGAGGGTGATGGGGGCGGAGTTTTGGATGAATCAGGTGTCTTTAAAAAGGGGCTCGGGAACTTCGAGCTTCGGATTTCGAGTTTCGGATTTCGAGTTTCGAATATTGACTGTTTTCAGCACCAGTCCCGGAGTGCCACCAGCTTGGCGTGGGCGGCACCTCGGTCGATGAGGGATTCGGCGAGTGCCTTGGCAGCCTGTAGATCGGCAGCCTTGCCGGTGATCACCAGGCCTGCTGCGGCGTTGAGAACGGCGATGTCCCTTTTGGGCCCCTTGTCACGTCCACTGAGAATGGATTCGATGGTGATGGCGTTTTCCTGGGCGTCGCCACCGACCAGGTCGGCCAGCCTTGCCTTGGCAAAGCCGAGGTCGCGGGGGTCCACCACATCGAAGGAAAGCCTGCCATCGCTGAGCTTGCAGACCTGGTTTTGACCGAGGGTGGAAAATTCGTCCATGCCGCCGTTGTCCTTGACCGTGCCATGAACCACCCAGGCACCCTTGCGGCCCAGGGTTCGCAGGATTTCACCGAAGGAGCGGGTCAGGGCCGGGTCGAAGACACCGATGAGCTGGTAGTCGGGGCGGGCGGGATTAAGCAGAGGGCCGAGCAGGTTGAAGATGCTGCGCTGGCCCTCGGCACCGAGGATCTTGCGGGCCTCGACGACAGCCTTGAAGGCAGGGTGATAGCGGGGGGCGAAAAAGAAGCCCAGGCCGATGGTCTCGATGCCACGCGCCACGCGGTCCACCGGCAGGTCGATGCGTACGCCCAGGGCTTCGAGCACATCAGCGCCGCCGGCCTTGCTGGTGACGCCACGGTTGCCGTGCTTGGTCACGCAGACGCCGCCGGCGGCGAGGATGAACATGGCGGTCGTGGAGACATTGAAGAGGTGAAGCTTGTCACCGCCCGTGCCGACCACGTCCAGCATCGGGCCGGGGAGCTTGGATCGGTCCAGGCCGGGATCGACCGCCAGCTTGAGGAACTCCTTCACGAAGCCGGCGATTTCATCGGGCGTCTCGCCCTTCTGGGCCAGGGCGCGCAGCATGCTGGCCTTGGTTTCCGCCGACTCCTGCTCATCGACCAGGAAGGCCGAGACTTCCTGGATCTGGCGTTCGGTGAGGGCGGTTCCGTCCTTGATGGATTTGATCAGTGGCTGCATGACGCGCTGATTTTGGAAGCTGACGGCGGGTTTGGCAATCCTGGATCGGCAAAGAAGCCGTGGCGAAGCTCCCAGCCTTGGATTGTCAGGTTTTCACGACGGGACATCTCTGCTTGCCATGACCTGGAGCCTGCGGCCATTTGCAGGCATCCGACCTTTTTGACACCGCCTTGAATCCCTCCAGCTCCCCCCTCCTTGGCATTGATCTTGGCACCACCAACTCGCTTGTGGGCGTGGTGGAAAGCGGCTTCCCCATCCTGCTTGCGGATGAAGAGGGATCGCGGCTGACGCCCTCGGCCGTGCATTATGGCCGTGATGGTTCGGTGCTGGTCGGTGCTGCGGCGTTGCGGAAGCGCACGCTGGAGCCGAGCCGCACCGTGACCAGCGTGAAGCGGCTGATTGGCCGGCGCGGCGGGGAAGGGGCCTGGCAGCCTCCGTATGATCTTCGTGAGCTTGGCGTGTCGCCCGTGATGGTTTCGGCGGAGATCCTGAAGCGCCTGAAGGCCGTTGCGGAGCGAGCCCTCGAACAGCCCGTCAGCCGTGCGGTCATCACCGTGCCGGCCTATTTTAATGACGCCCAGCGCAACGCCACCAAGCAGGCGGGCGAGCTGGCGGGACTGACGGTGGAGCGGATTGTCAGCGAGCCGACGGCGGCGGCGCTGGCCTACGGATTGGACAAGCTGGCCGACCGAAAGAAGATCGCCGTTTACGACCTTGGTGGCGGCACCTTTGACATCAGCGTACTGGAGATGCGCGAGGGTGTTTTTCAGGTGCTGAGCACCGCTGGTGACACCCAGCTTGGCGGGGATGACCTGGACCGTGCGCTGGCGGCGAAAATCGCGCCGGAAGGGGTCGATCCCGCCCGTTTTGTCGAGGTGGCCGAAGCGGCGAAAAAGCGGCTTTCCAGCGAGGAGAGCGTGCGCATCGAACTGCCGTTTTATGACGGCAGGAACAGTCTTTCGGTGGAGGTCACGCGGGCGGAGCTGGAGAAGATCATCCGGCCGCTGGTGGAAAGGACCCGCGCCCACTGCCTAAGGGCGTTGAGCGATGCCGGCGTGAAGGCTGAGGAGCTGGATGAAGTGGTGCTGGTGGGCGGCAGCACGCGCATCCCCTTCGTCCGTCAGCATGTGGCGCAGCTGTTTGGACGCGAGCCGAACACCACGCAAAATCCGGATGAAGCCGTGGCCCTGGGGGCGGTCATCCAGGCGGGCATCCTCAGCGGCAGCCTGCGCAACGTGCTGCTGCTGGACGTGACGCCGCTTTCGCTCGGCATCGAAACCTTCGGCGGCCTGATGAACGTCATCATCCCCCGCAACACGACCATTCCCTGCAAGGCGGGCGAGATGTTCACCAATGCGGTGGCCAATCAGCAGGACATGCTGATCCGCGTGCTGCAGGGCGAGCGTGAACTGGCGAAGGACAACTGGGAGCTGGGCCGCGTGGTCGTGCCCTTTCCTCCGGGGGCCAAGGGCAGCGCCCGGGTGGGGGTGCAGTTTTCCATCGACGCCAACGGCATCCTGCAGGTGCTGGCCCGTGACACGGTGACCGGCCAGGATACGGTGCTGGAGATTCAAAACACCGCCGTCGATGTCGATGACGAACGTGTGGAGCAGATGATCGCCGAGAGCGTCGAACATGCCTTCGAGGACATGAACGAGCGGATCTGGACCGAGGCGAAGCTGAAGGCCGAGGAACTGCTGCCCGCAGTGGCGGCGGCTCTGGAGCAGTTTGGTGACTCGGTGACGGCCGAGGAGCGTTCCGTCATCGAGCAGACGGCCGCCGAGGTGAAGGTGCTGCTGGAGGCCCCGGTTCATGACGCCGCCTCCCTCAAAAAGGCCAACGCCGCCCTGGACGATGCAACCCAGGAGCTGGCGGTCCGCCTTGTGGAAAAGGCCATGGAGGAATCCCTGGCAAGGCGGGGGCTGGTTTGAACAGGCCCGGCCGGGGTGCAATCCTTTCGGGAAGAGCAACATTTCCTCGACAGAATCGCGCCTTCCGTCGTTTGTTTCTGACCCCACCCATGAAGTTCCTGATCCGCGCCGCTGCGTTCTGTCTTTTCGCCTTCACCTTCGCCCAGGCCGAGTGGCCGCAGGCGAAGAGCGATCTGAAACCCGACATCAAGGCCACCTTCGGCCAGCTGGAGAACGGCCTGCGTTACGTCATCCTGCCCAACGTGGAGCCTCCCGGACGCGCCAGCATCCGCCTTTACATGGATGTCGGCTCGCTGATGGAGGAGGACGACCAGCAGGGCATGGCGCACTTTCTGGAGCACATGGCCTTCAACGGCAGCCGGCATTTCCCGGGCGGTGAAATGGTGGAGTACTTCCAGCGCCTGGGCATGGGCTTTGGTGCGGACACCAACGCCCACACCTCCTTCAAGGAGACGGTTTACATGCTCGAGCTTCCCAAGGTGGAGCCGAAGTACATCCTCGAAGGCCTGCAGCTGTTCCGCGACTACCTCGACGGCATGAACCTGGGGGAGAAGGAGATCGACAAGGAGCGTGGCATCATCCTGAGCGAGAAGCTGAGCCGTGACAGCATCGAGTATCGCACTCAGATCGCCGGCTATGAGTTTGCGCTGCCGGATTCCATCCTGCCGCGCCGCCTGCCGATCGGCATCGAGAAGACGCTGAAGACCATGGGCCGTCAGCGCTTTGTGGACTTTTACAAGAAGTGGTACACCCCGAAGCGGGCGATGATCGTGGCCGTGGGCGACTTCCCGGACGTGGCCCTGGTGAAGCGTGAGATTGAAAACAACTTCAAGGACGCTGTGCCAGCGGGCGAAGACGCGGCGGATCCCGACCTTGGCAAGATCAGCACCGGCCGCGGCATCATCGCCCGGCTGCACACCGAGATGGAGGCCAAGGCGCTGGACATCTCCGTGGAGATCGTGCGTCCCGCGAAGAACAAGCCCGACACCGGGGCCACCCGCCGGGAGAAGATGGTGCGCGACCTCGCCGACGCGATGCTGAACCAAAGGTTCTCCAAACTGGCGAAGGCGGAGGGCACGCCGATCCTTGGGGCCGAGTCCTACAGCTATGAATACCTGGAGTTTGTCGAGGTGGTCGGCGCCATGGCGCAGTGCGCCCCTGAAAACTGGCAGAAGTCGCTGGGTTTGGTGGAGACCGAGGTGCGCCGCGCCGTGGAGCATGGCTTCACCGACGCCGAGTTTGCCGAGGCCAGGGATTCGCTGCTGAAGGCCGTGGAACTGCGCGCCGCCCAGGCCGACTCCCGCAAGTCGCGCGACCTGGCCAGCGGGCTGGTCAGCGTGCTGGCCGCGAAGAAGGTCTTCACGCATCCCATGGAGGACCTGCTTCGCGTCAAGACGGCCGTCGCCAGCCTGACCCAGGAGGAGTGCCACAAGGCTTTTGTGGAAAGCTGGAACAGCAAGGACGTGCAGATCTTCCTGGGCGGCAAGCTGAAGCTGGAGGGGGATGCCTCCGCCCGGATCATCGGCGCCTACAAGGAAAGCCAGGCCCGGCCTGTCGAGGCGCCGAAGAAGGAGGAGACGGGAAGCTTTGCCTACACCGACTTTGGCCCGGCGGGCAAAGTCACTTCTGAAAAGTTGGTTGGGGAACTGGAGGTCACCCAGGCGGTGTTTGCCAACCAGGTCCGCGCCAACATCAAGCCGACGCCCTTTGAAAAGGGCACGGTGCGTGTCACCCTCAACTTCGGCGGCGGCAAGCTGACGGCCCCGAAGGACAAGCCGGGCCTGGTTCCCTTTGCCCAGAGCACCTTCATCCTCGGGGGCCTGAAGGCCCATAATGCCGATGACCTGCGCCGCCTGTTTGCCAGCAAGACGGTCAGCATGGACTTCAATGTGGCCGACGAGGCCTTCACCCTGAGCGGCCGCACCACGCCGATGGATCTCGAAGCCCAGCTGCAGCTGCTGACGGCCTTCCTGGTCGCCCCCGGCTATCGTGAGGAGGCGGAGCGTCAGTTCCGCCAGAACCTGGAGCCGATGTACATCCAGCTCGCGCACACCGCCGAGGGAGTCATGAATGACAAGGTGGTGTCCTACATCCACAGCGGCGACTTCCGCTTTGGCTTCCCGTCCAAGGCCGAGATGGAAAAGCGCAACCTCGCCGAGCTTGCTGAATGGCTGAAGACACCGCTCGCGTCGGATTACCTGGAGGTCTCCATCGTCGGTGACATTGAGCCCAAGGCCGCCCTGAAGGCGATTGGCAGTACGCTGGGGGCTCTGCCGGAACGTGCCGCGCAGAAGCCGGCGTATGCCCAGGAGCGTCAGGTGGCCTTCCCGGCGCCCGGTTCCGAGACGCTGAAGTTTGAAACCGAAATCCCCAAGGCCGTGGCGGCCCTCTACTGGCCCACGGGCGACATGCTGGACATCAAGCGCACCCGCCGCCTCACCCTGCTTGGCTCCATCCTAGACGATCGCCTGAGGGTGAAGGTGCGTGAGGAGCTCGGGGAAACCTACAGCCCCGCCTGCTACCATGTCGCCAGCGACACCTTCACCGGCTATGGCTACATGACGGCGATGATCGAATGCAAGCCTGAGCAGGCCGCGCCGATCAGCGAGCTGGTGATCAAGATCGCCGATGAACTCGCCGGCGGCGAGATCAGTGATGACGAGTTTGACCGTGCGAAGAAGCCGATCCTTTCCCAGCTTGAGCAGATGCGCCGTGACAACCGCTACTGGGCGCAGAACGTCGTCCGCAACTGCCAGGAGCACCCGGAGAGGATCGACTGGAGCCGGAACCTCATCTCCGACTTCACCGCGATCAGCAAGGCGGATGTCAGCAAGCTCGCCAAGGAGTACCTTGGCAAGGCCCGTGCCGTTGGTGTGAACGTCCTGCCTGAGGTGAAAAAGTGACCTGGAGCCGGGTTAGCCATGAAAGGCAAAGATTGAGGTGACGAAAACATCGTCACGTTCGTTGTGAACCATGCCTGATGTGACGTATGCTTTAGGCACGCCACAGCTCGTTCTTTTCTCATGCCCACTCCCGAATCCAGACTCACCGCCGCCATCTGGGGGCAGTTTCTCGGTGATGCGGCCTCGCTGGGGACACACTGGATTTACGATCTGGAGGAGATGAGGCGGCGGTTTCCCGAGGGCGTGCAGGGCTTTGAAACGCCGAAGCCCGGGCATTATCACGAAGGCAAGCAGAGCGGTGACTTCACTCATTACGGGGACGCGGCGTTGCTGCTGCTGGAGTCCCTGGCCGCCTGCGGGGGAGAGTTTCGGGAATCGGACTTCGGGGTCCGGCTTTCAGGCTTCTTTGGCAGCTCGATCTGCAAAAGCTACCGGGATCATGCCACGCGAGAGGCCTTGGAGAGGATGGCTGCGGATCCTGACAACTTCCAAAATGGCGCCTACGACGACCAGCCTGCGACCGTGACCCGTCTGGCCCCTTTGGTGGCCGCCTATCAGAAGAGGCCGATGGTGGAGATGCTGGATGCCGTTGGTCGGCTGACGCGGGTCACCCAGAATCATCCGACGGCGCTCGGTTGTGCTGCCGCTCATGCGGTGCTGCTGCGCCAGCTTTTGGAAGGCCTGCCGTTCATGACGGCCTTTGAGAACACCCGTAAGTCACGCGAGGTCAGCTGCGACGGTTCGGACTATTTTGAGTTTGCCCACATGCTGCGGGAGTTTGATGCGGAAACGGCGACGGGGCGTTTTGGCCAGGGCTGTCCGCTGCCGCAGAGCCTGCCATCCGCCCTGCATGCCGCCTGCCGGCATCATGAGGATTTCACCACCGCCATCCTCGCCACGCTGCGGGCCGGGGGGGACAGTGCCGGGAGGGCGGCGATGATCGGTGCCTGGATGGGGGCGGTGCATGGCATGGAGGGCATTCCTGCGGATTGGCTCTCCAGGCTGAGCGCCCGTGAACGCATCCAGAAGGCCATCGACCAGCTCTACGCACGGCTGGGGCTTGAATGGAGGGCCTGAGCCGGGCCTGCGGAGCGGTCAGTCGTCGCCGTCGCTGCGGGAGATGCCCTGACATAGTTCGGGAAAACGACGCTCCAGGGACTTGGGGGTGATGTGGCCGATGAGTTGGGCCATGCTCCATTCTGCCAGCCCCCAGTATTCGGTGGGGATGGCCATGATCACCGTGCTGCAGGTGGGCATCCTGGCCACATGAGCGCGAGCCAGCAGGCGTTCGGAGAATTCATGCAGGCCGGGATTGTGCCCGAAGATCATGACGTGCTGCCAGCTTTCGTCGAACTGACGGACGACATCCAGAATCGTGTCCGCCTCCGCCAGGTAGAGCCGGGAGTCGAGCAGCAGATGTTCGGTGGGCAGGGCGAAGGATTCACGCACGATCTGCGCAGTGCTGAGGGCGCGCAGGGCGGTGCTGCTGACCAGGCGGTCCGGCTTGGGCAGCAGGGCTGGGGCTCCGCCTGCGCCAAAGTAGGTTTTATGGAGGAAGGCCGCCACGGCAGGGGCGGCCTTTTTCCCGCGTTCGTTCAAGGCACGGTCATGATCCGCGAGGCCGGGCTGGTCCCAGCTCGACTTGGCGTGTCGGATGACGGTGAGGTACTTCATGGGGGGCGGAAGTGGCGCGCTCTGTGACACGTCAGGGGAAGTGTGTCAATCCGGGGCGTGCATGTGAAAAACATCGCGTAGATCCTGATGTTCCACGCTTTGTGCCTTGCCGGAGTTTCCTTCTGATTATAGATTTTACAACGCTAATGATCCTTTGCCTCGAATCCTCCCTCCTCGGCGGCCATCTTTCCAATGAAGTTCCCGGCCTGGTGACCGGCCAGCTTCATCTTGCCGGAGTAAGCAGGCCGGTCCGTGTTGAGCTGGTGGGGAACTTCATGCGTGACATCGCCGGGTGCCGGGTGGACTTCCACAATCCGCTTCCCAACGCCAACCTGGATGACGTGGCCTGGATGTCTCAGTCGCAGGTCGGTTTCACCGGGGTGATGACGGCTTCCAACCGAGTTTCGCGGCTGCCCCGACGCCGGAGGGCGGGGGACAGCGTGCTTCCCGATCCCTCCGGTTTGAAGAACCTGCTGTTCTTCGAGTGGTTCAATGAGCAGGCCCAGCGGATTCTCATTCAATCCTGGCATCTTCAGCTTCGAGTCAGCGCCCCCCTGTGGCCTTTGAGCGCCGAGGAGGAGGCGATGCAACTTCGTCAGGCCCGGGCGCGAAGAAAACATTTCCTGCTTTCCTCGCGGGATGCCGAGGGTGGCGGTGCCACAGCCCTGCACGCGCCCGGCATGGCGGATCCATTTGAACCCAAGGCGGTGGCGGGCAACCCGTTTGCCGATTTTGACGAGCCTGCAACGAGGTCCCTCATGGCCGGCAAGGGGGACAAGGGGGCCACGGATCCTGGCCGGAGGGCGGTGGCGCTGGCCCAGGAACTGAAGCGTTTTGAGCATCTGCTGAATGATACCCATGAGGTACGCAACCGTCCTGCCGTGGTGCAGCTGCTCTCCACCGTGGCGGACCTCTCCGCGCATCTGGTCCACATCCTGAAGCGTTTTTCCGTGCAGGACAAATCGGACTGGCATTTCCTGGTGGTGGACCTGGAGCAGTCCCTGCCGCTCTTTTCGGCCGCCCTGAACGCCACCGACAGGCTTGTGCAACAGTCCACACCAGGTACGGACAGGCAGTGGCTCGGTCATGTCCAGGCCAGCCTGCTGAACATCGAGCTGCGCATGAGGGAGCTGCTCATCCAGCTTCGCTGAAGCCTGGGCGACGCCGTTCTTGCATGGCGTGAAAACCGGCTCTAGTGCGGCGAAATCATGGTGCGACTCACAGTTCTCGGCAGCGGCAGCTCAGGCAACTGCGCCATCGTGTCCACGCCCCGCACCACCCTGCTGGTCGATGCCGGCCTGAGCGCCAAGCAGATCTGCCTGCGGCTTGAGGCGGCCGGCTTTTCCCTGGGGCAGATCGACGGCATCCTGCTCACCCATGAGCACCAGGACCACACGGGCGGACTGGAGGTGCTGAGCGGCAAACGCGACTTGTGCCTTTATGCCACGGCCCTGACCCAGGAGGCGCTTTTGGGCAGCCTGAGCTTTCGGGGCAGGCCGGGCTGGAAGGTGATGACGACCGGCAGCGCCTTCGACATCCAGGACCTTCGGGTGGAGTGCTTCCCCGTGCCTCATGACGCCGTCGATCCCGTCGGTTTCGTCATTGCCGACGAGGAGTCGAGGCTGGGCCTGCTGAGCGACGTTGGTTATGTCACCAACCTGATCAAGGATCGTCTGAAGGCCAGTGACAGCCTGTTCATCGAGGCAAACTACGACAGCCAGCTTCTCGACGCCGATACCAAGCGCCCCTGGGCGACCAAGCAGCGGATCAGCTCGCGTCACGGGCATCTTTCCAACGACCAGGCCGCCGAGCTTCTGGAGGCCGTGGCCCACCCCGACCTGCATCATGTCGTGCTGGGGCATCTCAGCGACGACTGCAACGATCCCGACCGCGTGGTGAAGCGCATGCAGGAGTCCCTGCACCGTGTCGGCGTCAAGGACACCCGTGTCATCTGTGCCGAACGCCATCAGGTGACCGGCACCGTCGATGTCGCCAGGCGCCGGTCCGTCATCGCTCCTCCGCCCCCTGTCGAGGAGGTGACGAGGCAGATGAGCCTCTTTTCCTGATTCTTCCGCTCCGCCTTTTTGCTGATGAACTTTCGCCTTCAAGACCTCCAGTTCCACGTCCTGCCGATGCGGACGCGTTTTCCCTTCAGGTACGGCATCGCGAGCCTGACCTCGCTGCCGCATCTGTTTGTGACGGCCGTGCTTGAGGTGGACGGCCGGGAGGTCCGGGGAGTCACCTCTGAAGGACTGGCGCCCAAATGGTTCACCAAGCATCCCGACACCACGCTCGAGCAGGACCTGGCCGAAATGCTGGCGGTCATCCAGAACGCCGCCCGCATTGCAGAAAATGCCGCCTCAGGGCCGGTGGGTTTCTTTTCCTGGTGGAAGGATCTTTATGATGAGCAGGCCAGCTGGGCTCGTGTGCGAAACCAGCCGCCGCTGCTGGCGAACCTTGGAGTCAGCCTGATGGAAAAGGCGGTGCTGGACGGTCTGTGCAAAGCGTCCGGCCTGCCCCTGCATCGCCTGCTGCAGTCTGACCTGCTCCAGATTGAACTGGGCGTGGTTCATGGCGAGCTTTCCGGGCTGACACCCCGCCAGGTGCTGGTGCCCG
>JBIJBP010000191.1:0-7482 GCA_044345155.1 Prosthecobacter sp. | reverse complement strand
TTGACCTCCCAGGGCTCGCTCAGCCCCAGCGTCTTGTAGAAAAAGTCCCGGTCCGTCATCCCCCAACACTTCCAAACCCTCTCAACCCTTCAACTCAAAACCGCGCCGTTTGCCAAAGACCCTCTTTTCCGGACAGTTCTATGTCGCGCTTAATTCTTTTCGTTTCTGCAAATGTGAGTCGAAACGGATAGATCACTTGGGCTGTTCGGCGCTCATCTGGCCACTCGAACCCTGTCTTGGCCTCCAATTTCGACGTTATCTTTGCCCAGGCAATTTCCCCCAGACTATGTTTGGTCCATTCGGATGCAGGCAAGCGAGGAGACCCGCCCTTAAAATCTCGTCCAAACAAAATGTAATCGCCTGGCCCAAAGTCGACATTCGGTCGCTTGTTAGGCTTGAAGCCCCACACACCATTTTGAATACCGTGTTCATAGTTTTCGGTGCTTCCTTGACCGACATAAACAATAAGGACTTTCATGGGTGATTACTTCGTCAGTGGTTACTCTGAGGATTCCTGTTCCAGAAGCCTTTTGGCCGCAGCATACTCTTTGGATAGATCAATCCCTGCATCAACACTCGGATCGACCAGTTGCATCCCTGTATACATCAACGAGACCAATTGAAGTCCGGAGAAACTGCCAGGCAGGCTGCGCAGTGTATACTTCTTCGCCGGATCATTGATGTCCAAACCGCTGCGGCCAAGCATGGCAATCTCGAACACGATGGCCCCCGTCTTCGTTTTTCCCAAGTCACGAAACTTCTGAAGAGCGTCCAGGCAATACATGACGGCATCAGGCCGTGCGCCGCCACCCACAGCAGACCGCATGGATTGGTGGGCGATTGAAGTCCGCGCGGTGCGTGCCAGTTCGGCAATATCACTGAGGGGACTCAGTTGAATGGCCTTCACGAAGATGGGATCGGCCTCATCAGTCCGCCCAAGCTGCAGCAAGCATTGCGCGTGTCCGTATTGGGCCGCTTGGTCTTGTGGCATCAGACGGGCGGCTTGGGCCAGGACCGGCAGAGCCTCCTCGGGAGATTCATTCATCAAGACAGCGCCGAGATTGCGCAGCGCATAGGCGTTTTGAGGATCAATCTCCAAGGCTTGCCTCAGTGCGGTCTTTGCACCTTGGACATTTCCGTTGCGAGACTCTGCCACACCCAACGCCGTCCAGCCATTTGAGCTGTCCGGCACCAAACTGACAAACCGAGCAAGCAATGATGCTGCCTCGGTCAATTTGCGCTGGTCACTCAACATCATGCCGAGATTGTAAAGAGCGTCGGCATGATTCGCATCGCGGGCGATAAGGGCTCGAAGGAGTGGCTCCGCCGTTTGGTAGTCACCTTGGCGAAGCAGGCTCAACGCATGCTCCATCACTTGTTCAGCCGGATCTCCTGCCTTTGGAAGCCAAGACACGGACACAACACCGTCCTTAACCAAGATATTGGCCGTTCCGCCCAGCTTGCGAAAGCAGTCCTGATAGAAGGTTTGGACCGCAGATGCCAGCATCGCCGGGTTTCCACGGAGGAGTTCAGGATTAACCGGCAGCTTCGTCAGGTCGAAGTCCGCTATCGGATACTGGAAAGAAAAGGGTTCGGGATTTATTGGCATCGGTTTGAAAGTTCCCATCGATAGAGAGTGCGAAGCGTAAGCGCCTCTGCCCATGCGTCGACAGTTCGCATGTGATTTTCAGACGTGTGCGCAGGCACGGCATCAACTTCATCCAGTAGTTTCTGGCCAGCTTCGACATGCCCCGTGCTCTCATACGGCAGGAGGCACATCCGACTGCCAGAAAGGCGCGCCCAGTTCAGCGCCAACGCAGCGTTCATTGCCACGTTCTTCTGAAAAACATCCGCCGGAGCGATTTCCTTTATCTTTGGCGAGAATGCTTCCGAAATGCCGCGCAAATGTGCATTGAACGACTCTGCCTGCATCTCACGCAGGCTGGGACAAGACTCATAGCAGAGATTCGCCACACGAATCTCAAGCGGTGTTGAATTCACCTGCCGCAGCAGGCTTTCGACATAGAAGTTCGCTGTTCTCGCTGCGGTCTCGGCAGGCAGCGCTGCGAGTTGTTTGGTCTTCGCCCATTTGCCAGCCAAGAAATCACACTTCGTCTTTTCAAACGCCATCCCGGGAACTTTGGTCGGGTCCGACCATAGCACCAGAATCATCCCGCACTGGACGGCGACGATGTAATCCGCGTGTTGGCGGCGGTCAGCATTTACCCGTATGAGGTGTGCAGGAGCCTCTGGCCGAGCCGTGATCATTTGAGCGTGCTCATGAATTCCCGAGATGACATCAACCGTCACGCGATAACCGGTTTGCCGCTCGACGAGGTCGATCAGGTGTTGAGTGTCTTGATTTGTCATCGGAGCCGTTATCTGATTTTAGGGAGGAACGCTGGAGTTTGCATCTTGAAGCACATGCCCGCCGCTGTCTCCACTTTTAGCTTCGTGAGCGCGACCTCATAAAAATTCCTTGCCCCGAACCTTCCTGCTCTGACAAAATCTTACGCTCACCGTCTCATCGCCGAGCCGGGTGGCTAGAGAGAAGCGAGGGGGAGGCTTCCAACCCACGCCGAATTTGAACCGGGGGCGCTGAGTCGTCAGCCCTTCAAGGCCCGCGTTGAAGGCGCGAGGCCGTTTTCCTTGGTGAAGAGGCCGCAACCCGCCTTGCACGCCTGCCGCCGCTGTCCAAGCATCCAGTCCTGCCCTGATGCCTCGTTCCATGGACAACTTCGTCTTCCTCGCCGTGCTCTTCGCGGCGGCCTGTCATGCGGGGTGGAATGTGCTCATCAAAATCGGGCTCACGCCGTTGCGGACGACGACGCTGATCTCCCTCGGCGCGGGCGCGGTCTCGCTGGCGCTGCTGCCTGTCACCGGACTGCCCGCGGCGGCCTCGTGGCCCTGGCTGATCGCCTCGGTCATCCTGCACCTGTTTTACTTCGCGGGCTTGATCGAGAGCTACCGCGTGGGCGATCTCGGCCAGGTGTATCCCATCGCCCGGGGCGCGGCCCCGCTCATGACGGCGGTCTGCACCGCACTCTGGATCGGTGAGAAGCAAAGCGTCACAGGCTGGGCGGGCATCGCCGCGCTCATCGCCGGCGTTTTCATGCTCTCCGCACGCGGCGGGCGCGGCGTGGGGCATCTCGACCTCCATGCCATCGGCTTCGCCTTCTTCACCGCGCTCATGATCTGCGCCTACTCGGTCTTCGATGGCATCGGCGGCCGCCTTTCGCAGGATCCGCAGGCCTACTCCGTCTGGCTGTTCACCGGCATCGCCGCGGTCATGCTGCCCTATGCGCTCATCCGCGAGGGCCGACCCGTGATCCCCGCCATGCAGCGCCACTGGCGACGCGGCCTCGGCGGCGGCGCGATGCAGCTCATCTCCTACGGCATCGCCATCTGGGCCATGACACAGGCCCCCATCGCCCTCGTCGCCGCGCTGCGCGAGACGAGCGTGCTCTTTGGCGTGCTCCTCGCCGCGCTGCTCCTCCAGGAACCCCTGCGCCCCGCCCGCCTCGCCGCCGCCCTCCTGATCGTCAGCGGCCTGGTGCTGGTGCGGCTGCAATGAGTTGGCAAACTCCCCACAGTAGCTCGTTGAATAACGAAAGATCAGCTCAAGGCTCAACAGCCTGACGACTACCCTCTGTCTTCCTGGGGGTTCGTTCTGCGTTTCCTTCAGGAACTTCCTCACTGACCCAGCCTGCGCGGAAGGCGACGCTCCATCTCCGCTGCGGCGCTGAATGCCGGGGGGATCTGGGAGCAGCTCGTCAGGATGATTCGCCCGCTGGACTCCTGCATTGGGTTGAAGCAGGTCGAAGGCACTTCCGGCCTTGCTTGGGCGAACCGCCTTGACGCGGATTTGGAAATCCACGCGGACGCGAAACAAAGCCGAAGGATGCTTGCTTATTTCGTCCCGGTCTTCGCCGTCTCGCGCGGCGGTGCATTGCCGAGGGTCGGCACGTCCGGAAGCTTCTGCGTGAAGATCCAGGCGATGACCTGCCAGCGCTGCTCCGGAGTCAGCGTGCCTTCGAAACTCACCATCGGTGTGCCGTTCAGGCCGGTGGCCAGGACGCGATAGACATCCTGCGGACGGTCCCCGCAGCGCAGATGCGGCTGGCGCAGGTCCGAGGGCCGCGCCGGGAAGTTCCAGACATCCTTGAGCCCGGGCACCGCCGGCCCCCGGCCATCGGCCGCGGCCCCATGGCAGGCCGAACAATGCGTCACAAAAAGCACCCTGCCCTTCTCCGCCTGGGCGGCCCGGGCCTTGGCATCCTCCAGCCAGGCGGGAGGCTCCGGAAACGTCAGCGGTTCCGCGTAGTTCTCCGCCTTGCGCCAGCGGCGCGAGAAGGACTTCACATATTCAATCAGCGAGGTGACGTCATCATCCGTCAGCTGGGAGAACATGCCCATCGCCGTGCCCGTCAGGCCGTGCTTGATCGTGTGGCGAAGGTCGTCCTCCGTCGGCAGCGTGCCGAAGGGGGTGGTGCGGAACTTGAACATGCCCTCGCGGAACGACCTCGGCCTGGGGCTCAGCGTCGGGGCCATCTCGCCGTTGCCGTCCCCGCGCGCGCCGTGGCAGACCTGGCAGTTGCGCTCAAACAGGTACTTGCCCTCCATGTAGCGGACGAAGTCGAGCTTCGGCGGCTCCGCCGCGAAGGCGGAGAGGGCGATGAAAAAGAGGATCTGAAGGGCGGGCCTGATCACTGGGAGGGTGGGAATGAAACGCTCCATGACACCGCCGGACCTTTCTTTCACGAGTGACCTGTGCGCCAATCTTGCGCCTGGCACCCTCATCAGGCCGCGACCTCGCCTACATCATCGACTCCGCCTGGGCCAGCACCTCCACAAACGGCACGCGCTCCAGCAGGCCAAAGCTGTCATGACGGGTCAGCCGGGCGCGGGTCGTCGCCGGGCTGGTGATGCCGCACAGGAAACGGGCGAGCTGGCGCGGCGCCCGGAGGGCCGGGTGACGTTCATCGACAATGCGCCGGATCTCCAGGACATCGCCGCTGGTGATGCCGGCGATGGTCGAGCAGGGAAGTTCGCGAGGACCTTCCACGGAGGCGCCCTCCATCTGTTCGAGGCAGCCCGAGCAGGTCCCGCAGGCGCCTTCCGGCTCCTCGCCAAAATGACGCAGCAGCCGGCCGGTGATGCAGCCCCGGTCCGTCATCAGTTCCAGCACCTCTCCGAGTCTGCCAAGGTCCCGGCGCTCCCGTTCCGCGAACAAACGTTGCAATTCCAGGCTCACCGTCTCCGGGTCCGGAACCTCTCCGTCCGCCGCAAGGCACCAGCGCTGCCGCAGGCCGCCGGGCTTCAATTCAATGTCACCCGACTCCTGCAGCCAGGTCAGCGCCTCCTGAATCCGGCCGCGGTCCGCATCCACCTGCACGACGGCCTCGTCCAGGTTCAGCGTGGTCCAGCGGGTGCGTTTCACCCCGGCGGAAAATAGACGGCGAAGAAAGGCCTGCCGCTCGGGCTTGTGCCCGGCCAGCACGCGTGCCTCAGGCTGGAGAAGGCGGAACTGATAGGTGGAGTAAAAGGATCCCAGCGGCCTGAGCAGGCCGCGCAGTTCCAGATGCGTCAGAACCGTCTCGATCACCAGAGGCCGGATGTCCGTGGCCTGGGCGAGTTCGTAAAGCGAGATGTCAAACTCACGTCCCTTTCTCAGCAGATGATCCACCAGCTGGCGCAGGGCCTGGGCGGTCGGCACGACGCCATGGATGAAGTTTTCCAGGACCAGGCGGTCATCCGCGCAGGCCAGCACCTCGCACAGGGACACCTCGCCATCACGGCCGGCACGCCCCGCCTCCTGCAGGTAGTTTTCCAGGCTTCTCGGCAGGTTGTAATGATAGACCGCACGGACGTCCTGTTTGTCCACGCCCATGCCGAAGGCGATCGTGGCGACGATGACGTCCACCGCGCCCTTCATGAAGTCATCCTGGGCGGCATGACGATGCTCATCCGGCAGCCCGGCATGATAGGCCTGCGCCTTCAGGCCCTGCCGCTGAAGGTATGTCGCCACCTCCTCCGCCGTGTGCTGCTGCGTGACATAGACCACGGCGGCGCCACCGCGTTCCTTCAGCCTGCGCACGAGCAGCTCCTTCCTCCGCTCCGACGGGCAGGGCGTGATGGAGAAATGCAGGTTAGGCCGGCGGAAGGACGTCCGCACCAGGTCGGTCCCGGCAATGCCGAAGGCCGTGAGGATGTCCCGGGCCACCGCAGGCGTCGCCGTGGCCGTCAGCGCCAGAACCGGACGGATGTCCAGCTCGCGGGCGACATGGGCCAGGCGCAGGTATTCCGGGCGGAAGCTGTGTCCCCACTCGGAGATGCAGTGGGCCTCGTCCACCGCCATCATCGCCACCTTCATGGACTGGAGACGTCGGATGAAGGCCTCGTTCATCAGCCGCTCCGGGGCGATGTAGAGCAGCCTGACCGCACCGGCCTGGATGTCCGCAAAGACCTTGTCCAACTCGGCGGCGGTCATGGAGGAGTCGAGCCTTGCAGCGGCAATGTCGCGCTTCCGCAGGGACTGCACCTGGTCCTTCATGAGTGCGATGAGCGGCGAGATCACCAGCGTCAGGCCGTCCATCAGCAGGGCGGGAAGCTGGTAGCACAGGCTCTTGCCCGCGCTGGTCGGCAGCAGGGCCAGGGTGCTGCGTCCCTCCAGCAGCGTGCGCATCACCTGCTCCTGGCCGGGCCGGAACGAATCATGGCCGAAGCGAGTTCTGAGAAGGTCTGAAAGAGCGGAAGTCACGAGGGCCTGCGATGCTCCATCAACGCCTGTTCCAGGATGGCGTCAAACCGGTCCTGCCAGAGGGCGACCGAAGCCTCGCGCAGCAGCCAGTCACGTCCACGGCCGCCCATGGCCTGGCGTTGCTCCGCCGTCATGGCCTCCATCGCGAGGACATCCCGGACCAGGCCTTCGACATCCCCCGGCTCATGAAGCAGGCCCGTTTCATCCTGCAGCACCGTTTCGCCCAGGCCGCCGCTGCGCGCGGCAAGCACCGGTTTTCCGTGGTCGTAGGCCTCATAGACCATCAGGCCCAGCGGCTCCCACCAGACGGATGGAGCGACCAGCGCACGACAGCCTTGCAGAGTCTCGGCCTTCGTCCTGCCGCTGATTTGCCCAAGGTGGCGGATGCATGGGCTGTCAGCAGCGGCCTGCCTAACCAACGATTCAAGCGGCCCCTCGCCGGCGATGTGCAGCTGCGGCGTATTTGCGCCCAGATGCCGGTGCAGCTCCTGCCAGGCCTGGATCAGCGTGGCCAGTCCCTTTTCAGGAATCAGGCGGCCGAGAAACAGGTAATGGCCCCGGTCCTCCGGCGGCGGTGGCGAAGGCATTGCATCCCAGGAATGACGCAGCACCTGCAGCCTGCCGGCAGGCACGCAGCCATGCTGCGCGAGGCGGTCGGCCATGAACTGCGAGATGCAGACCCAGGCCTTCACCGACTCCAGCCAGCCGCTGCGGTGGAGCAT
>JBIJBP010000075.1:0-24504 GCA_044345155.1 Prosthecobacter sp. | reverse complement strand
ACCTCGGCGTTCAACGCCGCCATCTCACGCTCCGCCGCGGCAATGTCCGGCCGCCTTTCCAGCAGTGCGCTCGGCACGCTGCGTGGCAGTGAAGGCGGCGAGCCGGTCAGCGGCGAGGCGGGAATGCTGAACTCGCCGGGCATCTTGCCGAGCAGCAGAGCGATGGCGTGCTCCAGCTCCGCACGGGCACGTTCCAGGCCGATGGCCTCCGCCTGCGTCTCCGCCAGGTCCGTCTCCGCCTGCGCCACGTCCATCTGTGCGATGTCACCCTGGGCAAGCCGTTTGCGCGCCAGGTCGACGGTGCGCTGACGCACGGCAACGGTGCGGTTCAGCAGGGCGAGCTGCGAATCCTGCACCCGCAGGGCGTAGTAGTTCAACGCAAGTTCACTGAGCAGGCTGAGCCGTGCGCTTTGCAAACCGGCGTCAGCCGCCTCGGCACGGGCGTTGCCAGCTCGGCCCAGGTTGCGGCTCCGCCCCCAGAAGTCGATCTCATATTGAAGATCGAGCGTGTTGAGCAGCGTCGTACGCGTCCGGCCGCCGGCAAACTGGAAGGCCATGGTGCCCGTGGTGCGGTCACGCTGTGCGCTGTTGCGCATCGTCGCCGAGGGGAAAAGGTCCGCCTTGTCCGCCCGTGCCTGGGCCTTCGCCACCAAGACGCGCTGACGCGCCACCTCCAGCGTCGGGCTTGCCGACTCGGCCTCCTGCATGAACCGGCCGAGCCGTGCATCGGCAAAGAATCGCCACCAATCACCACGCGGCTGGTCGTCGCCCGGTTTCGCCGTGCGCCAGGGGCCCTGGGTCTTGAACTCCGTCGGCAGGTGTGTGTCAGGAGGCTGGTAGTTCGGCGCGAGGTTGCAGCCGGAGAGCAGCAGCGCCGCCATCAGGCCGGGCCGGAGGATGGGTGGCAAGGCGGGTTGGATCGTCATGCGGCTTTCGTGCTTTTCAGTTCCTCCTCCAGCCGCCGTGTCACGTCCATCGGCGATCCTGTGCGGCGAGACAGCATCGCGTACATCAGCGGCACCAGGGCCAGTGTCACCACCGTGGAGATGCTGACGCCGAAGACGATGACCACGCCCACGACCCGCCGGGTTTCAAAGCCGGCGCCGCCGCCGAGCATGAGCGGCAGGGCACCCATGACCGTGGCCAGCGCCGTCATCAGGATGGGGCGCAGGCGCTGTTCGCTTGCGGTCAGGACGGCCTCGCGGAACTCCACGCCCTCGTCGCGCAGCTGGTTGATGAACTCGACGATCAGGATGCCGTTCTTGGCCGCGAGGCCGATGAGCATGATCAGCCCGATCTGGCTGTGGATGCTCTGGTTCATGCCCATGACCATGAGGCCGAGCAGCGCGCCGGCGACGGCCATGGGCACGGTCAGCATGATGGTGAACGGATGCACGAAGCTCTCAAACTGCGCCGCCAGCACCAGGAAGGCGATGAGCAGGGCGAGGGCGAAGACGATGCCGATGTTGCCCTGGTTCTGCTTCAGCTTCAGCGAGTTGCCCTTGTAGCCGACCACCGCGCTGCCAGGCAGGGTTTCCCGGATCAGGTCCTCCATGTAGGCCACCGCCTCGCCAAGGCTGTAGCCGGGTGCGAGCTCGGCGTCGAAGGTGATGCTCCTCATGCGGTTGTAGCGGTTCAGCGTGCCGCTGTCGGCAAACTCCTCCAGCTTCACCAGGTTGGAGAGCGGGATGAGCTGGCGCGTGCGCTCACTGCGAACAAAAAGGTTGTTCAGGTCGACCGGCGTGCGCTTGCCCTCGTAGCCGCCCTCCATCATCACGTCATACTCCTCTCCGTTGTAGATGAAGGTCGTGGCGCGGCGCCCGCCCAGCATCGTCTCCAGCGTCAGGCCGATGTCCGCCGTGGAAACACCCAGGTCGGCGGCGCGCACCGGGTCGATCTCCACCCGCAGCTGCGGCTTGGTGTCGCGGTAGTCGCAGTCGAGGCCCACCAGTCCCGTGTTGGCCCTGCCCTTGGCGAGGATGAGGTCGCGCCACTGCGCCAGCTCCTCATAGGTCGGCCCGCTGACCACGATCTCCATCGGCTTGTTCAGGCCGCGCAGGATGGCCTGGCGCATGATGACCGACACCTTGGCGTCCGTCATGTCGGCCGTCTTTTTGCGCACGTCGTCCATGATGGCAAACCCGTCGCGGCGAGTGCCGAAGGGTGTCAGCGTGACGACGGCGATGGACTCGTTGAAGTCGGCGGTGGCGCCAAAGGTGCGCGGGGCGCGCGAGTTCACCCGCGTGGCCTCCTTGGTGTCCTCGACCAGGAACATCACCCGGTCCGTCAGCTTGTCGAGCGTCTCCAGCGTGCTCGCAAAGGTGGTGCCCGGCGGCGAGGTGGCCGTGACAAAGAAGGAGCCGCGGTCCTCCCGCGGCATGAACTCGTCCGGGATGTGCGTGAGCAGCCAGCCGCACAGGAGGGTCAGGCCCGCGACGACGGGAAAGGCGGAACCCGGGAAGTGCAGCGCCCAGCCGAGAAGCCATCGGTAGCCGCGCTGAACGACGCCAAAGCTGCGGTCGAGCAGGCGCGCCACCAGCCCGTCACCCTCGCGGCCCCGGAGGATCTTCGAGGCCATCATGGGCGACAGCGTCAGGGCCACGAAGCCGGAGAAGGCGACCGCGATGGAGAGCGTCACGCTGAACTCCGCAAACATGCGCCCGGTGTCGCCGGGCATGAAGGCCACGGGCACGAACACGCTCATCAGCACCAGCGTGGTGGCGATGACCGCGAAGCCGACCTGACGCGTGCCCTTGAAGGCGGCGACCAGGGGCTTTTCACCCTCCTCGACACGCCGGTGGATGTTCTCCAGCACGACAATCGCGTCATCCACGACCAGGCCGATGGCCAGCACGAAGGCCAGCAGCGTCAGCGTGTTCATCGAGTAGCCCAGGGCCAGCAGCACCAGGCAGGTGGCAAAGACGCTCACCGGCACCGCCACCGTCGGAATGAGCACGGCGCGGAAGCTGCCGAGGAAGAGGAAGATGATCACCACCACCAGCAGGATGGCGATGCCCAGCGTGCGATACACCTCATGCAGCGACTCCTCGATGAACTGGCTGATGTCGTAGCTGTTTTCGAGCCGCAGGTCCGGCGGCAGCGTCTTGCGGATTTCCTCGGCCTCGGCACGCACGGCGCGCGCCACCTCCAGCGGGTTTGAGCGTGACTGGCGGACGATGCCCATCGACACCATGAGCACGCGGTTCCCCTTGAAGACCGTGCGCGCCTCCTCCGCCCCCAGCGCGACCCGGGCCACCTCTCCCAGCCGCACCTGGTAGCCGTTGTCGCCGCGGGCGATGACCATCTTTTCAAAATCCCCGACGCTGCGGTACTGCCGGCTCATGCGTACGGTGAACTGCCGGTCCAGCGACTGCACCGTGCCGGCCGCCGGGTCGACGTTCTCGCTGCGCAGCGCCTTCTCCACATCCACCGGAGTCAGCCCGCGCGCAGCGAGCGCCTCGCGGTCCAGCCAGATGCGCAGGGCGTAGCGGCTGCCGCCGTTGATGCGCACACGTGCCACGCCTGGCAGCCGCGAAAACCGGTCCATCAGGTAGCGTTCGGCATAATCTGTCAGCTCCAGCGTGTTGCGCGATTCGCTGGTGAGGTTCAGGTACATCAGCACCTCGGCGCTGAGCTCTGTCTTGCCGACATTCGGCGGCTCCACCTCGGCGGGAAAGGTAGGCAGGATCGGGCTGATCGCCTCGCGGATGTCATTGGCCGCCGCGTCAAGGTCGCGCCCGAGCGTGAATTCCACCGTGATCTCCGACTTTCCGTCCACGGAGATCGAGGAGATGTTTTCGATGGCCTCGACCTGTGAGATGCGGTCCTCCAGGCGCTGGGTGATTCGCCGCTCCACGACACTGGAGGAGGCGCCGCGGTAGTAGGTCTCCACCGTCACGATGGGCGGCTCGATGTCCGGAAACTCACGCAGCGGCAGCCGGGTGTACGCGACGATGCCGAAGGCGACGAGGATGAGGTTCATCACCAGGGCCAGGACCGGCCGACGAACGGATGTGTCAGAGAGCCACATGTCTAGTTCGCGCTGCTGGCCGTGCTGGAAAGCGACTCCGGATTGAACGCCTTCACCGGTCCCTTGAACTCGCCGGTCACCTTCACCGTCATGCCGTCCTGGAGCCCGACGAGCCCGTCGGCGACGATGAGCTGGCCTTCCTTCAGACCGCTCAGCACCTCGATGTAACCCGGCTTGCGGCGGCCCAGGGTGATCTCCACCCGCTTCGCCTTGTCCTGGTCGAGGACAAAGACAAAGGACTTCGAGCCGATGGGGACGAGGGAGCGCTCCGGAATCGAGGGGGAAAGCCTCGGCTGCACCCGCAGCGTCGCCATCACCAGCATGCCGGGCTTCAGCAGCAGGTCTGGGTTGGGCACCAGCGCACGCGCCGCCACCGAACGCGTGACCGGATCAATGCGCGAGTCGAGCTGCGTCAGCATGCCCTTGAAGATCCGGTCCTCGGTGCCTTCTGTCCGCGCCTCGATCTCCGCTCCGGGCTTCACGAGGCCGAGGTAGGTCTCAGGCACGCCGAAGTCGATCTTCACGCGGTCGATCTTGTCCAGGGACACGATCACCACGCCCGGCGAAACCAGCGCTCCGACGCTGATCCGTCGCAGGCCGAGCCAGCCGTCAAACGGCGCCAGGATGCGGCGGTCGGCCAGTCGCGCCTCGGCTTCCCGAATATTTTGTTTGGCCACTTCGGCCAGTGTCCGCCGCTCCTCCAGCCTTGCCTCCGGCGCGGCGCCGTCCTTCACCAGGCTCTGAAGACGGGCGATTTCACGGTCATGCTCGGCCAGCTGGGACTTTGCGGCGGACAGGGAGGCCTCCTCCTCGGCGGCGCTCAGCTCGACCAGCAGCGCGCCCTTCTTCACCTGCTGCCCGTCCTCAAAGTGCAGCGCGGTGACGGCCTCGGTGACGTTGGAGCTGAGGTCGATGGACTCGTCCGCCGACACGGTGCCGATGGCGAGCAGGTCGAGGGCGAAGTCGGACTGGGTCACGCGGGCGGTGGTCACCACCTGGGCGCCCCGGGCCTTTGTGGCGGCGGCTGGGGTGGACTTTGCGGCCTCCTGGCGCCTGAAAAAGAGCAGGCCGCCGCCGGCCACGGCGGTGCTGATGACCAGGAAGACGAGAAGGCGCAGCCAGGGTGCTGGACGGGATTCAGGCATTGGGGGGAGGCTACTACGTCCCGAATCCGCCCTGACATGCTGCGAAGCAAGGAAAAACGCCCCGTGGGCAGTCCACGTACGGCAGGACCCCTGCGTGAAACAGGCATGCCCATTGCCACACATTTAGTCAGGCCAGCTGTGCTTGTCTTGTCGTTGGTTGGGCTGGGGTTGGCAAACCCGGGCGCCTCTGACATGGCCGCGACGCCTTCGCGTTGGTTTTCCCCATGAAAGCAATCCTGCTCTCCCACCTTCTTGCGGTCCTGTTCGGAACCTTGTCCGTAAGCCAGGCTGCAGACACCGCCGCCGCCTCGAGGCGGATCGACGAACTGCTCGCCCGCAGCTGGGCCGCCC
This sequence comes from Prosthecobacter sp., assembly GCA_044345155.1. GTDB lineage: Bacteria > Verrucomicrobiota > Verrucomicrobiia > Verrucomicrobiales > Verrucomicrobiaceae > Prosthecobacter. The sequence continues at coordinate 18,978 of JBIJBP010000075.1, read as the reverse complement.
ACGGCCTGAAGCCCGGCGCGCCCGTGGATGATGCCACCTTCCTGCGCCGCGCCTACCTGACTGTCGTCGGCCGCATCCCCACCCTGGAGGAGGCCGGGGACTTCCTCGACTCCAGGGACGTTGGCAAGCGCGCCCGGCTCATCGACCGCCTCCTTGCCTCCGACGGCTATGTGCACCATGCCTTCAACTACTGGGCCGACGTGCTCCGCGCCCAGAGCCAGGGCGTCGGTGACAGCACCACCTCCCAGAACTACCTGAACTACCTCCGCCAGTGCCTGCATGACAACAAGCCCTGGGACCAGATGGCGCGTGAGCTGGTCAGCAGCAGCGGCGCCTGCTTTGAAAACGGCGCCATCGGCTACTACATGCGCGACCGCGGCATGCCCCTGGACAACCTGTCCAACACCACCCGCATCTTCCTCGGCACCCGCATGGAATGCGCCCAGTGCCATGATCATCCCTTCGACAAGTGGACGCAGAAGCAGTTCTACGAGATGGCCGCCTTCACCCATAACATGACGGCCTCCAGCTACCGATCCCCAGGAGTCGAGGAGACCCAGAAGATGATCCGTCAGGACAAGGCCCTGGACAAGGAGACCCAGGATCTCATGCGCCAGGCCCTCACCGAGGTCACCCGACCGCTGCGTGACACCCTGGTGGTGGAGAACAAGTCCCCGATCCGTCTGCCGCACGACTACAAGTACACCGACGCCAAGCCCAAGGACATCGTGCCCGCCTCCGTCATGTTTGGCAAGCCGGTCACGCTCAGCAAGGACAGCGATCCGATCCAGTGCTTCAGCCAGTGGATGACCTCGCCTGAAAATCCGCGCTTCACCACCGTCATCACCAACCGCCTGTGGAAGCGTGCCTTCGGACTTGCCCTGATCGAGCCGCTTGACGAACTCATGGACAGCAGCGTCCCCTCCAACCCCGAGCTGCAGGCCTTCCTCAACCGCCAGATGGTGGCCCTGAAGTATGACATGAAGGCCTTCCTGCGCATGCTGCTCAACACGCAGGCCTACGCCCGTGCCAGCATCAAGGAGGTGCCCATGGGCGAGCCCTGCTACTTCCAGGGTCCCGTCTTCCACCGCATGAGCGCCGAACAGGCCTGGGACTCCCTGGTGACCCTCGTCAATCCCGAGCCTGACAGCGCCAACTGGAGCGCCCGTGAACGAGACAAGCGCGAGCTCGACAACCGCCGCCAGCTTGCCGGGCTTCTCGACAAGACCGAGGCGCCGCTGCTTTACGAGGCCTGCAAGCAGGTCGCCGTGGCCATGAAGGCGCAAAACAAGGAGTTCGACGCCCTGCGCAAGGAGCTTGATGAAGCGCGCGCCAAGGACGACAAGGAGCGCATCAAGGACATCCAGCGCCGCCTGAATGAGAGCCAGCGCATCCTGCGCCAGACGGTCTCCTCCTGCTTCTATGAAGCCGCCAGCAAGTCGGGCAACGAAGCCGTGAAGGCCAAGCTCAAGGAGATCGCCGGCGGCGGCGCGATGGAGATGGCGATGATGAGCCTGATGGAGGGTGCTCGCGTCGAGGCGAGGGACATGCCCATGTCCTCCGAGATGGCGCAGCGCATCGACCAGGACGCCGTCCTGCTTGGCATCAAGGATCCGAAGAGCCGCAAGAGCTATGCGAACTACGTCAAAGGCCTGCACACCTCCTGGAGCCGTGCGGCCGAACTGCCTTCGCCCGCACCGCGAGGCCACTTCCTCCGCGAATTTGGCCAGAGCGACCGCGATGTGATCGAGAACGCCAGCGATGAAGCCTCCGTGCCCCAGGCGCTGACCCTCATGAACGGCAGCCTCGGCAGCAGCATCACCAGCGGCTGGTCCGTCCTCAGCATCAACCTGCGCAAGGCCGCCACGCCGGACCAGAAGCTCGACACACTCTACCTCAGCCTCTACAGCCGTCGTCCCACCGACAAGGAGCGCTCACTTCTTCATCAGCGCCTGGAAAGCTACGCCACGAACAGGAACATCTGGGAGGATCTCACGCTCGCCGCGCTGAGCACCCAGCAGTTCATCTTTGTGAAGTAAGGCACGACAAGTCCTGCCTCATGTAGTGCTGAAGGGTTCCATGGAGCGCGGAATTCCAATTCCGCAGCCGTGCCGAACGCAGAACCCATCTGGCATGATCCTTTCGGCTGCTTTGATCCCTGCGCCCTTCATCGGGTTGAAGGAGATGGCAGGGACTTCCGGTCTTGCTGGAGCGAACCACCTGGCTGCGGATTTGGAAATCCGCGCCCCGGCGCTGGCGCGTGAAACCAAGCTGCAGGACGAATGTTCGGAACGCCGAGTCGCCTTGAAGTGCTGAAGGGTTCCATGGAGCGCGGAATTCCAATTCCGCAGCCGTGCCGAACGCAGAACCCCTCTGGCATCGCCCTCCGGTTGCTTCGATCCCTGCGCCCTTCATCGGGTTGAAGGAGATGGCAGGGACTTCCGGTCTTGCTGGAGCGAACCGCCTGGCTGCGGATTTGGAAATCCGCGCCCCGGCGCTGGCGCGTGATTCCGGTCACTCTTCCTCATCCCGTTTCACAAACCGCCGACGGTGCCAGGCCAGCCAGAAGGCACAGAGCAGGCCCCAGGTCCAGGCCGCATAAATGTGATGCGACACCGTCGTCGAGGGCACCCAGGCGGGCGTCGCTCTTGTCGTCGCCGCAAGCACGCCGAGGAACACCAGGAAGCGCACCCATTTTGACGTCACAAAGAAGCCCTCCAGGTCCCCGCTGTGGCCGAAAAGCACCCGTGAACCCACGATCAGCATCAGCATGCCGAAGCCGCCGATGTAGAGCAGGTGCTCGATGGAGACATGCTGCACATCATGGAAAGGTGCGAGCACCAGGCCGAGCCAGCCGGTGACCAGTGACCAGAACAGCCCCGTGGTCAGCGAGCCGCCGCGCTGTCCGCGCCAGCGCACCTCGATGAGCAGGTAGCCCGCCGCCACAAGCGCCCTCAGGGCATAACCAAGGATGCTCATCCCAGCGGCCTCCAGGATGAAGCTGCCCACCAGCAGGATGGAGGCCACGGCCGAGCGGTGCATCTTCTCCCGCACCTGCGTGGCGCCCTTCGGCTCGCCAAAGTCGCCGCCGAGCATGCGTGGAAAGACAAACGACCCGATGCCAAGCACTGGCGGCAGCAGCAGTCCCTGATACAATAAAAGGTTCGCCAGCCGCAGCCTCGGCAGGTCCGTCAGGGTCGATGGCAGGAGCAGCATCGCCGCCCCCGCAATGCCGCAGGCGAGGCCCGTGAGGGCCAGCAGCATCTGGGGAGGCGGCGCCTCTCTGCGGAACCGCACCACCCGCACCACCAGGCTCAGCAGCAGCGAGCCCATGAGCGCGATGAAGAAGGCGTCGCCCAGGGCGGTGTTCAGGCTGAGGTGGCTGAGTCCGCAGGCCAGGTGCAGGCCAAGCAGCCAGAACAGCTCCAGAGGAGTCAGCTTCGGCGCCGTGGCCATCCGCGGTCCCGCCGTGCCCAGGAAGCCGGCCACAAAGGCTCCGCCAAAGGCCTCGATCATGAGCCGGGCGTGAACGAGGTTTGGATAAAATCCCAGCATCTGCGCATGAAACAGCGGCCAGAGCGAGACCCCGATGATGCTCCACACGGCGCCGGTCGCGAAGAACACACGATAGGGCTCTGAAGAAAGCCAGGACAGCCCCTGCCGGCGCGGACCGCGGGCCTTGTGCTTCCTGTGCTTGCAGACGGGGAACTGGCTCATGCTGCTTCAAATCATGCCTTCAACAACTTGCCAGCAGCACCTGCTCTTGTGCGCCATATTCACAAAATCCGGGCTGTCGGCTGCAATTCTGACGCACAACATGTTCGGCAGCATCATCCGCCATCGAGGAGCGCGGCCCGCTTCATCCTCCCTGGCAGCCGCAGGACATCTGAAATCCCCGCAATGAACGCCTGAATGCCTCTTGTCATGGCGATGGCGATATGAAGAATCGGCGCCGTCATGAAATACCTCCTCGCACTCGACCAGGGAACGACCAGCAGCCGCAGCATCCTTTTTGACACGCAGGGAAGAGTGGTGGCCGTGGCGCAGCGTGAATTCACCCAGCATTACCCGCAGCCGGGCTGGGTCGAGCACGATGCCGAGGAGATCTGGGCCACCCAGCTGCGCACGGCCCAGGAGGTGCTGAAGAAGGCGAAGCTCAGCCCTCGGGACATCGCGGCCGTCGGCATCACCAACCAGCGCGAAACCACCGTGGCCTGGGACCGCCGTACCGGCAGGCCTGTCGCCAACGCCATCGTCTGGCAGGACCGGCGTACGGCGAAATTCTGTGACAAGCTCAAGGCGAAGGGCGAGGCCGCGCGCATCGGCGCCAAGACCGGCCTGGTCGTGGACGCCTACTTCTCCGCCACCAAGATGCACTGGTTCCTGCAGAACGTGCCGGAGGCCAGGGCTCTCGCCAAGACCGGCCGGCTCGCCGTTGGCACCATCGACTCCTGGCTGCTCTGGAAGCTCACGGAGGGCCGGGTGCATGCCACCGATGTCAGCAACGCCTCACGCACGATGCTTTACAACATCGGCACCGGGAAATGGGACGCCGAGCTGCTCAAGCTCTTCGGTGTCCCCGCCTCGGCGCTGCCCGAGGTGCGACCCTCCAGCGGTGTTTTTGGTGAAACGACCCTGTTAGGCGGCAGCATCCCCATCGCAGGCATCGCAGGCGACCAGCAGTCCGCCCTGTTCGGCCAGGTCTGCACGCAGCCCGGCATGGTGAAGAACACCTACGGCACCGGCTGCTTCATGCTCATGCACACCGGCACGAAGCGCATCGTCTCCACCAACAACCTGCTCACCACCGTGGCCTGGCAGCTTGACGGCGGCCCGATGGAATATGCGGTTGAAGGCAGCGTCTTCATCGCTGGTGCAGTGGTCCAGTGGCTGCGCGACGGGCTTGGCATCATCAAGAAGTCCTCCGAGGTCGAGGCGCTCGCGGCCAGTGTTCCGGACACCGGCGGTGTCCATGTCGTGCCCGCCTTTGCCGGTCTCGGCGCGCCGCATTGGGATCAGCATGCCCGCGGCCTCATCTGCGGCATGACCCGCGGCACCACCCGCGCCCACATCGCCCGTGCCGCCCTGGAGGGCATCGCCTACCAGGTCGCCGACATCCTCAATGCCATGCAGGCTGATGCAGGCGTGAAGCTGCGTGAGCTGCGCGTGGACGGCGGGGCCAGCACCAACAACCTCATGATGCAGTTCCAGGCGGACATCCTCGGCGTGCCGGTCGTGCGGCCCGTGGTCACGGAGACCACAGCGCTCGGGGCCGCCTACCTCGCCGGACTCGGCGTGGGGCTCTGGAAAAAACCCGCCGAAATCGCCTCGCAGTGGCAGGCCGAGCGCAGGTTCAAGCCCGCCATGAGCGCCGTTCGACGCAAAAGCCTGATGGCGGGATGGGCCCGCGCCCTGGAGCGGGCGAAGGGTGAATGAGGCTCCATGGATCCGCCGCCCCGGCTGAAGCAGCGCCCTTCCCATCATGCCCCATCTCTGGAAGGAAAAGCTCCTGAAGACCGTGATCACCGCCGTTCTCTTCGGAGGCGGCAGGCTGATGGCAGGGCCTGAGGCGCGGGGTATTGATGTTTCATCGGGGCATGAAAAAGGCCGTGTCCCTCAGGACACGGCCGGTTCCGACAGCCGAGGAGAACTTACTTGGCGGCGATGGCCTTTTCGATCGCGGCCACGACGGCAGGATCATCCGGGGTCGTGCGGGGCTCGAAGCGCTGCAGCGGCTTGCCATCCTTGCCGATCAGGAACTTGCCGAAGTTCCATTTCACATCACCCGGGAAGGCGCCTTCCTTGCCTGTCAGGGCGGTGTAGAGCGCATGCTGTTCCGGGCCCTTGACGTGGAGCTTGTCAAACATGGGGAAGCTGACGCTGTACTTCGTGCTGCAGAAGGTCTTGATCTCCTCGTTGGAGCCCGGTTCCTGGGCGCCGAAGTCATTGCAGGGGAAGCCGAGGACGGTGAAGCCCTGGTCCTTGAACTTTTCATGCAGGGCCTGGAGCTGCGTGTACTGCTTGGTCAGGCCGCACTTGGAGGCCACGTTGACGACGAGCAGCACCTTGCCCTGGTAGGCCTTCAGGGAGGTGTCCTTGCCGTCGATGTCCTTCAGCGGGATGTCCTGGATGGACTTTTCAGCGGCGGCGGCGAGGCCGGCCACGCAGAGGAGGGAGAGGAGGATGTGTTTCATGGGTTTGTTGAACGGGGGAGATGAGACGAACTTGAAGAGTAAAAGCTATCAGGCCTTCTCCTTGATGTGGGCCCAGCAGTGTACGTGCGGTTCGCCGCGGAAGAACCACACCATGTTCGGCCCCTCGATCTGCCAGACATCCCAGACGCCGTCCTTGCCGATGTCCTGGTTCTTGTAGTAGGCCAGGTGCAGGTTGTCGAAGCCACCGGCCTCGATGTACTTCATGGATTCGGCGGCGTCCTCGGGGCGGAAGGGGGCCAGCAGGTCCTTCAGCACCAGGCGCACCAGGCCCTTCTGATCCGCGCTCAGCTCGGTCATGGGAATGCCGTCCAGGCCGCGGGTTTTGCCGGTCAGCTTCACGGTGTCATTGCCGTCCTCATCACGGCTGGAGTCGCACAGCGCCAGCTCGCGCTGCCTGCCGTCAAGCGCCTGGAAGACCTCGTTCGCCCGCTTCGCCTGGAACCAGTAGGCGTTGCCCTCGTGGTCGGCCTTTTCGTTGAAGCCTTTGGCCGCATGACCGTAGAAGATGGGGCCGCCAAAGGCCGTGCCGGCCTCGCTGTCGCCGTCACAGCGGCGCGTGCAGTGGCGGCCGGTAAGCACAAACTCAAACTGGCCGCTGCCCGGTTCGCCAAAGACCGCCACGGACGCGCTTGCGAAGCCGCCGTCTCCCTTGTTGTCGTGGTCGAACTGCCTCCAGACCTCCTTCTTGTATTCCTCGCTGTGCAACTTGTCGAAGATCTGGCGCACCAGGTCCTGCTGGTCGGCCTTGAGGACGTCGCGGATGCGCTGGGGGCGGATGTGCCAGTTGTTGTCCACCTTGAGCCTCAGCGGATGATCCCAGGGCAGGCAGATGGCGGCGCGCTGGGTCTCATCCAGGCTGCCATAAAACTGCTGCACCAGGGTCTCGGACACGGGCGCCGTCGCCTTGGCCACCTCTTCGGCCAGCGAGGATCCCAGCCATCCGGCGGCCAGCGCCTGGGAGCTGTTTTGGAGGAAACGACGGCGGCTGACGTGGGGCAGGGGAGGAGTGTTCATGGCGGTTCCGGGGTTGTATCAAGGTTCCCGCATCCAGGGAAGCCCGCATTTTACGGCCCCGGCCGCCGGGCTCTCTCAAAACGCATCCTTCCCCGGCCAACTGGGTGCGACTTCCGCTTCAGCGCGGCCTTGAGCACTTCGGAGGTTGGCTTTAGAATTGCAGTCGCATGTCCCCCCAAAAAATGACCGGCTGCGTCTCTCGCGGCCTTTTGCTGGCCGCCGCCCTTTGCCTGGCTGCCTGCAAGTCCACGCCTCCACCGCCGCCCCCGGCGCCGCCGCCTGTGAAAAAGCCGACGGGTCTCTATGAATGGACCGGCGACGGCAAGGACATCTCCTCCATCCGCATCAATGTCGATGAACAGAAGGCCTATCTCTTCCACGGAGAAGAGCAGGTGGGCTGGACCTACGTCGCCACGGGCATCACGAGCTTCCCGACCCCGACTGGTCAGTTCAAGGTGCTGGAAAAAATCCAGGACAAGGTCTCCAACCTCTACGGCAAGGGCTACGATGCCGAGGGCAAGCTGGTGAACTCCGATTTCAAGATCGGCCGTGACCTGCTGCCTCCGGGCGGGAAGTTTGAACCGGCGAAGATGACCTACTTCATGCGTCTCACCGGCGATGGCGTGGGCATGCACATCGGGCCGATCCCCCGTCCCGGCAGACGCGCTTCCCACGGCTGCATCCGCCTGCCTTCCAAGTTTGCAGGCACGCTTTTCAAGCACACCGCCATCGGCACGCCGGTGACGATCACCGGCAGCGGACCGGATTACAAAACCTACCTCAAGCAGTCGGAAAAAAAGGCGAAGGAGAACGCCGAGAAGTTCGCCGCCGCCAAGAAGAAGGCGGAGGAAGCCGCCGCCGCTGCGGCAGCCGCCGTCGCACTGCCTCCGGGGGATCCCAACGGCCCGCCTCCGTCCACCACATCGAAATCTGCCACGCCATCGGCTTCCGCGTCTGCGGGGGTGTCCGCAGCGACGGGATCGCCTCCGGAGGTCATCAAGCCGGCGGTGGTGCCTGGAGCCCCTGCGTCTCCGGTTCCTACGGGAAATTGATCCACCGCCCGCCCCTGTCATGTCCCAGCCCATCGTCGTCACCCACCCGCTGGCCCAGGTTCATCTGACGGGGTTGCGCCGAGACGACACTCCGGCGGACAAGTTCCGCTGGCATCTTCAGCGTCTCGCTGAAATCCTGTTCACGGTGGCCAGCCGGGCGCTGGAAACTTCGGTGATCAGCATCCGCACGCCGCTCGCGGAAACCGAGGGGCATGAGCTGGCCCGCCCCCTGGTGCTGGTTCCCATCCTGCGTGCGGGTCTCGGTCTTTCGGACGCCATCCACCCGCTCGTGCCGGAGGCGACCGTGGCCCACATCGGCATCCGCCGGGATGAGGAGACCGCTCTGCCGCATCCCTATTATGCCAAGCTGCCGCCGGTGCTTGGCCGCGCGGATGTGTTTGTGCTCGACCCGATGCTGGCCACGGGCGGCAGCGCCTGCACCGCCATCAGCCAGCTGAAGGCCGCCGGTGCGGAACGCATCACCTTCCTGTGCGTCGTCAGCAGCCCCCAGGGCCTGGAAGCCCTGGACGCCGCGCATCCCGAGGTGCCCATCATCACCGCCGCCATTGATGAGGGCCTCAACGACCACGCCTATATCGTCCCTGGCTTGGGCGACGCCGGTGACCGCTGCTTTGGCACGACCTGATTGCAGGCAGACATCAGTGCGAAGCGAAGCAGCCTGGTGCCCGGCCAGCCAGCCGTGGTTGAAGGGCCAAGGAAGTCCCTGCATTCAACTTTTGAGTCTGAACGAAAAGAAAAGGTTTTCCCACGCGTGACGATGAGCGAAGCCCCACCTGAACCTTCGCGCTTGGGGCCTTCCTGGGTCATTGAAACCTGGGCCTTGGTCAATTTTGTTGGGCTTGTTCCCCCAAGGCCCGGTCCCTTGCGCCTCATTTATTCTGTAACGCCAGGTGCTATAATGGGTTTAATCTGGTAGAATGAAGGCCTCCAGGAACTTTTGTATGACTCGACCTCTGTCCAAACTCCTTTCCTGCCTGCTTGCCTTTGCGGGCTTGGTTGATGCCTCGGTGACGTCACCCATCGTCGGCTTCATGAAGCTGCATCTTCAGGAGGAGACCAACTTCATCGGGTTTGCCCTTCTGCCCGTGATGGAGCTGCAGGCCGCCTTCAACATCTCCGGCTCGGATCGCAAGGTGGTCTTTCTACAGGGCAGCGGGCTGACGCTCACGGACGGCCAGTTCAGTCCAGGGCCGTTGGCCACGCATGCGGTGGAAATCGTGTCCACAGGTCCGGGGCAGGGGGTGACCCGTGTGATTTCACAAACCCTGGCCGCAGGCAACCAGCTGACGCTGACGGAAGAGGTTCCTGCAGGAGTGACGGATGGGGCCTCTTTGAAGATCTGGCGGTTGTGGACGCTTACGGATGTTTTTGGCGCGTCCAACAGCGCCGGGCTGACCTCGGCGGAATCCCCGGAGCAGTCTGACTTGATCCTGCTCCCGAATGGTTCTGCTTTCGACAAGTACTTCTATTGCAGCGGAGGTGCTCAGGGTACGGGTTGGAGAAAACAGGGAGGCGGCACGGCTGACATGGCCGATGTTCCGCTCCCGATCACCGGTGGCATGGCAATCCGAGCCCGTTCTGCAAAAACCATCCTCCTGGTCGGCCAGGTCAAGCCGGGCAACACCCAGGTTACCTTGCAAACCGGCCATAACTACGTGGCCAATCTCTGTCCCGTGAATGCCTCCGGCACGGGAGCCTCCAGCCAGGGGAGAAAACTGGGAAATTCGGGCCTGGAACAAGGTCTCACCGGTGGCACCGCGTCCAGCCTGGCAGACTTGGTGCTCCTTTGGAACGGCACCGGCTATGACCAGTACTATTTTTCCATCGGCGGCCTGGCCGGCAATGGCTGGAGAAAAGTGGGGGATGTGACGACTTCGCAGGCGGATGTCGCCCTGCCGGATGGCGCCTTCATCATTCTGCGGCGCGGGGCTCCGACGAGCCTGGTGCTGAACCAGGGAAGCTTCTGATTTTCGGCCGCTCACCTCCTCAACTTTCCACCACCATGAAGAAGCTTTTTCCCTGGGCAGCCGCTGTCTGGATGTTTGCGCTCGCGGACGCTCAGGCGGCGACGCTGACGCTGACCAATTACACGGCTGCTGCGAATGCGGTCCACGGCATCGCCGACAAGGATGGTGCGCGGATCGGCTCGTCGCAAGGCGCTGGAGTGATCGGCCACATGGCCAGCCTTTCCGATGAACAGATTGAGGCCGCCGTGGCCACTGGCGACATCGCCACCCTGGCGGCGGACTTTCAGGCCTTTGATCCCGTGGGTGGCATTTTTGAACTGAACAGCCTGGGGGCGAGCGGAGCCTTTGAGCAAAGCCTGAGCGACGACACACGTGCCTCGGTCAACGCTCTGGGGGGGAAGCCCATTTTTGTCTGGCTTTACAAGGGGGCCAGCCGTTCGGAGGCCAGCCAGTATTTCCTCGCCAGGCTGAACTCCGTCTTTCCGACAGATGCCGAGGATCTGCCGCCTGCAGGACCTGTTGATGTGGCGGTCAGGCCGGGCAACATTGACAAGCTGTTCGCCGGCGCAATCGGCCCGGAAACTCACGACTACGGCCTCGGTGGTGGCGCGGTGACACTGCTGAAGATGAAGGCGAACACCGCGAATCAAGCTCCGGTGGCCCAGAACAAATCAATCCGGGTCTCCGTGGAAGTGGCCCGCGATGATCAGGTGACCGCCACGGACGCCGATCTCGATGCACTGACCTTTTCGCTGGTGACTGGCGTGACCCAGGGCGCCCTCACCTTCAACAGCGACGGCAGCTTCAGCTACACGGCAAACCCGGACGCGACCGGTCGTGACAGTTTCACCTTCAAGGCCAGTGATGGGAAGCTCGACTCCAACACGGCGACGATGACAATCAACATCGGAGACTTTGGATATCTCGCCCAGACCCTCAGCTTCCCGCAGCCTTCGCAGCGCACTCGAACGGACGCCGCCTTCAATCTGTCCGCAACCGCCTCCTCGGGCCTGCCGGTCACCTTCCAGATTCTCTCGGGCCCGGCGACCCTCAGCGGCAGCACCGTGACGCTCACGGGTGCGGTAGGAACGGTCTATGTTCTCGCCAGCCAGCCAGGCAATGACGAGTATGAAGCCGCTCCGTCCGTGGAGTCCTATTTCCATGTGACCGCGACCGCGATCACCCCGACCCTCGGCCATCTGAGCCAGGTCTATCGGGGCACGCCCCTGACCGTCAGCCTGGCCGGAGTTCCTGGCGGGCAGACCTTCAGCGTGACCTACAATGGCAACCTGGCGCCGCCCACCAACGCCGGCACCTACAGCGTCGTCGCCACCACGTCCGGCGGTGTCATCAAGCGGGGCAGCTTGATCATTTCCAAAGCGCCGTTGTCGGTGGTGGCGGACAACAAGAGCCGGCTGATTGGTGAGGAAAATCCGCCGCTGACCTTCTCCTACCTGGGCTTTCGTGGCACGGACACGGCCGAAACCGTGTTTCCGCAGCCGGACACCAAGACGGTGAAGCGTCCGGTGATTTCGACCACGGCGACCTGGAAAAGCCCGGGCGGCACCTATCCCATCAAGCTGTCCGGCGGGCTGGCGCTCAACTACGCGCTCACTTATGTGCCGGGCCAGCTTACCGTGAACTCCTTTGCGGGAAGTTATGAAATTCTGGCCGCAGATCCGACGACGGAAGCTCCTGCCGCCAAGGTGGAGCTGACGATCGCCACGGCGGTTGCCGAGGTGAAAAACGAGCCTGGAGTCAAAAGCATGGCCTGCAGCGGCAGGCTTTGGGTGCCTGGAGAAACAGCGTTTGTGGCCTTTTCAGGCAGTTTGAAGATTCATCCGGCGCAGTCGACGGTCTCCAACGTCTGCACGGTGGTCCGGAAAGTGGGCACTGTGACCACCACTTACGCCCTCGATCTGACCGTGACCCTCACGGGGAACCTGTCGCTCACCCTCCAGCGTGACACCATCACCATCGCCTCGGGCAACGACGGGCGGATCCTCTTTGTGCCGCCGGCCAAGCCCGTCATTACCTACGCTGGTGATCACACTGCCATCCTGGCCCCCGGCACGCCTGTGGGCGCGGCCTCCGGGCCACTGCCCGAAGGTGCAGGGCATGCCACGGCAAAGATTGATGCCAAGGCGGTGATGGCCTTTGCCGGAAAGCTGGCTGATGGCACGGCGGTCACTGCTTCACTGAAACCCACGATCACTCCGGGCATGAATGCGATCAGCTACCGTCTGTTCGTCCTGCCCTACGTCTCCAGGAAAGACAGTTATGTGGCCGGCTGGATCGACATGGTGCCTCATCCCGACCTGACGGGTCGTTATTATGTGCCGTCTGGCCCGAATGCCTATCTGGTCTGGGCCAAGGCTGCCAAGAGCACCGACAAGTCCTACCGCACCTCCGGCATCCCTTTGCTTGAGTGCCCGTTAACAATGGATCCCTGGAGGAAACCGGTCAAGGCCACGAAGTCCACGCCTGCCATCGTGCTGTCGGAAACCCTCCGACTCGGCGTCTCTGGCGACTTCCTTGTTGCGCACAGCCCCTTCACCAGTGCCTCTGCAGAAGATCTGCCGACGGGTTTGAATCTGACCGAAATCCCTACCGTTAAGGTGACAGTGACCGTCGAAGCTGCCAACCTGACGGGCTGGAAAATCACCTCCTTGAACACCACCACGGGTGTCTTTGCCGGTGAATGCACCCTCAAGAAGGAAGCCAAGCTCCGCAAACTGACCTTCTCGGGCGTGCTCCGGCAGCCCACGGCCGCCGAGGCCCCCGGCATCATGGGTCGTGGCTTCTTCCTGCTGCCTCCGGTGCTGGCTGCGGATGAGACGGTGTCAGGCGAGATCCGCTTCTCGCGGCCTTGACCCTAGATCATTCGGAGCCTTGAACTTTCAGACGGGATTTTCCCACCCGAATGCGTCAGCACTCAGGCCCTTGCATGAGCGGTCTGGATCGCCGTTTCGGCAATTTCGTCCGGTGTTGCGTCAATCGACACAGTGACCAGGTCCGGCGTCTCCTCCAGGATGGCAAACTGGCTGTCCAGCAGGCTGACCGGCATGTAATGCCCCTGCCGTGCGGACATGCGGGCAAAGATCAGCTCCCGCGAACCTTTCAGATGCACAAAGGCGATGGTCTCCGGGTGATCTTCCGCCCTTAGACGTCGACGGTAGTCTGCCTTCAGGGCGGAGCAGGCCAGCACATAGACCGGCGTCAGGGATCGCATTTCCAGAATGCGCTCGCGCAGTCGTTGATACCAGGGATGGCGGTCTGCATCCGTCAGCGGCGTGCCGACCCTCATCTTCGCCTTGTTTTCCGCGCTGTGGAAATCATCTGCATCCTCAAAAACACCCCCAAGCCTGGCGGCCATCCGCTTGCCGACTTCGGTTTTCCCACAGCCGCAGACTCCCATGAGAACGATGGTTCGCAGGCTGGAGCGTGCAGGAGTGGCGGACATGAGCACCAGCCTATCCGGCACCTCGCTGCGGGCAAGTCATCAACCACCGCAGAGCCCAGGATCAACGAGCCCGGGTGTAAATCAGCTCTCCGTCATTCAGGCGGATGAACTCGATCGCGCCCAGCACGTCTTCTTCAGTCAGGTTGGGCAGCCTGAAAACACGTCCGGCCAGAGGCCCGCGGGTGATGGTGACGCCTTCGCCCAGTCGGCGGATGATCGTGGCGATGTCCCGCGTGCCAGCGGTCACCTGGGCTCCGGCGGCATTTGCGGAAGCTGCCAGCGTGCAGAGCGTCTGGGCATTCTTTCGATGGGTTGCCTGCCGGGTGCCTTCCGTGCTGCCAAACAAGGGCAGTGCCATCATCGCCATGAGACCCATCACACAAACGCACATCATGGCTTCGAAAAGGCTGAAGCCGCTGTTTTTGGAATTTTGAGTTTCAATTTTCATAACCGTTTCAATTATGAAATCTATGTATAGTGATTATCGAAGCAAATCAAGCTGCCAAAACCATAAATGTGATAATGTTTTCGCCAAAGAATCTCATTATTGAGAAAAGGAAGAGGCATTCCCTGGAAACACCTCTGCCCTTGAATCCGTCAGTTCTGTCATGAGGTCCATCCCTGGGGCTGTCCTTTATCTCCTGCTGCTATCCGAAGTCTGGGTGACAGCGCTGCCGCCTGATGTGCTGCTGATTGTTTCCGATGATCAGCGCCCGGACACGATTGGGTCTCTGGGCAACGCGCATCTGGAGACGCCAGCCCTGGATCGCCTGGCCGAATCCGGCACGGTTTTCAGCCGTGCGTATGCCGGTTATCCCATCTGTCATGTCAGCCGGGCGCAGATTCTCACCGGCACCCACGCCTTCCGCGCCCTGCCCAAATATCCTGGCGGCGCGATCGATCCTGCGCTGGCCACCCTGGCGGGAACGCTGTTTAAGTCAGGCTACCACACCACCTACACCGGAAAGTGGCACAATGACGGTCATCCGACTCAGCGGGGTTATGCGATGGCCAGCGGCTTGTTTTCCAGCGGTGGTGCTGCCGGTCATCCCCAGCCTGATACGGATGCCTTCGGTCATCCGCTCACCGGTTACTGCGGCTGGACCTTCAAGGATGCTCGCAACCAGCCCGAACTCGACAAGGGCGTCGGCCTGTGTCCGGACAACAGCCTCCACATAGCCGAGGGTGCCATTCAGGCCTTGCGGGCGGCGCCTGCGGACAAGCCCTTGTTCCTGCATGTGAACTTCGCCTTTCCTCATGATCCGCGCCAGTGGCCCGAGGGCATGAAGGATCGCTACGATGCGGGTAAGCTGCCGCTGCCTGCTAATTTCCAGCCCGCCCATCCCTTCGACCACGGCAACCTTGACGGCCGCGATGAGAAGCTGCTGCCCACACCGCGCCAGCCATCCCAGGTCCGCGAACAACTGGCGCTCTATTATGCGATGATCACGGATCTCGATGCCCAGGTTGGCCGGATCCTCGACGCCCTGCGTCACCGGGAGAACACGCTGGTCATCTTCACCAGCGACCAGGGGCTCGCCCTGGGCAGTCACGGGCTTCTGGGCAAGCAGAACCAGTATGAGCACAGCATCCGCAGTCCGCTGATCATTGCCGGCCCGGGCCTGCCCAGGGGTGAACGGTGCGATGCCCTGGTGACGCTGCAGGATCTCTTCCCCACCCTCTGTGAAATGACCGGGGCCGCCGTGCCGCCGACGGTCACCGGCAGGAGCCTCCGGCCATTGCTGCTGCATCAAACCGACCGTATCCATGAGTTCGTCACCGGCATGTTCACCGACGCGCAGCGCATGATCTGCGACGGCCGTTGGAAATACATCCGCTATCCCAAGGCGGGCAGGGAACAGCTCTTTGATCTCGAGGCCGATCCGCAGGAGCTGAACGATCTCAGCGCTTCCACCGCCCACGAGGCCAGACGCGAAGCCCTCAGGACAGGCCTGATGCAATGGTGCCGCGACCAGGGCGATCCGGACCTTTGAGCCTCATCGCCGCCGCGCCTCACTTGCCATAGACCTCGGCTTCCTTCCTGAAGCCGTCGGCGATCACCGTCTCGCGCATGTTGTCGCGGGTCACGGCGACGATGTCGAGCAGCACACTGGGCACCCGGATCCTGCCGTTGTCGGTCTCTGCCCTGGCGATGAGCGGCTGGCGTCTGGCCAGCTTCACCGCCAGCTCCGCCGCACTTTTGGCAAGCCGGGTCAGCGGCTTGTAAACCGTCATCGTCTGGGAACCCGCGACGATGCGCTGGCAGGCGGCAAGGTCCGCGTCTTGACCGGTGACGAGCACCTTGCCCGACAGGCCTTCCTCGATCAGCGCCTGGATCGCACCACCCGCCGTGCCGTCGTTGCTGGCCAGGATGGCGTCGATGTTCTGCCCGGCCTTGGTGATGGCGGCGTTGGTGATCTTCTTGGCGTTCTCGGGCTTCCAGTCCTCCGCCCAGTCCTCAAACACCACCTCGACCCTGCCTTCCTTGATCAATGGCTGGAGCACGTTGTCCTGGCCCTGCTTGAAAAGCCGGGCGTTGTTGTCGGTCTTCGCACCGTAAATCCGTACCAGGCGCATCCTGCCTCCGGTGGGGATTTTCTCCGCCAGGAAGCGCGCCTGCAGCTCGCCCACCTTGATGTTGTCGAAGGTGATGTAGAGGTCGGTTTCAGCGTTTGTGATCAGGCGGTCATACGACAGCACCGGGATGCCCTCGGCATGCGCCATCTCGACGGCGCGGGCCATGGCTTCGCCATTGTGCGGAATGATGACCAGGGCGTCGACGCCGGACGTGATCAGGCTTTCGACATCCCGGAGCTGGCGGGTGTCGTCGCTGTTCGCGGAAAGCACCTGAACCTCCGCGCCCAGAGACTTGGCCTGCTCCGTGAACAAGTCACGGTCAGCAATCCACCGTTCCTCCTTCAGCGTGTCCATGCTCAGGCCGATGACCGGTTTCCCGCCGGACTTGGCCGAACCCGTCGCAGCCCCCCTGCCGCGTGACAGCACGAGACCGGTGGTCACGCTCAGCACGAAGGAGATCAGGACAAAGGCAAGGCGCAGGTTCATGCCCTTTCGTCTAGCGCAGGAGGTTCCGCTCTGGGAAGCAAAAAGGCGTCGGGGTCCTCGGTGGCTGTGCCCGCTGCAATGGATCACGGCCCAGGAGCCGAAAGTGCCAGGCCCCCGGCTATGGCGTGCTTCCTTTGCGGTTCATGCGCCCAGGCTTGTCATCCTGGAGCCCTGCCGCAACAGGCGATGGGGGATGCCGTAAGTTGGTGCGATCCCCTGATTGTCCCATGAAAATGCACCGCCTTTGCTCCGGCAACCACGCCAGCCCCTTCGCCGCCTCCCAGAGCCGTCGCGATTTCCTCCAGGTCGGCGCGGCGGCCGGTCTTGGTCTGACCCTGCCCGACCTGTTCCGCCTCCAGGCCGGCGGCATCGAGATGCCCTCGGTGGAGAGCTACAAGCCGATCGCCACCTCGATCATCCATATCTACCTGCCCGGCGGCATGGCCCAGCATGAATCCTGGGATCCGAAGCCCTTTGCCTCCCCGGATTACCGCGGTCCGTTCAACCCGGTGAAAGGCGTGACCGGCGAATACGTCGGTGAGAAGTTCGCGAACATCGCGAAGATCCTCGACAAGATCACCATCGTCCGCTCGGTCACTCATGGCGAGGCCGCTCATGAGCGCGGCACGCACAACATGTTCACCGGCTACCGTCCCAGCCCGGCCATCAAGTTCCCCAGCTTCGGCTCCATCATCTCCCATGAACTCGGCAGCCGGAACAACTTGCCGCCCTATGTGGCCGTCCCAAGCGTCTTCGCCCCGGACCAGGGCAGTGGTTACATGAGCAGCGCCTACGGCCCCTTCGCCCTTGGCAGTGATCCGGCCGACGGCGGCTTTGCCGTGCGTGACCTCGCCACGCCGAAGGACATCGATGACAAGCGCTTCGAGCGCCGCCGCAGCCTGCTTGCCGCCGTTGACGAACATTTCCGCACCACCGAGAAATCCGACGGTCTTGCGGCCATGGACAGCTTCTACCAGGCCGCCTACAGCCTTATCAGCTCCACCCAGGCCCGTGAAGCCTTCAACCTCGGCGCCGAGTCCGCCAAGCTTCGTGATGAATACGGCCGCAACCCCGCCGGTCAGCGCTTCCTCCTCTCCCGCCGCCTCGTCGAGGCCGGCGTGCGCATGGTCTCGGTGAACTTCGGCAGCTGGGATCATCACTCCAACATCAAGAGCGCCTTCGAAGGCCAGGCGACGCAGTTTGACGTCGCCTTCTCCAGGCTGATCCGCGACCTGGATGAACGCGGGCTGCTTTCCTCCACGCTCGTGCTGGTCAGCTCCGAGTTCGGCCGCACGCCGAAGATCAACAGCACCAACGGCCGCGACCACTGGCCGCGCGTCTTCTCCGTCGCCATGGCCGGCGGTGGCGTGAAAAAGGGCTTCATCTATGGCAAGTCCGACGCCCTCGGCGGCGAGCCCGATGAAAACCCGGTCGGTCCGGAGGACCTTGCGCGCACGATGTACCGCCTGCTTGGCATCAACTCGCAGAAGCGCCTGGTCCTCGAAGGCGTGCGCCCCATCGACATCGTCAACGGCGGCCGCATGATCAACGAGGTCATGGCCTGAGTCAGGCCTCGAAGACCAGCACATGATGCTGGGCATGCCGTCCGATCAGCCGCGACTTCGTCAGTCCGGCTTCTGCGGCCATCCGTGTCAGCGTGGAAAGCGTCTCCGGAAAATCGAAGGCGGCGACATGTGCGCAGGCTTCATCAAGCTGCGTCGGCGGCACGCGCTTCCATTCTGAGCGCATGGTGCCGATGTAGCCCTCCAGATAGTCCTCACGGCTCTGGCCTTCTTCACGTGCGATGTCCACCAGCAGCAAGCAGCCGCCTGCCTTCAGCCGGCGCGAACAGGCCTGAAAAAGCCGCTGTTTGAGAGCGCTGCCGAGATGATGAACGGCATAGCTGGAAAAGATCACGTCGTGATTTTCCGCACCCTGTGCAACGGCCTCCAGCATGTCCTGGCAGCGCAGCGTCACCCGGCCCAGGCCTTTTAAATAAGTGGTCCCGGCCTCCTCCAGAGCCGTCGGCGACAGGTCCACGCCGGTGTAGCTGGACGGCGGTGTCCGGTGCAGGCAGGGGCCGAGGAAACGCGCGTTGCCGCAGCCCAGGTCCAGCATCGACCACGGCCCGCTCTCATGACGCTCCGCCAGCAGCCGTCCGACCTGCTCATACACTTCGCGAT
>JBIJBP010000009.1:0-66745 GCA_044345155.1 Prosthecobacter sp. | reverse complement strand
GGCTTCACGAGTCATGAAGCCAGCATGGCAAAAGGTCGCCGGGCCGCCAGCAGGCATTTTCCCGTCCGGACTGAAAAAACTCCGCTCAAAAAGAACTGGCAAACCGAAACACCCCGCCTATGACTCCGCTTCCCACGACATCCGCGCGGTTAGCTCAGCGGTAGAGCACTGCCTTCACACGGCAGGGGTCGCAGGTTCGAACCCTGCACCGCGCACCATCGTCACCTATCGCCACGTCGCGACATTCCGGTACAAGGGGCTCATTTTCAGGGTTGCTTTAACCTCCCCTTCGATGACGGAGGCCGGAACAGATTTCATCCCAGGTGATCATCACCCCGGGGGTGTCCTCATCTTCATGCATCCAGTTCAGCACCTGCTCGTCTGTCACCACCAGACGAGGTGGTTCCGATGCCTTCTGCAAACCGTCCGCCATCAGTGCATGCTCGGCCTCCGACAGCCTGGTGTCTTCGACGGTGGAAGGCTTCGGGTTCATGAGTTCACCCTCTTGCCATGCAAAGGTTGGAACTGTCCATTTTTTACCTCCCATGAGGATGCCCAGCCCCGTGAGGCATCCTGGCTGGCGAGCCGCCAAACCATGAGCCAGAGCCGCCAAACCATGAGCCAGAGCCGCCAAACCATGAGCCAGAGCCGCCCTCACCAGCCCTCGCTCATTGCAGGCTCAGTGTGCGAAGATGCAGCTTCAAGATCCGGCGCATTTCCTCGATGGCCTCGGGTCTTTCATGCACGCTGTGATCCGATTTCACGAGGAGCTCTGACTCGACACCTTCCAGATGCGCGCTGGAATAGGGCACAAATCCATCCGAGCATTTGGGATCGGTGGTCGGACGGCCGTCCTTGTTGCCGATGATGGAATGCAGATGCACGCCAGGGCGGAACGGCAGGGTGGTTGCGATCCTCACATAAGGCGACGAGGGAGACAGATTGTCCACGCTGGTTGGCATGCCCCTGGCCAGGAGCTGGCCTAACGACTGATTGCGTTCCGCCAGCCCCTGCAGGATGTCGAAGGTGCTTCCGAAGGTCTGGCCGGGCAGCTTGACGAGCCTGCGTCCCAGGCGGGCCAGCCTGCTGTCGGCCACATTACTGCCGCGATGGGGCGTGGCGGCGAAGATGACCCGGCTGATGTGCGGGTTCGGATTGAACTCCATGTAGCGTCTCAGGGATTCAAACTCCTCCTTTTTCAGGCCCAGTTCCTGGGGACCTTTGCCCAGGATGGTGACCCAGACGCGGTCGCCGCTGTCCTGAACCTGCGCCTTGCTCACCAGCCCGCCCATGCTGTGCCCGATGAGCACCATGTTGCCGCAGCGCCGCCCCGCCCCGCCGCGGGCCAGGATGTCATGCAGCTGCGCCAGGTTTTCACGAAGCTTCTGGGAGCTGTAGATGATCGGCACACCGGAGGGATATCGAAACAGATACACCTGATAATGGCGCTGAATGTCCGGGTTGGTGCCAAACTCGTTGATCACATTCTCCCAGGTCGCCGGACGTGACATCAGACCATGGACCAGAATGAGGGGGATGCGGTCCTTCGACGGCGGCTCAAGGGCGATCAATCCCAACTTGTCCATGTGGTTTGAGCTGCGTAGAAGCGCCTTGATTCCAGCCATCCTCGCCCCCTCCATCGAAAGCAGGTATTCACCGTAGGCCGTCAGGTCGGCCGCCAGCGGCATTTCATGCCCCCCCAGCCTCACGGTCTGCGTCACCCGTGAATCATGGAGCACCAGCGACACCACCTTTCTGCCCGCCGACTGCCTGAAGTCCAGCGTCGCCGTGACCGGGCACAGATAGCCTCCATCGGACATGAAGGCCTCACGCGCCTTGCGCTCCGGAGTGGGGTGCCAATGGGCGACCATGGGCGTCCCCACGCCATCCCGGGTCATGCGATGCTTCAAATGACGGCTGCGGATGGTGTTGGACGGAATGAGTTCATCAAAGCGCAGTCCGCGAGGAATCTGCGGCACCAGGCGGAAGCTGTCACCGACCTGCATGGGGGCCGACCTGGCCGAATCATCGGACAAGGCCAGCCAGAGCGCCACCACCCGGCCGACCTGAGTGGCATAAGCCTGCCGCTGCCCCTCTGCCTCCAACCCCTCCTGCATCGCCTTGTCCGCCTCCGCAAGCGCCCCGACAAGCTCCGTGACGCTGGCTCCTTGAAGCGTTGTCCTTGCCTGCTGCCTTCCTTTCAGCCCAGGCACGACAGAACTGCATGCCGGAATTCCGGATAGAACAAGGGTGATGGCAAGAAGTTTGAAAAACGGGTTCATGGTCTTTGTCTGGGAGAATGATTGAATCCGGAGTCAGCATCATTTCAGCGGGCCGGGCAGCAGGCGGTCCTGCACCTTGAAACCACGGCCTTCCAACTCCTGGCGGAGCCTGGGTGACATGACCCCGGTGAGCACCACCGTGACCGTGGGCGGCTTCGCCCCTTCCACCTGAATCGACTGCAGGGCATTGGCAAAACGCTCGGAGCCCGGCGACCACATGGCATAGTCCCAGTGAAGTGCCACCATGAAGCCTCCGTCAGCGGTCAGGCAGACGGGAAAGCCATCCATCTCGATGAGCCTGGACACTTGAATGCCATGTGTGTGGGCATGGGCGATGAGACGTGCCGTCTGCTCATAAAACACGGCATCCGCCTCGCTGCTGGATGTGCGGGCGGCGTCGCGCACATAAAGGTTCCGTCCATCGACGCCTGCCAGCTGCTGCAAGGCCCCCACCAGGCGGGTTTGATGCCAGGGAGAGAAGGAGGCATTGGAAAGGAAGGCCTCTGAAACCTCCGTCGGCACTTTCATGGCCTCCAGCCTGGAAAGATTGGTCTTCCGAAGATCCAGCGGTGACTGCTCATACACCAGGCTTGAGGTCAGTTCGACGGTGGAGAGCGCGGACAACGCGGCTCCGGCTGCACCGCTGATGGGCAGGGTGGCGGCGGTGAAGGTCATGTCACCGGCAAAGGCCGCCCAGGCGACGCGCTCCATCTCCTCCTGCAGGATTTCGTTCGAGCTGTAGGGGTTCACCGCCAGCCTGGCGCTCAGTTCACGCTTCGTCCTGGAAACGCCTGACACACTTTTGATCAGGCTGTCCTCGCCCTGGCCGCGTTCACGTCCGCCTGCGGCCTCCTTGACACCACGACCCACGCGGCCCAGGAACTTGCCCACCCCCATCGGCACGGAGGCGAAGGTTTCGCCCGGGGCGTGGACGATGTCCCCAACCACTTCAAAAGGCGCCTTGGAGGCGCGCTTCAACGCCTGGACATACTCCTCGCTCGACGACATTTCGCGCAGCCTGGCCAGGGCCAGGATCTCGACGACACGGCTCTGCAACATGAGGTTTCCGTGCGCGACAAAGGTGCCGAAGGGCGAATCGATCACATAATGGTTCAGCCCGTTGTAGGTCTTGACCTCCTCGCGGACACGATGATGCGGACCCGTGAGCCAGACCGGCTGGAGAATGTCGCACGCCTTGAAGCCCGGGCTGGAATCGTAGCCGCCATCAGCGGCAAGGGAGGCGTGCGCAAGGAGTGTGGTCAGAAAAAGTGTTAGGCAGGGCTTCATGTCGGTGTTGATGATGCGCTCACGGCCAGGACCGGTCTATTGGCCCTAGGTCCAACATGAGCAAGCCACCTGTCAGAAGGTCAGTCCCATCCTCAGGCCCGCCACCACCACCCAGCCCAGGCCTCCGGCGACCTCATCACCCACCACCAGCTGGACGTCCGGAGTGATGAGAAGAGAACGACCGGCCTGCCTGCGATAAAAGAGCTCCAGCACTCCCTGCCAGCGCCCATCCTTGATGGCCCTGCCTGCCGCCAACGCAAGTCCGACACGATCCACTTCGCTGAGGTCATGCGCCGCTCCGACGGCGGCGAAATGCCTCGTCGTTGCAGCCTCCCCGTCCGACCAGGCATACTTGAGGAACGCGTGCGTCGATTCGCTGAACGGGTGCTCCAGCGTCAGGCTCACGCCCCTTCCCGGCTCCAGGCCTGCCTGCGACGCGGCATCAGCCCGCCAGACGAGCATCTGCACCCTCGACATCCTGCCGGGAACCCAGGTGAAGTCACGGGCCAGTTGAACGGCTTGAAACATGGCGTCTCCCGTCAACCGCCAGTCGGCGGTTTCACGGAGGTTCGAACCCGTGAGGCTCGACAATGCCATGGCAAGCTCCCAGCCTTTCCTGCCCTGCCAGCGCGCGATAAAACCCAGATCCGCGCCAGGAAATCCGACAGCGGGGCTGGAAGAAAAGGCCTGGTTCATGAACGAACGCTTGGCGCTGCGCAGTTCATGACCGTCAAGCAGGTCGTCGATGGTCATCTGGCCGTATCTGAGGGTCAGGCGCCTGTCGAAGAGCAGATCCTCAAGATACAGCTCGGGCACCTGGAAACCGGCGGCCGTGAAGCCGTCCACCAGCCCCCAGAGCGCCTGGGTCTGCGACTTGAGCGCGGGGGGGGCGAATCATCATAGGCATGGCGATGCCTGGCGCGCACATTCAAGGACAAGGGTGAACGGCTGTCCGCATCATTGATGTGCCAATGCATGTTCAGGGTGGCGTCTCCCGATGCCGATCCCCAGCCCTGGCCGGATGTGAGCGCGCCCAGCGCCAGGGAATCATAGGTAAATGCCAGATCGAGGCCGATGGATTGCATCCATCCAGAACCCGGGGTGGAAGGCAGCTCCGGCCCGCCCGCCTTCCAAAACGGATGATTGCGAAAGTGGATGGCCGCCTGAACGCCATCCTCGCTTCGTTTTTCATGCCTCAAACCCTGCACTTCCTCGGAGCGCATTGCCGCACAGCTCAGCAGGCATGCGACCAGGCTGATGGAGAAGCGCGTGGAGGACAGGCTGAACATCGCACCCGGCGGTTATCGGCGTGTTCCCCTCGCCGCAGGCTTTGACTTTGATGAACTGCCTTTTGAACGTGTGCCGGCAGAGCGCTGGGAACCTGCACGGTCACGGGAATAGGAATCTCGGCTGAGCTTGGTCGCCGTGGGCTGTGTGCTCTTGTAGCCGGGCTGCACTCTGCCGCCGGATGCCTGCGGAGGCTGCGAGGGGCTTTTCTTCACCATTGGTTCGGCACGGCCTGGGCCGGTCCTTGGCCCCGGGCCAGGCCCCTTGTTGTCGCCCGCAGGCCCGCCCTTGGCGTTGGCCGGCAGATTCGAGGGCCTGCCTGAAGGTTTCGTATCCGGCCTTGGCCCGGCCCCGGGCCCTTGCGGCCCCGAGGGACGATGAGGCGAGTCCGGCACCGATGGTTCATGCACCCAGCCACCTTCATGACGCTTCTGCCAGCCATCCTCAGCATCCCTTTTGTAAATGTTTCCATCCTTGCCGACGTACACGTCGCCGCCCGCCGTCTTCGCCACAAAGGCGTCAGAGCCAAGCCGGCGATTGATTCCGACCACGCTGCCGCCACGTGAAGTCTGAACGCCGCCGACCGTGCGGCTGAAGTTGGAATGATGCGCCGCGCGGATCCACTCATCGTCACGCACGACGGCGGAATGTCCCCAGGAACCATAGGGTGTCTTCACGGTCACACGCCCGGCGGCCGTGTCCGTCCAGGGGTTGTAAGCGGACCTTGCCACCACAGCGCCCCTGGGACCATAGGCATAGGCGGATCGGGTGTAGATTCCCGTCGCCGGGTGATACACGGCGCCATAGCCCGAACCTCCGTAAGGTCCGTAATAATGAACGGGCCTCCTGCAGTAACCATGACCGTGGTAATACACGGCACCGCAGCCATAGCCGTACCAGCAAGGGCGCGGATAATAATGATGATGCCAGTGATCCTCCGCCAGTTCATGCCCCAGCCACATGCCCAGTCCGAAGACCAGCAGCCCTCGTGCGACGTAGGCCCCGGAATAACCGGAAGTCACGCCCACATGCACCACCTGCGGTGTTGAGTCATAAACATACACATAGGTGACATGATGCTTGGGGCTGGATGAAGGGATCGTGTAGATCACCTGCGGCACGTGATCACAGACCACCCAGCGGCCCGTGGCGGCGGGCGCCTGGAACCAGACACCCTGATGGCAGCAGTAATATTTCCCGGCCACCAGGAAAACGTCATTGGAAGTATTGACCGCAAATTGCACGGCGCTTGCCCCGCTCACAGTCTTGAACTGCGGCTCGCCTTCATAGGACACCTCCACCGAGGCGGTCGCCCGATCCACCGTCGCCGTCTGAGGAATGGAGGCCTGGATAACCGCCTCATCCGCCGCAGGCGTCCCCCGCACGGAGACCAGCACATGGCCCTTCGGATGCGATTCCGGGATTTTGGCAAAGTCCTCAGGGAGGTCGTCCGTGGCGGAGCCCCAGGGACCTTCAAGCGATCTGGCGCTGAACCAGCGGCCCGCGGTCAGCAGATAATATAGGTTGGCTGAAGGCTGCAGGAAGAGGTCGCTCTCCGTGTTGGCGACATACATCAGCGAGGTTCCCGAAATAGGAACCATCTGCGGCCTGCCGTTCGTGACGATGATCTCCGCAGGGCGGTTCGAAGCAAAGACACGAGGAGCATGGGAATCATCCAGCGGTGCTTCCAGACTGGCCTTCACATCCGACCAGTTCGAGTCATCAGGCAGATTCCTGAAGGAGGCGGGAAGACTCTTCGCCGGGGCCCACGGGCCCTTCATGACGTCGTCCGCCACCAGCCATTGCCCGTCGGCGAGCAGGTAAAACCGCCCGCCCTCCGCCAGCACATCCCAGTTGGTGTTCACGGCGAACATCAGGGAGGCGTCATCAGCTTTTACAGGCTCAAGCCTTGGCTCACCGACAAAGGTCAGCAAAACCGCCGGTGAACTGCTGTAAAAGATCGGGGGAGGATCAAAGCTCACCTCCGTCTCCTTCAGGCTGACGCCGTCACGTTCCATGGCCGCAGTCACGGCGGCAAGCGGAAGCTCCATGGGCGCCTCCGGCGTGAGCACGCTTCTCACCATCTTTTCCGCCTTGTCCGAGGCCTGTTCATCCAGTTCAGGAAAGCGAAGTCCGGTGAAGCTGCGCCTGCCAAACTGCACGGTGCCACGGTCAAAATCCGCCACCGTGTCAGCGTCGATCATGACCGCGCCGAACGAAACCTCCTCCCTGCCCTCCAGCTTGACGCCAACGGCCGAGGTGCCCTTCATGTGCCGGAAGTCCGGCCACTCGAGAATCTGCGGCATGTAGATGGCGATCTCCCCGCCTTTCACCTCATAGACCCGTGGCCAGGCCTCGGGATCCAGGATGGAATCGGAAGCCTCGCCTGCGGTCTGAAAGGAGAGGGCAAACATCACCGAGGAAACCAGGGCGGCTGCGGGACGGATCATGGAACTCAGGCTCATAAGCTGGACTGGGCGCAGTTGAAGATTCAAGGTTGTCGGGAGATTCGGATGGCGATGGATTCCGTGGTTCGGAAAACGACCTGTTCGCCAACACGGTGGCGGGTCATGCTGACATCAGGCCGCACATGAAAGACCTGCCTGCGACCGTCGGGAAAGCGCACGGTGGCGGTCCTTTTGAGCAGGTTGATCGATTGAATGGTGCCGGTGTGCTGGCTCGTGCTCATCACCAGCATTCTTGGACGGGCGCCCGGAGGAGCGACGGTCACCTGGAAGTCCTCGCCCTTTGGCAAAGGCGAATTCTGCGGCCTGACAAAACTGAGGTACTGCCGGGTCATCTCCACCTTCAGCCAGTCTCCGCTTTCGATCTGGGCGAAATTCCTGATTTCAGGACCGGCCTTGAAACAGCTCTCCTCACCGTCCTGCCCCTTGATGGTGAGGATTCTTCCCTCACGGTCCACGGCGACCACCTGCGCGACCTTTTCGTAGGTTTCCACAAGAAGCCCGCCGGGTTCTCCATGGTTGATGCGCACCTCCGTGCGCTTTTCCGGATCCCTGGCAGACGAAGGGGAGATGAAAGCGCCCAGGAGGGCTGCGAGGAGGATCACGGCTCCTCCCCGCAGCCAGCTGCTGGACGTCGCGCCTGCCGGAGATTGTTGCATCATGAACGGATCATTGTTGGTAACGACGCCTTCATCGTTGCGATGAAAAAGCAGACCGTTCACCAGGGCTTCAGGGTGATGCGACTGTTGCGCTTGATGATCTGGTCGGGCTGGGTGTTGAGCAGCTCGGCGAACTCGGCCGCCCAGTCTTTGATGTTCGTCTCCGCGCCGTGATACCAGGTGTACTGGCCAAGATTCACAGGAGCCACCTTGTCCGTGCGGCGGTCTTTGAAGGTGGCGATCGTGGCGTTGTTCCCGCCATCCTTGGCACGCCCTTCAATGGCGATGCTGCCGCGACCCGCCATGGAAAGGTAGCCGGCACCTGGAATGGCAAAACCAGCCGCGGAAGCCGCCGCATTCCAGAATGCCTTCGAGGGCACCAGCTCCACCAAGGCCAGCTCCACGACCAGCACACCAGGGCCTGCTGCAGAGGCAAGCTTCAGCTTGTGATTCGGATGCTTGGCCAAGGCGCTCATGAACTCATGCCGGAGATCCGCAGCGACCTTCTTCGAGTCCTGGGCCAGGTCGCTCTGTCGCAGAGGCGTCTGGGCCTGCCACCAGGACTGCTTCGCCATGTACTGCGTATTGACCGGAGCAAAATAGACAGACTTAAACTTCTGGTTGATCGCCGTGCCTTGATAGGCAGGAGAAACCCACACCTCTTGTAGGAATGCCGCACGAGTGTTCTTCGCTGCAGCGGTTGGCGGATTGAATCCGGAATCAGGTGCTTCTTTCGTTTCGAGCAGCTTGCAACTCGTCAGAGCAGCGCAGAAAAGCACGGCGGACAAACAAGGAATGAGGCAGGTAGGTTTCATGAGGGAATATTGCGGGATGTGCGAAACACAGGGCCTTTTATGTCCTAACACCACCGCACCGACTATTGGACTTAAGGCCAACGTTTTCGGTCTGTGGGACAAGCTCTGCGTCGTGGGCTGCGGCAGCCTGCTGCCGTCGCAGTCTCCTCGTTTCCAAAGTGGTGTGGCCTTTTCATCCAGGCGAGAGTCTGGGAGCTCTTGGAGGCTGCATGCGGCTCGACGGCCATCAGGCTGCCGCAGTCCATGGGGCTGTTGTTTTAGAGGGAGGGCCAGGTCACTTCTTCGGATAAGTGATCTTTGTCGTGCCGATGGTGCCGTTGAACTTGAAGGGAGCCGCGTCGAAGTAGTCGAGCGAGACGGGGGAGCCTAGGTCGCTGCCGAGGTCGAGACAGTCGTTAGCGGTGAAGCTGAGCGGGGCGGTCACGGGCACACGGCCTTCGGCGACGGTCTTGCCGTTGACCTTGAGGGTGATGTCCAGCGGCGCACCGGGCTTTGGCGCGGCCAGCTTGAAGACAACCTCGATCTTGGCCTTGCCCGCGGGCAGTTTGCTTTTGGCGGCGATGTTGGTGCGCTGGATCTCAAAGAGGTTATACTCGTAGTGCAGCACGCCGCCCTTCACATAGCAGGCGAGCCCGGCTGAGAAGCCGCCGAGCGCGTAGAGCACGCCACTGGCATCTGCGGGCACGTCCACCTCCATGCTGACGGTGCTGTTGAACTTGCCGAGTTTCGGTGCGGCGAACTCTGGCATCCCGGTGAGGGCGCCGTTCAAGGTCAATTCTGAAAAAGGCGTGCCCGGCGCGTCCTCGGGATGGAAGACGGGCGTCCACAAGCCGCCGCCGATGGGCAGGTTTAGATTCTTGGCGGATTCGACGAGGAAAAGGCTTTTCATTTGCGCGACTTTCTCAGGCATCTTGGCGGCGAGGTCGTTGGCCTGGCTCCAGTCTTCATCAAGGTTGTAGAGCTCCCATACGTCGTTCTCCGGATTCCAATCCGCGGCACCTTTCGGTAGCCCCGGAATCCAAGGAGTGCGCAAGCCGAAGGTGCAGGCAAACCAGCCTTCGTGGTAGATGCCACGGCTGCCCATGATGTCGAAAAACTGCGTTTTGCGGCGGTCCTTGGCTTTGGCATTGTCAAAGGTGTAGGCCATGCTGACGCCATCGATAGACGTCTGCTCAACGGCGTTCACCACGCGGGGTGGCGTGATCTTGGCGGCCTCGTAAATGGTGGGGACCACATCAATGACATGGTGGAACTGCGAGCGTGGCGTGGTGTCGTGCTTGATCTTCGCGGGCCAGGAGACGGCCATGTTTTGCCGCGTGCCGCCAAAGTGTGCGGCGACAAGCTTCGTGGACCTGTACGGTGCGCTGCCGGCCCAGGCCCAGGCAGCGTTGTAATGGTTGTCGGTCTTGGGCGAACCGAGCACATCCAGGCCGCCGAGTTCGTTCAGCGTCTTGATGTGCTGGTCAATGGTGGTGGGGATGCCGTTCTGCGCGAGCAGTTCGGAGATGGTGCCGTTCTGGCCTTCGGCGGAGTTGCCGTTGTCGCCCATGATGTAGAAGACGAGTGTGTTATCGAGGCGGCCTTGCTTTTCGATCTCATCCAAGATGCGTCCGGCGTGGTGGTCGGCATGCTCGGTGAAAGCGGCCCAGATCTCCATAAGACGGGCCTGAAAGGCTTTTTGATCGGCGGGGATGGAGTCCCACGATGGGAGCGTGTCCGGGCGCGGGGTGAGCTGGGTGTTCGCCGGAATCCAGCCTTTGGCCTTGGCCTTGGCAAAGACGCGCTCGCGATACTTGTCCCAGCCGTCGTCAAACTTGCCTTTGTACTTATCCGCCCACTCCTTCATGATGTGGTGCGGGCCGTGGGAGGCTCCCGTGGCCCAGTACATGAAGAAGGGCTTGTCCGGGGAGTAGGCCTGCTGCTCGCGCAGCCAGTGGATGGCGTTGTCGGCGAGATCTTCGGTGAGGTGGTAATGTTTGTTGCCACCGGAGGTCTTCGGCGGGTGCTCCACAATTGTCGTGTTCTTCACCAGACGTGGCTCCCACTGGGACGCTTCACCGGCCAGGAAGCCGTAAAAGCATTCAAAGCCGTAGCCGGCCGGCCAGTATTCAAAGGGCCCCTTCGAGGTGGTCTGCTCCGCGGGCGTGTTGTGCCACTTGCCGAAAGCGGATGTATTGTAGCCGTAGGACTTCAGCACCTCGGCGACACAGGCGGAGGACTTTGGAATGGTGCCGCTGAAGCCGTCCCAATCGTTCGCCAGCTCGCAAATCTGGCCATTGCCCACGCGGGTGTGGTTACGCCCTGTCAGCAGCGAGGCACGCGTGGGCGAGCACATGGCCGTGGAGTGAAACCGATTGTAGGAAATCCCGGTTTTCGCGACGCGGTCTAGCGTGGGCGTGTGGATTTCACCGCCATAGGTCGACGCCACACCGGGGCCGACATCATCGAGCAGGATGATGAGCACGTTCGGCGCTCCCGGTTGAAGCCGCGATGGCGTGACGCGTTTCTGATGCGTGGAATCCTACATCGTCAGGCCCGCTTTGGAGGCGGAGGGAGTGGGCGGGAAGGGCAGGACATCCTGAGCATGGGCGGTGGCTGCACAGGCCAGGATGCCGATTCCCAAGGAGACAGTGAGCTTGTGCCAGCGGGTGGTTTTCATGAAAATGGAGGGCCTGGGATGGCTATTCTAAAAACTGTTTGCCGCCGGCTCACTCCACGGGTTGAGCGCGTGGGAATTGCCAGGTTCCATCGAGGATCTCCTTCCCGGGTTGATACATGCGCACGATGTAGTTCCAGCCAGGAGTGATCGGCAGGTTGTTCACGGCACCGGCAGCGCCGCCAAAGTTGATCGTGATGCTGCCGTCCGGGTTCTTCTTCGCGGTCACGTTGTTGAAGGAGTAGGCGTTCTGGTCGTTCTTCTCCATAAAGCCGTCCTTGTTATACACCGTGATGGACCAGAAGCCCTTCACCGGCACGTCCTTCACCGTGAGGGTGTGCGGCGTCTTGCCGTCATTCTTCACCGGCACCACGTTGTCGTAGGCGGCGGCCTCGTCTGGATTTCCGCCCCAGCCAAAAGCCGTTCCCAGCAGATGGCGGATGGGATCAAGCTTCGATTTGTCACCAAAGCAGCCCTTGGCGTTTAGCAGTGTGGCGGCGAGCACGTTGATGGCGTCGCGCAGCTTTTTGAGGGAATCGTGATCCCAATCGGGAACCTCAAAACTGCCAACAGACTTCTGCCGCGCCTCGATCTTGTCCTGCAGCGCATTTGCCGCCTTCACATCGGCCGGATCAGCGGGATCCATGAAGGTGCGGAACACGACGATGGCGTAACGCGTGCCCACTTTTTCCTGGGTCAGCGTGAACTCGCCCGGTCCATGCTCAACCGGCAGCATGGAGTGGTCCTGATTGATCACCAGCATGGACTGGAAGCGGCCACCGCCGTCCGGCTTCACAATCGTCACCGGCTCTGTGAGGTCAAAGATGCCCATGGAATAGAGCGTGTCGCGGTTCATGCGGATGACGTCCTGTTTGTCTATCGGCACCGGGCCGCGGGTGTGGAACAATTTCCCAAAGGCACCCTGTTTCTCATAACGCACCATGGTCATGTCCGTTTCCGCACGGACAAAGGTGTCCACCTTCACGGGCTCGGCAGCGCTGACAGGTAGGAAGAAGGAGAGCATAGGCGCCAGGACGGCGGAGGCGTGGAGGATGTTGGTTTTCATGGGTGTGGGGCTGGGTAGTGATGGTGGATGCGGGTTAAAACTTCTTGCCGATGTTCAAACCGAAGGAGTGCCCCTGGAACCTGTCGCGTGCGGCATACTCATACATCCCGCGGAAGTTGATCGAGAGCATCCAAGGCACATAGGTCAGGCCGAGCTGACCACCGACGGCGTGGACCGAATCATGAATGCCAGGATTTCTTGCTTGGCTGCCTTTGTCGTCGGACACCTGCCAACTGCTGTAGCCGGCGGGGCCGATTTCGAGGAGCAGCTTTTGGTCGGATGTCAGCGGCAGATACTGGCTGATGCCCCAGTTGAAGGTGAGGTTGTCGCCAGGTGTGTAGTCGAAGTCCTTTTTCTTGCCGTGAATCTCATAGGTAAGGGCCACGGCCACCGCCATGCGCTTGTCTTCCCAGGGATACCAAGTGGCCGCCGTCTGGAATTGGTTTGTCCAGAAACCGTAGCCCAAGTTGTCCGCGGCTTCGGTCTGGAAGGAGCCGACGATGGGCAGGATTATGGTCTCAGTGTCGTAGCGACCGATGGGCGCGTAGAAGCCGTAGCCGAAGGCAAAATCAAAGTGCTTCTTCGTCCAGCCCAGCCACAGCGGCTGCACAAACATGTCACCCAGGCCGAAATCCGAGCTGCCGCTCACGGACGTGCCGCGGCCGCGCGCCGTGGCCAGCGAGGCAGAGACTGTGGATGTGGCAAACGATGGAGCGATGTAGGCGGCGTATTTGGCGCCGAAAAGCTTGTAATCCGAAACCCAGATAAACATGGGAGAGACCGCATAGAGGTCCACCTGGATCTCAGGAGTGAGCGTGAGGCCGGGTCCGGGGCCAGGACTGATGGTCAGGCTGCTCACCTTGTTCCCTCCGCTGTTGTTGAGGCGATCGGCGGAATACCAGTAGGTGAGCAGGGCGCCGTAAAAACCCGGCTCGGGCACGGCAAAGTCGCGGATGTTGGGGAGGGCGGGCGCAAAGTGGCCGATTTCGGCATTCGCTGGACGAGTGCCAAGGGCCAGCATGCCCAAAAGCAGGCCAGCTAGAAGGTTCCGTTTGCGTGCGGGTTTCATGGGAACGGAGTGCAGGTGGATGAGAACTCCGTTCAATCATGCTCTCCTTTCGCGTCATGCGTTTGCGGAATTGGTCGCCAATCTTGCGGTGGTGATGAGGTGCCTGAACGGGGGGACGCGTGCCGCGCATTTGCTGCCAAGCGATGTTTTGGACGGATGTTTTCGACAAGGCACTTACTCCTCGGCAGCCGGCAAATCGATGCGGCAAATCGCGCCAACTCATGGTGCATTCTCCCCGGTGCGCTGGCCGCACGTCATCAAGTCCACTCCAGATCGCATCTTCATTTCTTGACGCCATTCATGCCGGGGCGTCCTGCACGGATGAGACGGGAAAAATCAGGCGAGGTGTCCGCCGCCTTCGCGTCTGGATTGATGAGAGCTTTTTCACGCAACGCGGCAAAAGGCAGGCCGCCGGTCTCGATGTAGCCGCGTTCGTAGAGCAGGCTGTCCGCCTTGCCATTGACGAGGATGCGCCAGTCCCAAGGAAGTCTCTTTTCAGCGGGATGCTGGCCGCGGATGGCCGTGGTGCAGTTGGTGGTGACAGCGTTGTACCAGCGCGGCTGCTCACGCAGCTCGTTGAGTGTCGCCAGGTATTCGAGGAAACGCTCGCGGGCTCGCTCCGGGGCGAGGCGTGTGCGGTAGAGATAGGATTCTTCGCCCGGCCGGATGCAGGTGCGCAGGCGGATGACATCCCGCTCGTCCGCAGCGACGACATACAGCTCAAACTGCCGGTAAAGGCCGCCGATGGCGGAATACTTCTCCCCGGCCTCCTTTCGTGTCTCGATGGAGAAGCACAACGGCGGTGCATCCAAGAATTGAAAGCTCACAATGGGATGCGCCATCCAGGGCGAGCCCCAGTAGTTGATGAACATGTCCACGCCGGTGAGCTGCGAGAGACGCAGGATGCGTTTCTCCCACCGTGGCGTGAAGTCCGTGTCGGTGCGGCAGTCAAAATGACGCACGTTGTGCAGCGTGACTTTGTCACCCTGAATCTCCGCCCAGGGTAGCTGGGCCACGTCAGGCTGCCAGTCGCGGTCCGCACGCGGGGTCAGCGTGAGCCACCATGCCAGCACGCTGCCACAAAGTGCGCCGACGGCAGCGGATTTCCTCCAACCACCACGCGGCAGGACCAAGGCCACAACAATACCGAGAGCAAACAACACGGAGACAACCCCGGGCAGCACGGGAAAATCAAAGTGCAGCGCGCCAAAAGCCCAAACTGCAGCGACGAGCGTCGCCAGCCAGGTGGCGCACTTCGCGAGCTTTCGTAACATTGGGAGGATCTGTGCCATGGTTTCGGCGAGTGCGAAAAAAGAGGAAACGGAGACCCGGCCTCGCGGCCTGATGTCTCCGTTTCCTCCGTTGAATGGTTTACTTCTGTTCGTCGTGAATGTCCCTTTCACCGATGCCTTCATCGGTGATGGAATGTCCATGACCCGCTTCGGATGCCGGCTTCTTCCCATCTTCGGACGCCATGTTCGGCTTGCCATGGGCTAGGCCGACGCTGGCGACATACATCAAGGCGAGAGGTTTGGCGGACTCCTTCCCGAGCGCGTTGAGGCGTTCCTGCATGGCATGAACTTTAAGCGGATGCTTGGAAGCGACGTTGTTCTGCTCGTAGGGATCCTCAGCAATGTTGTAAAGGTCCACGCTGGTGGGGATCAGTGTGCGCCAGATCAGCTTCCAGTCCCCCTGGCGCAAGGCACCGCGGAAGGGCTCGACGTTGTAAACAATCTCATTTCTGGGCGAGGCCTTGCCCTCTGCGATGGTGTCCCAGACATTGACACCGTCGAGCGGCTTGCATTTGGCGGTGGAAGCACCGGCGAGGGCGGCTAGGGTCGGATATACGTCCACGGCATGAATGATTCCATCCACGGTCTGCGGCTTGATGTGTCCAGGCCAGCTGGCGCAGGCCGCGACACGGCTGCCGCCTTCAAAGAGCGAGCCCTTGCCGTCACGATAAGGGCCGTTGTCACATGGCAGCTTGACCTTGGAGAGGTCGGCCATCTGGCCGGCGAACATGGCGTTCTTGGTGCCGCCGTTGTCGCTGTGGAAAATGATCAGCGTGTTGTTGCGCAGGCCTTTTTTCTCCAGGGCGTCAACGACCCGGCCGACCTCGTCGTCCATGCAGGTCACCATGCCTGCGTAAATGCGGCGGGTGGGCTCCTTGATGTCATTGTAGCGGTCGATGTATTCCTGAGGCGCCTGATAGGGCGTGTGCGGCGCGTTGAAGGTGAGGTAGAGGTAGAACGGCTTGTCGCTGTTCTGTTCATTGATGTACTTCACCGCATCGTTGCCGATCAGCTGGGTGGTGTACCCCTTTTCCTTCACGGGCTTATTGTTGCGGAACCAGTCAAGCACGCCGGCATCGCTGTGTGTGTAATAGTCCAGCTCGCCGATCATGGCGCCATACTGGTAGTCAAAACCGCGCTGCCTGGGCCAGTATTTGATGTCCGCGTGACCGAGATGCCACTTGCCAATGATCGCGGTGGTGTAACCGGCCTCCTTGAGGCATTGGGGCAGAAGGTGCTCGCTGGTGTCGAGGCCATAGCCTGCGGGACCGGGGATGACGATGGTCTGAAGGCCGTAGCGGAACGGATAGCGTCCGGTCATCAGCGCAGCACGGGTGGGCGTGCACATCGGCTGGGTGTAGAACTGGGAGAACTTAGCACCGCCGGCGGCAAGCGCGTCGATGTTCGGCGTCTTGATGTCGGTGGCTCCGTTGAAGCCGACGTCCTTCCATCCCAGGTCGTCTGAAATGATGTGGACAATGTTGGGCCTTGGCGCGGCCTCCGCAGGGGATAAGGCGCTGGCCGCCATGCCTGCGGCAAGCAGCAGAAGGTTCAGATGTCTGTTCATGTTGGTGTCTTTAGTTGGGTGTTGAAGTGTGGCTGGACGGGCTCAGCGGGCTGGATGAATGCGGGTGATCTTGGAGCCCTGGAGCCCCAGTCCGCCCATGAGGCCCTGCTGGTTGAAGAAGACGGCGTAGATGCTCTTCCGGAGCGTGTTGGTGCTGAGCGAGGCGGCCATGCCCTGGTCCAGGACGACCAGGCTTGGGGCACTGCCAACCTCCCAGCCCTGGCTGCTGTTGAGCGATCTTATGGCGCTGTCATCCATCAGGAAGAGCGCATAACCATAGGTCTGCACACCGGCCTGAAGCCCATAGGAAAGGCCGACCGTCTGGTAGAAGTCGCGGATCGTGCCATTACGCCAGACAAGGGAGCCGTTGCCACCCATGGCACCGACCATGAATCCGCCCTTGATGATGCTAGGGAAGACCAGCACGGCCTTGGCACGGGACCCGAGCCAGCGTGCCTTGGGGTTGGCTGCATACAGCTGATGCAGTGCGGCGCGTGATGTCGAGGCGATCTGCGCCTTGCTGGAGTTCGCGGCATTGGCCTGGGTCAGCGGGCCGCCGCCGCAGCTGGTGAGGGCAAGAGGTCCGCTGGAGGCGGTCAGGATGAGCGCGAGTGCCTGGAGTGTTCTTTTCATGATGGGAAAGGGCCGCGGGTTACCAGAATTTCTTGGCAATGTTCAAACCGAAGGACTGGCCCTGGAAGCGGTCCTTTGCGGAGAACTCGTTGAGGTAGCGGAAATTGACCGAGAGCATCCACGGCACGTAGGTCAGGCCGACCTGGCATCCCACCGCATGCACCTCGTCATGCACACCGGGGTTTGACGCATCCGCCCCCTTGTCATCGGTGACCTGCCAGCTGCTGTAGCCCATGGGACCGACTTCGAGCAGGAGCTTCTGGCTCCTGGTCAGCGGCAGAAACTGGCTGATGCCCCAGTTGAAGGTGAGATTGTCACCCGGAGTGAAGTCAAAGTCCTGCTTCTCACCATGCGTTTCATAGGTCAGCACGCCGGCCACCGCCATGCGCTTGTCCTCCCAAGGATACCAGCTCACCGCACCCTGGAACTGGTTCGTCCAGAAGCCGAGGCCGATGTTGTCGAGCGCCTCCGTTCTGAACGTGCCGACGACCGGCAGCGTCACGTTCTGCGTGTCATAGCGGCCTGTGGGGGCGTAGAAGCCGTAGCCAAGGGCGAAGTCGAAGTGCTTCCTGTTCCAGCCGAGCCACAAAGGCTGCAAAAAGAGGTCGCCGAGGCCAATGTCGGATTCATGAGTGGCCGCGACCCCACGCCCCCTGACCGTGGAGACGGAGCCGCTGATGGAGGCGTTGGCAAAGCTGGGAGCCGCGTAGGCGGCGTAGTTTGCGCCGAGGATCTTCCAGTCCGACACCCAGATGAAGGTGGGCGAGATGGCGTAGATCTCGACATCAATCTGAGGCTTCAACGTCAGTCCCGGTCCGGGGCCGGGGCTGATGGTGACGCTGCCCAGACGGTTGCCGCCGGCGTCATTCATGCGGTCGGCGGAATACCAATAGTTCATGAGCGCGGTGTAGAAGCCCGGCTCGGGCACCACATAGTCACGGATGCTGGGGACACCGGGCATGAAGTGGCCCACCTCGCCTGCTTGAAGGACGGCCGATGCCAGGGCCAGGATGCCGGCGGCGCCGGCGGACATGAGTCGATGAATGCGTGTTGGTTTCATGGATGAGGATGTGTTTGCGAAAAAGTCAGAAAGTCAGGCGGCCTGCTCCTTGAGCGCCCAGCGGACGGCATCGAGCAAGGCCTGGGTGTCGACCGGCTTGCGGAAGTAGCCCTCGGCGCCGGCTTCATGCGCCGCCCCCCTGGCCTCGGTGGTGTCATGGGCGGTCAGGAAGATCACCGGAAGCCGTGACTGCAATGCGTTCAGCGCCTGCTTGAGCTCAAGGCCGCTCAGACCGGGAAGGGTCATGTCGGCGACAATGCAGCCGTGCACGGCAGGCGCGGGTCCGGCAAGAAAGGCGTCTGCCGATTCATAGGCCCGATAGTCCAGGCCCGCCGAGGTCATGACACGTCCAAGTGCGCGGCGCACGCTGGCGTCGTCGTCGATGATGAAAATGGTCGGCCTTTGATGGGGCATTTCTCCGCCACGGTGCCGACTACGGCCGGCCACCGCTATTGGACCTTGGGCCAATAGGCCGGAAGGCCTCAGTCCCCGGCCGAACCAGAAGTTGCGGCGGCAAATCCTGCCAGGCTGCAGAGCCTGACCAGTTCGGCGACGGACTGCGCCTGCATCTTTTCCAGGACACGGGCCCGGTGCACCTTCACCGTCTTCTCCACGATGTCGAGCTCCACCGCGATCTGCTTGTTGAGGGCTCCTGTGATGACCCAGGACATCACCTGAAGCTCGCGTTCCGTGAGCTCCGCCATCCGGTCGCGCACCTGCCGCACCTGCCTGTCCGAGGACAGTTGGGCACGATGCCTTTCCAGCGCCTCGCCAATCGCACGGAGAAGGTCTGCGTTGTCGAAGGGCTTGGTCAGGAAGGTGACGGCTCCATGCTTCATCGCACGCACGGTGGATGGAATGTCCCCGTTGCCGCTGATGAAGATCATGGGACAGCGCACAGCGCCCTGCTGAAGGTGCTGCTGAAGCTCCAGGCCGCTCAACCCCGGCATCTGCAGGTCCACGACCAGGCAGGCCGGACGCATCAGCGGCCCCTTTCGCATCTCGATGAACTCCTCCGCCGACCCATAGCTGTGTCCTTCAAAGCCGGTCTGCCGGACCAGCCTGAGCAGGCTGCGGCAAATGGACGGGTCATCATCCACGATAAAGACGACAGGGGTTGCAGGACTCATGGGATCCGGATGGGTTAACCCGCAAGTCACCCAGATCCCTGAACTGCACAACCAGAGAGTGTGGCAGACCGCACTCAACGGCTGATGTTGCCGACCGTGCTGCGCAGGCCCATCCTTCGTCCGTACAGAGGCTGAAGCGGCCTGCTGGTCGGACCGAGCACCCTGGCGAACGTCTCCAGCTGCCGGCCGCTGGCGGAAATGGGATCCCGGAAGACCAGCCACT
Organism: Prosthecobacter sp.; assembly: GCA_044345155.1. GTDB lineage: Bacteria > Verrucomicrobiota > Verrucomicrobiia > Verrucomicrobiales > Verrucomicrobiaceae > Prosthecobacter. The sequence goes on along the minus strand of JBIJBP010000009.1, from coordinate 47,254 downwards.
CGACATTTTCGGAACAGGGCGGCGTGGTCAGCGAACCCATGTAGGTGTAGGAGGCGTTCGTGGCCGGAAGGTGGAAGGCCAGTTCCAGCCTGACATCCGCTAGGTCCGCCGACTCCCCCCTGGCCTTTGGCAGGTGACGGATGATTTTGGCAAGGTTTTCATTCTCAGGCCCCTCCTGAAACAACGCGGCCACCACGGCGAACCTGCCCTGGGAATCCTGGTGAACAAAATGCACCTCCAGGGGAAAGCGGCTGCCGTCGATGGCATGCTCGCTGGGCGTGTGAAAATGAAACTGCCTCAACTTGTAGACGCTGCGCTCCGTCGTCAGCGTGCTGCCTTCATCCACCGTCACCTGGATGGTGTGACCGTTGTCCACGATGTCGGTGACATGCTCATGATGGGCGATTTTCAGGGACGTTGTCCGGTAGTCGATCCGCCAGGCGCCGGAGTCCCCTGCACTGTTCTGGACAATATCCACAGGCGACTGCTGCCTTCCCTGGCCGCAGGCGGCGTAGGCAGGACTGAGCCTGGGCCAGTACTCCGGGCCGTCCTTACCCTCGTAGCCCCAGTGGGCGGCCAATGAATGGCCGGGATGAACGTGGGCGGATTCCGTAGCCGGCCTGCGGCAGGCGGACATGGATGCCAGGAGGGGCAGGACCAGGAGGCAAGGCTTCATGTCCGATTCCTCCCGTGAGGAGCAGTCCGGCGCCATTGGACCTTGGCCCAACAAACCATGAATCATCTCGGACCGGGACGGCCTGACTCAAGGCACGGCTGGGAGCGTGATTCTGAACAAGGCGCCGCCTCCGGGCGGGTTTTCACCGCTCAGCTCGCCTTCAAAGCGCCTGATGATGCCGTGGCTGATCGCCAGGCCGAGCCCCAGGCCTCCCGGCTTCGTGGTGACAAAGGCCTCAAACAATCGCGCCTTCATTTCCTCAGGAATGCCGGGGCCGTTGTCGCGCACACAGAGCATGACTCTGCCGACGGCGCTGCGGGTGCTGATATGAATCCTCGCATCATGGCATCCTGCAGCCTTCATGGCATCCAAGCTGTTAAGGATGAGGTTGATCAGCACCTGCTGGATTTCCACGCGCCCGGCCATGACCATGGGCAGCGCCTCCTCCAGGTCGAGATCAATCCTGGCCTTCTTCACCACGATCTCACTGTGCAGCAGGCCGCAGACCTGGGTGACGGCGTCATTCAGGTCCACCGGCTGCTGCTCCATCACGGCGTCCTTCTTGAACATCGCCCTCATGCCGTGGATGATGCCCCCGGCCCTCTTGGCATCGGCCACCACGTCCTCCATGATGGCCTCGATCTCGGCAAGGTCGACCTTGCCCTCCCGGATCATGCTGTGCCCGACCTGTGAATTGCTCAGGATGGCCGCCAGCGGCTGGTTGAGTTCATGGGCGATGGTTCCCGCCAGCTCGCCCAGCATGCTCACCCTGGAAAGATGCGTGAGGTCCTGCCTTTGCTGGGCAAGCTCCTGCTCGGACTGCTTGCGGCTGGTGATGTCCAGGGACACGCCGCGCAGCAGCAGAGGCCTGCCGGACGGGTCACGCTCCAGCCTGCCGGCGGCGGCGATCCAGCGCTCCGCTCCATCAGGCAGCACAACCCGGTATTCAGCCGCGAAGGGTGTGGAATCCAGCAGGGTCCGCTCAACCTCGACGGCCACCGACTGACGGTCATCGGGATGCACGGTTTCCGTGAACCTTTGAAAATCGACCTCCTCATCCGGAGGAATGCCATAGATCCTGCGTCCGTCGGAGGTGGTCCAGATCTGGTTCGTCGCGATGTTCCATTCCCAAGGCGCCAGTCGGGCCGCAGTGGCGGCCATTTCGAATCTCTGTTCGCTGGCCTGGAGGCTGCGCGCCAGATGCGCCGCACGCAGGACGTCACGGCTGAGTTCAAAGCCCATGACGATGAGAAGGAGCAGAAAGCTCATGGTCACGGCGACAGGCAGCGCGATCACCTGGGCGACCACCAGGGATGCCTGGGTCAATCCTGCGGTCACGATGAGCACGATGCCCGCACCGATCGTCACCACACGCCTGCGTCCCTCACTGCCCCCCACCCGCCACAACCGCCAGGAGGCATCTATGAAATATCCCGTCCAAACCAGCGCCGCCACATGCTCAACCCACAGCCAGTGTCCGATTTCACCGACAGGCGCGGAAACCGTCTCGCCCAGGAAGCTTATTTTTCGCAGGCTCGTGACGGATTCAAAAAACAGCCCGTGCGGACGGAGGAGGTTGACACCAAGAGCAAGGGCGCGCGTCACCAGGGAGGTCACCAGAAGCCACCGCCGCCCGGTTCCAAAGTACGAATGCACCAGCAGCAGCACGGAGGCGATGGTGAGCGAGATCGGCACCAGGGCCCAGCGCGCCGCCTCTCCAAAGGCCTCAGGACTCTCCGCACGCATCATCGCCAGGTCGAAGAACGGATAGGCGGACATGCTGAGCGCGGCGAGCGCAAACCAGAGCTCGGCACGCACCTTCCGGTCAGACAGCCAGACCATGCCGTGGATCACCGCCAGCGAGAGCGATGCGGCGGAGGCCATGGACCAGAGGACGGTGATGAGGCTCATGACGCCTTTCAAGCATCCGCCACCTGATCTCACAATGATTATTTGACCCTGCCACGGCCAGCCTGCCGGCATTCCCACGATTCTGTTTTGTCAGACGCCGCCCCCGGTCACCCACGTTGTCATGAAAGCCATTCATGAAGCCTTGACACCACCGTCACATCCCATGCAAGGCTTGCCCCACAGGATGCCACAACGCCTCTTCATTCTCCTCCTGCCGCTGCTGGCCGCCTCCTGCATTCATGTTCCGAAGGCCCCCGGTGTGAAGGAGCCCTTCTGGTCCTGGAACCGCCTGACCGAACGGCTTATCGCCCACGACCTCAACCAGGCAGCGGAAGCCTGGGATGCTCTGCAATCCGGCAAACCCTCCGGCCGGAGGCGCGCCGAACTTGAAAACCGGTATGAAGCCGCCGTTGCGGGCGTCATCCGCAGCTGGAGCAACGTCCAGCTTCCTCGCACCTGGCAAAACGGCACCGAAGTGCGGATGAACGGCCATGGGTACGTCATCCATCTCGACCCTCCCTCGGCAAAGCTGGGCATGATATCACCCAGGCAGCTCGATCAGTTGATCCTGGCCTCCAAGGTGGCCGTCAACCATGGCCAGGAACGTGTCGTGACCGAGGGCCTGGGCGTCCCCCTCGTGGGCCGTGTGATCAACGATCAGGAACCGGTCAACGGCCATGCCTCCCTGCCTCCCAACGGCGCGTTTCTGTCGCTGACCGCCCTGATTGAATTTGATCCTCCGGCAGCTTCCCGGGATGTTTCACGCACGGCAAGGCTGCGTCTTCTGGATCCACTGCACCAGGCCGGGATGAGTAGAAGCGCCCCAGCCCTTCTTCCACGGCCCCTCGCGGCTGACTACACGGCGGCGAAGCAGCTGGCCCTGGACCGCGGCTTTCTGAAGGGCTTCTCGCTGTCAGGCCTTCTTTACCCGGAGAAGGTGCTGAAGGAGAGCCGGCTCTACCAGCTCGAACCCTATGACCCAAAGCGAATCCCGGTCGTGTTTGTCCACGGGCTCATGAGTGATCCTCACATTTGGTTCAACTGCGTCAACGCCATCTGCGCCGACCCCGTCCTGCGCACCCGCTACCAGCCCTGGTACTTCCTTTATCCGACCGGCATGGCCGTGCCCGCCACGGCAGGCCGGCTGCGAGAAAGCCTGAACGAGATGCGCAACCGGCTCGATCCAGACCACAACGACCCTGGCATGAACCGGATGGTCCTTGTCGGCCACAGCATGGGTGGCCTGCTCAGCCGCCTGCAGGCCACCGACTCCGGCGACGCCTTCTGGAACGCCTACTTTCAAAGGAAGCCTGAGGAGCTTCTGCTGTCCGACGACAGCCGAAACAGGCTGGTGAGCAGGCTGAAGTTTCAACGACAGCCCTATGTTGGCAGGCTGATCTTCATTGCCGTCCCGCACCGCGGCAGCGAACTCGCCGACAAGGGGCTGGTCATGCGCCTGGCCAAGCTGATCCGCCTTCCCATCGACACTCTTCTTCTCGCCACTGAACTCATGTCCGGCAACGTGAACGCCCTGAATCCGGAGATCCGCGACTGGGGCGCCTATGCCTTCCTCAGCCTCGGCACGCTGTCACCTCGTCACCCCTATCTGGCGGCCATGAATGCGAAGCCGGTCCAGGTGCCGCATCACAGCATCATCGGCAAGGTCGGCGACGGGCCCCTGAAGGAGAGCAGCGACCATGTGGTTCCCTATGGCAGCTCGCACCTGCCGACAGGCACGGAAAAGATCGTCCACTGGTGGCATGGCTGCGTGGAACACCCGGAGGTGGTCGCCGAAGTCACCCGACGCCTGCACGAACATCTCTCTTCCAGCAGACGAAAATGAGATGTCAGGAAAGGGGTTTGCTGCCATGATGAAGCCCCCTGCACCTCATGTTTTCCACCGGCCAGAAAGTCGTCTGCATCAACGATCAGTTTGAACCCTGGGTCTATGACCTGTACCGCGCCCTGCCCAAGAAGGACAAGGTTTACACGGTGCGAGCCATCGCCCCGGGCCGTTCACAGCCCAAGTTCAGCCTGGATGACGACGCCAACCTTCAGCTGACCGACGCGGAGTTCGACATCCTGCTGCTTCTGCAGGAGCTCAAAAATCCGGACGATCCGCATTCGAGCGTCAAGCAGGAGCTGGGCTTTCGCTCCGAACGCTTTGCCCCGCTTGAGGAAGACGAGGAGGAAGCCGGGGCCTATGCCGAGGACGGCGCCACCGAGCAAGAGGAGGAGCTTGCCACCCTGCCCCGGTAATCGTCCGCTGAAGACTACTTCTTCGCCAGGGCTTCGAGATAATCGAGCAGACTGGCAAACTCCTTCACCGTGAAGTTCATCATCAGGCCGGGAGGCATGATGCTCATGGGCAGCTTCTGGCGATCCTTGATGTCACCTGTCTTGAAGGTGAACTCCTGGGAGGCGATGTTGCGCAGTTTGACCTCGACCGCACCTTCGAGGGTGATGAAACCCATCTGCTGCGTGCCGTCCTTGAGCGTGATCAGCTCACTGGCAAAGCCCTGGGCGATGGTCTTGTTCGGGTCGAGGATATTTTGTGCCAGATCAGGCCGCTTGTAGGTCTGGGCGATGTTGCCGAGATAAGGGCCTTTTTGGGCTTCGGTCTCCTTCACGGTGTGGCAGGCCACGCAGGTGGCTTTGGTGAAGACTTGCTCGCCAAGCGCCAGGTCGCCTTTTTCCTTCAACACAGCCGCGAGGGCCTCCTCAGGCTTCAAGGTCATGATCTTGGGCGTTTTGTCCTCGATCTTCTGAATGCGCATGGACTTCGCGGCGCGTTCGGCGGCGCCCTTGACCTGGGCATCGGGATCATCGAGCGCGGCGAGCACTTTGGAGACGCCGGGCATGTGCTTGGAGGCGCTGATGGCGTCGATGATGAGCTTGCGGTGCTTCGGATCGGCCCAGCCCTTGTCGAGCGCCTTCTGCGAAAGCTGGATGGACTCCGGGCTTCCCGTCTTGCGGTTCGCGAGGTTCAGCAGGGCGGCATAGGCATACATTGAGTGCGCCCACTCGGCTTTATCTGCGATCTGTTCGACGAGCTGATGGTGGTTTTCGAGCTTCGGCGCATTCAAGAAGGCGTTGAAGGCCGCCTCGTAGTCTTTGCCGGAGTCCGGAAGCTTCTTGAGTGGCTCCAGGGCGGCCAGTGTGGCGGAGACACCGTCAGCGCTGTCGGTTTTCGAGAGCGCGATGATCGCTTGAGAAAGCGGTGCCGGTCCGACGGGTCCGACCCGTCTGACCAGTCCGACCAATAGCGGCACGGCCTCTGCGGGAATCTCCTCCGCACCAGCCATCTGCGCCGCCAGTTCCGGCAGCACCTTCGGGTCTTTTTTCGCGAGTTCGAGGATGCGCTGCTGCGCTTCGTTGAACTGGATGCGGTTGCGGTTCAGTTCCTTCACCAAAAAGGCCGCTTCCTCCGGCGAGGCCTTCGCCAAAGCATCCTTCAGCGCCACGACGATCTTCGGTGTCTCGCTCCAGGCCTCCGGCTGGTAATACGGCCCCCGCGTGTCCGGCCGTGTGCCCCACGAATCGCCCTTCCACTCGCCTTCTTTGAAATGCAGGCGGCACAGCGCCGCGAGGATGCCCTGGCGCAAGGCGGGATCAGCGGCCTTGTCGAGGCGTTCGATGAGGCCGGTGACGACTTCGGGAGTGTGCATCATGGCGAGGGCACGAAGAGCGTTGGCACGAGTAGGTTCGATGTTTGCTGACGAGTCAAAAACGCCGAAGCATGCATTAGAGGCATTAAGTTGAGCGAGAACTCGAACAAGAGTGTGAGTCACGACTGGGTCAGTGTCGCTCAATAGGTTGATAGCACTTGTTGGGTTTGCTTTTTTATAACGTGCCAGGGATACCGCCGCCTCGAGCTTACCTCTAGGCGTTGGATTCCGGCTCCACTCCCCAACAACTTTTTCGTTAATGTTGGCTTCGTCTTCTCGATCAGTGAGTGCACGATAAGATAAGGCGCACAGTGGATCTGAGGTGTCTTTAATGCACCACATCAGCATAGGTGCTGCTTCACGCTTGAGTCCTTGTTTCAGCCCAAAAACGCTCGCAGCTCTTGAAACCAAAGAGGAGCTTTTGTTCATGGCGAGGTTCATGAGGGAATCGTTTCGAGCTGTATTCAGCTCTATGACTCTTCTCACCAACTCCCTCTGCGCTTCCATCCTCCGGCGGTTGCTCGCGGATTCCAGCACCTTCACCAGCTCCTCATCCTTCGCCTTCGCGAAATTCGGCAGCGGCTCGGCTTTGAAGCCCTTCGGCTTCACCTGCACGATGTAACCGACATCCGGGCCGGCCCAATCAAACGTCGCGCCTTTCCAACTGGCGCAATAGACGCGGCTGAGGCCATCGACATCGGCGTCGGTGGGGCGGGTCATTTTGATGAATGGCTCGGGCTTGCGGGTTTCTTCAAAGGTCGCTCCCTTGGGCTTCACCTGATGATGCCAGAGAGCACCGTTGCCCCAGTCGCAGGTGAAGGGGGCGTTGTTCCAGGGGCCGAAGCCGGGCTCGTCGATGTAAACCGCGCCGCAGCCGCTGCCGCCTCCGTAGTCCGCCAGCGGCTGGATGCACTCGTCGTTGAAGTTCTTGTAAAGGCGCGGGTAGCCGTGGTCGTCGAGGCCGGTGAAGTGATGGAAGCGCACGTTCCAGCCGCCGCCGTCGTTGGTGTTGTCGCGGGCGAAGATGTCCATCAGCGGGCTGATGGCGACTTCGAGGATGTTGCGCGTGCCCGTGGAGTAGATTTCAAGGCCGGTGCCGTCCGGGCGCACACGGATGACGCCGCCGCCGCGATGCTGGAGCGTTTTGCCATCGGTGCCGGTGGCCTTCATGAAGCCGAAGTCGCCCCCCGCGATGTAAAGCCAGCCGTCGATGCCGAGGCTGAGGCCGTTCGTGGTGTGATCGGCGGGGCGGTCCTTGTAACCGAAGGCGATATCCTTCACGAGGATGTTCTGCTTCTCGGCGACGCCATCGTGATCGGCATCGATGAACTCGCTGAGGTGCGGCGGATGCACGAGGTAAAGCCGGTCGTGATCCCACACGAGCCCGCGTGGCGCATCGACCTCGCAGAAGACCTTCGTCTCATCCGCGCGCCCATCGCCATCGAGATCACGCAGGCGGATGACGCGGCCACGCTTCGGATTGCGGCCCAGCGAGCCGTTGCCATCCGAGGAGACGTAAAGCGTGCCATCCGGCTCCGCGGCGACGAAGACGGGGTAGTTGGCCGCAGCGGAGTTGGCGAAAAGGGAGACCTCAAAGCCCTCCGCGACTTTCACATCCTTCAAGATGGCCGCTTCCTGCTCCGGGGTGAGCCTGACGATCTTCGGCGCAACGTTGCCTTCCTTGGCAAGCGGATCGTTCGCCTTGTCATAGTTCTTCTTTTGCTCGGCGCTCAGCTTCGGCGCGATCGCCTTGATGCCGGGACCCTTGAGCCGCACTTCACGGATGCTGGCCCAGCCGCCGCTCTTCTTGCCCAGCGCATGCACCTTCACAAAGCGGATGCCATCCGCCTTGGCGAAGTCATTCAAGTAGGGTGCGTTTTTCTCATTCGTGCTGCCATCAACGAGCGTGGTCCACGACTTCCCGTCAGTGCTGCCCTCGACCTTGAACTGATACACGCCGTTGTTCTCCCACGAGGTCTCAATGCCGGTCAGCGTCTGCGGTTTCTCCAGCTCCAGCTGCAGCCACTGCGGATAAGCGGGGCTGCTGGCACACCATCGGGTGCTTTCGTCATTGTCCACCGCCCGCCAGGCGAAGTTGTTCTTGCCCGCCTCCTCGCTGCTGGCCGTTGTTTTGATGCCGGTGGCATCCTTGGGAGCGGGCGGCGGCTTGGGGGCCGCAACGGGCTTCGCGGGCACAAAGGTCACTTTGTTCTGCCCTTTGAATGGCCTCAGGTATTCCGGGGTGAGCTTGTCACAGGCCCAGAGCAGGCCGCGCGTGATCAGATCAAGGTAGCGAGCATCGGCGACGGTCTCGGTGTTATGGCCAATGGTCGTGCTGAAGCTGCGCGCGCCATCCTTTTCGTTCGTCCATGCGACGATGTACTCAACGTCCTTCGTCGTGCCGTCCTTGTTTTTCACGGTCTGCCTGCCCATGGCAAGCGGATGGGCGTCGAAGAGGTTCACGTTGTTGTAGAGCTCCTCCTTGATCGTGGTCCAGTCGGCCAGCGTCTTCGTGATGGGATGCTCCTTGTCGACAAAGGTGATCGCGATGGGCTCCTGCGGGCCGTGCGAGTTCGACTGCAGGCCGATCCGCCTGAACCAGCGGTCCTCGCCCGTGCGGAAGCTGTGCATCGCGCAGTGAAGCTGGAGGCTGGGGATCGTCTTGTGGGCGTCGAGGATGCGCGTAAGCGTCTCCCTGCTGTTCATGCTCGCCGCACACTCATCGTGGATGATGATGTCGTAGCCTGCGGCCCAGTCCGGCTTGTCGTAAACGGGCAGAGGCGGGTTGGTGGACTTGTCGTCGGTCCAGATGACATCCACCTGCACGTTCGCCCGGCTCTGAATGCCCTGGGAGATCACGACGTGCTGCCTGGCATAATCATGACAGCAGCCACCGGTGATCAGCAGCGCCTTCAGGGGCTTGGGTTCAGCATATGCGGAGGAGAGGAATGAGCCAAGGCTCAGCAGCAGGACAAGGGCACGGGATCGCATGGACGGATGAGGGCGCAGAAGCCGCACAAAAGGCAGGGTTTCTATCAGAAAAGTAGCAGGACGAGCCTGCCGGGATTTTCAGCACCGATGCATCCGGGCAACCTAAAGTGTGTCCAAAGGCCAAGCGGGGGCAGGTCAGACCGCCACCACCTGCCGGGTCTTCTGGCTTTCCAGCGCGGCGGCGAAAATTTCCTGGGTGGCGACCGCCTCCTCGGGCGTGGCGCAGCCGAACCGTCCGTCCAGCCTGCCTTCACGCTCCATCAGATAAGCGGCCCACATCTGCTGCATCAGGTCAGGGAAGCCCGGCTCGAAGATGCCGCCGGTCACGGTCTTGAAGGGCATGGCGAAGCCGAGGTCGGTCTGCTTCCAGAACTGCTCCTTGCCGCCTTCGAAGAGCCACAGCGACTTTGGCTCCTTGGTGGAATAGCGGGCGCCGCCTTCGGTGCCGAGCACTTCGAGAAACCAGGTGTTGGTCTCACCGGGTGCCAGACGCTTCATCTCCAGACGCATTGGCACCTCCTGGCCGTCGATGCTTGTCCAGCAGTGCAGCAGGGCGTTGTCCCAGGTGTCGCAGTCCGCCATGCCGCCCTTGCCGTCGGGCCGCTGGGGGAAGCCTTTCTGAAGCTGGGCGAACAGATGGCTGGGCCGCCAGCCGCAGCGCAGCGGGATGTGACAGGCGTGCATGCCCAGGTCGCCGAGCACGCCGATCTCGCCGCAGGTGCGGGAAAAACGCTTCCAGTTGGCGGGCTTGGTGGCGTCGAGGTCACTGCTGTGATGGAAGCCGGAGCGGATTTCCAGGATGCGCCCGATCTTGCCCGAGGTGGCGGCGGCGATGACGCGCTGGGCGCCGGGGAAGAAGGGGAATTCCGAGGAACAGCGCACGAAACGGCCCGACTTGCGGCAGGCCTCCAGGATGTTGCGGGCCGAGGCGAGATCCATGCCGAAGGGCTTCTCGGCGAACAGATCCTTGCCGGCGGCGAGCACGTCCAGGTAGATCTTTTCGTGCAGGTTGTGAGGGACGGCCACATACACAACATCGACCGCCGGATTGGCCAGCAGTTCGTGGTAGTCGGCGGTGAGCTGAGTGCATCCCGGGATGCGGCGGAACCAATCACGCACCGGCTCCACCAGGTCGGCCACGGCGACAAGCTCAGGCTGGACGTCCACGTCCGTGAGGGCGCACCAGCGCATGAAGGCGCTTGCCATTTCCCGGCCCATGAGGCCGCCGCCGATGATTCCGATGCCGACTTTTTTCATGCAGTGCAATAATTGGTTGAGGGGAGCTTCACAGGAGAGAGCCGCGCCCCTGAGGCAACACGAAAAAGCCGGAGGCGGCTCAGTCCGCCTCTCGACGCTTGACCGTGAAGCGCTCGATCCCCTTGCGCATGACCGGCACGTTGAAGTTCACCAGCAGGCCCGCCTTCAAACCACCGAGGCGCAGCAGCGTCTCCATCTTCTGCCGCTCCGTAGCGGAAACATCCTCGACGGACAGGACCTGCACCAGCAGTGCGTCCTCAATGACGAGGTCCAGGCGGGCCGCGTTTGCAACGGCATGCCCCTGATACTCAAAGCTAAGCGGATCGCCCCGGCGGACCGACAGCTCAAGGCTGCGCAGCTCAAGGAACAGGCACTCCTCATAGGCCTCACGCAGCAGCCCCGCCCCTAACGAACGATGCACATTCATGCAGGCTCCAGCGACAAGATGAGGCAGGTCGTCGGTGATCATGACCTGATGGGCCGACGACGGACAAAAAGGCAGAGCGAGGACAGCCCGAGCAGCAGCACCGCCGACGGCTCTGGCACGGCCTGGAAGAAGTTTGCATAAATGTAGCTACCCACATCCTCCCCGAGGATGGCTCCGTCGATGTTGTCGCTCATCCAGTGAATGCCGCCATAGATCCGGCTCATGCCCGCCTCTTCAGCAGCCTCGCTGAAGCTGCTGAAGCTGCGTGTGGTGCCGACAGCCAGGAAGGGGGACTCCGTGTCCGTGGTGAAGGCGATGTCATCGGTTCCGAAAAAGGCTGCCAGGACGGTTGCCCCCGCCATGCTGAATGCGCTGTGGCCGCTGGTGTAGGAGCCGAAGGAGGGCGTGGGAATCAGGGGTGTCCACAGGTCATCCTGAATTGTGTCCGGATTGCCGTCCGAGTCCGCCGTGTTGACCGCCAGCATCGGGCGCCAGTTGTCAAAGAAAACCTTGGCCTCCCAGGTCGCGATACCCACATCCGCCTCCGCCAGGTTGAGCAGGGCAAACAGGCGGGCGTTGTCCTCAACGCTGAGCCCCATGGATGCGGAGATGGACTGGGCAATCCGGTTCCAGTGACCCGGTGGTGAGGCGGTCCCAGGACCATCCACCCAGAAATAGGCGATCTGGGTCTGGTCTGCCGTCCTGGTCGCGCTGCTGGCGCCGCCAATGGCCTTCAATTGGTTAAACTCCTCCGTGTAAGCGTTGCTCTGCACCCAGGCCTGATAGTCACCGTTGAATGGAACATAACTCACTGAGCGATCCATGCTGGTCCCCATGTTCATGCCCAAGGGACGGAACTGGCTGGGGGAGGTCATCGTGAATGGTGTGAGATCAGCCCATTGGGATTTTAAGAAGGTTCCGCTGGATGCCCCCCAGGCACCCGCCGTGCTGCCTGGCTGCCAGCGTCCGACGCTTCCAAACGGCTGAGGCGCGTAGGTGGCGGTGGCATTCCATCCATCGCCAGTCCTGGCGCTGACCATCGCATTTGCCGCAGCCATGCCAACTTCCATTCCCCGGGCCTTGGCGGCACTGTCGGCAATGCCGGCCATCTGGCTGTTGTAAAGGTTGGTGAATCCTGCCAGGTAGCTGTTTCCAGCCCCATAATAATCCGTATAAACACTGGTCAGCACGTTGTAGGCAGCCGTGGCGGCAGCGGCAGAAACATCAATGCCAGCTCCTGTCGTTGTCGGGTCGAAATAGCCCAGGTAAGAGGAGTAGTTGCGATTGACCGAATTCACGGCATCAAACATGGCCCCGCCCAGCATGCCCATCGTTCGCGAGTTGGCCGGAGGTGTCGCAGAAGAGCCCTCAGCCGCAAACGTCTGCCGGAGCAGCTGGTTCCACTCAAGAACAACATCCGCCTTCAGTGGCCCGACAATCGCCGCCGAGAACAGCGCCCAGGCAAGGTGGCGAAGTGGATGGAGTGCTGGCTTCATGTCTTGATGTGCATAAATATTATATTTATCATATTTTTTAGCAATTTATTTTTAACATTTACAAGCAATCAACCCCTTTCCTCCATTTCTGGCTGCCCATCATCCAGTATCAAGCCAAGGCAAAGAATGCTTGCCGCAGCGCGTAGTCTTCACTCAGAATTTTCATCCCTATGGAAAAATCCCCCGTCACCTCGTCACGCCGCGACTTCATCAAGACTGCCACCCAGGCCACGGCAGGCCTGTCCGTTCTTTCGGGCATCCACATCCCCTATGTCCATGCTCAAGGAGATGACACTATCAATGTCGCCCTCGTCGGCTGCGGTGGTCGCGGTACGGGAGCCGCCAGCAACATGATGGGCGTCAAGCAGCGCACCCGCCTGATTGCCATGGCGGACGTCCAGGAAAACCGCCTCGAAGCCAGCTTTAACGGCCTGAGCGGCAAGCATCCCGACCGTTTTTCCGTCTCCGCCGACGCCAAGTTCATCGGCTTCGACGCCTACAAGAAGGCGATCGACACGCTGCGTCCCAATGACATCGTCATCCTCGCCACCCCTCCGGCCTTCCGCTGGGTGCAGTTCCAATATGCCATTGAAAAGGGCGTCAACGTCTTCATGGAAAAGCCGATCTGCGTCGACGCCCCCAGCGGCAGGCGCATGCTTGAGCTAGGCAAAAAGGCAGCCGAGAAAAACCTGAAGGTCGGCGTGGGCCTCATGTGCCGCCACTGCCGCGTCCGCGGCGAGCTCTTTGACCGCATCCAGCAGGGTGAGATCGGCGACATCATCCTCGGTCGTGCCTATCGTCTCCAGGGCCCCGTGGGCACCTGCTTCACCAAGCCCCGCGACGTCAGCACCGACCCGAACGAACTGATCTACCAGATCAAGAACTTCCACAGCTTCCTTTGGGCCTCCGGCGGTGCGTTCAGCGACTTCAACATCCACAACATCGACGAGATCTGCTGGATGAAGAACGACTTCCCGATCGAGGCCAAGGCCACTGGCGGCCGCACCGACCGGGGCGACTATGTGGACCAGAACTTCGACCATTATAGTGTCGAGTACACCTTCCGTGATGGCAGCAAATTCTGGCTGGAGGGCCGCAACGCCATGAAGACCCACAACGAGTTCGCCAGCTACGTGCATGGCAGCAAGGGCATGGCCATCATCTCCACCGCCGGTCACTTCCCGTCCAAGGCCATGACCTTCAAGGGCCAGAATAAGAGCGCCAAGGACATCATCTGGCGCGGCAAGCAGCCCGAGCCGAATCCGTATGACCTGGAGTGGCAGGACCTTGTGGACGCCATCCACAACAACAAGCCCTACAGCGAGGTCGAGCGCGGCGCGATGGCCAGCCTTGTCACCGTCATGGGCCGCATGAGCGCCCACACCGGCCAGCTGGTCACCTTTGACCAGCTCATGGCCCACGATCATGAGTTCGCCCCAAACGTGGACAAGCTGACCATGGACGGCCCAGCCCCGCTGGTGGCCGACAAGAATGGCAAGTATCCCATCCCCTATCCGGGCGCCCACGGCCTCTACGAATACGTCGTGGACAAGGCCTGATCCGCTCACTTCCCCGCCCCGAACCACAGGCTCATGGAGCGTCCGGAATAACCGGTCATCTCCAGATAACCCAGGCCTGTGACGGGGCGGTCATTCACCGAGCCCTCATAATTCACCGCGCCTTCCCAATAGCCCAGACCGGGTGTGGAGGTCGCGGTGAATTCTTGTCGATCCATGGCTGCACGGCAATGAAGGCTGACTCGATGAACGGGCAGTTCGATCTTCCATTCCACGGGATAAGCTGCGCCAGTCGACGACTTCCACACACGGCCTGGTTTAAGGACAAAATCAGCGCTCGTCAGCGGCAGCACAGTGCCGTCCGGCCTGATCAACGTTCCGGCATTCGAGCCAGGGGCGGCTCCCCGAAGCTGGAAGAGCATCAGCTCGCTGCCGTCGCTCAATTGTGCGCTGAACCAATCCCAGCCCTGGGTGCCCTCCTCCAAAAAGCTCGTGCCAAACTCATGATCCATCCAGCTTTCACCGCTGAGCGTGAACTCCTTCCCACCAAGGATGATCATCCCCTTCGTCGGCATTCGCACGAGTGAGTAATAATGACTGGCGTTGCCCTGGGTCACCCCTTTCTGACTGATGCCATCCTGGCCATGAACCACGGCAGGCCCACCCGGCTCCAGCAGCAAATCCAGGGAGAATCCCTGGTCCGCAGCCTGTAGTCTCATGCCTGCACCCGTCGGCATCGTCACCTGCCAGTCCTCGTTCCAGACACGTTCCTGGCTTGCCCCGGCCCAGCCCGGCCCGGCCCGGTTCAATCGGTCGGCATGATGATAAGTTCCGGCTCCGACATCACTGACCGCCAGATGCGCCATCCAGACATCACGCAAGGCCCAGGGCGAATCATGTGCCGGGCGTGAAGCCGCTCCAATGCGGAAGAAGGTGAGCTGGTAGCCAAAGCGGCGCTGCTCCTGGTCGATCAGGTTGCCCGTGAAGTACCACCATTCGATCTTGTGCTCCGGATGCTGGCCGTGATCCCGGGGGAACTCATAGCGGTAGCCTGGCTGCGCCGGTTTCCACTCCTCCTGGGCGGAAGCCTCAGGCTGCCAGGCAAAAGCAAGCAACGAAGCCGCCGTCAGAATCTGCCGACGCGTCACCTTCCAGGCCGGCCAAAGGCCTGCAAGCAGGGTCGCCACCAGCGTCAGAACCGTGGATCCGGCGAAAAACCACCAAGGTGCATGAAACCGGATGCTCCAGCCAAAGCTCTGCGGATTGATCACCCAGATGAGCACCAGTGAAAGCAGCACGCCAACCGCCAGACCAAGCACCTGGCTGACCAGGCCGAGCAGTCCGGACTCAATGACAACGGTCCTCCTGACCTGCCCCGCATCCGCGCCGGCAATTCGCAGAAGACGGATCTCATCCTGGCGCTCCAGGACCAGGGTGAGCATCGTCGCCGCCACGCCCGCCATGGCGACCATCACCGCGATGATCTCCAGCGCCCAGGTGATGGCGAAGGTGCTGTCAAAGATCCTCAGGACCTCCGCCCGCAGGCCGCTGTTGGTGAAGATCGACACCAACGACCGGCCCTCCAGCATCCGCAGCATCTCGCCCCTTGTCCTTTCCGCATCCGCACCCGGCCTGAGCTGCACGGCCAGATGCGTCGGCAGGCTGCTGCCAAACCATTTTTCAAACTCACGCCTGTCCATCATCACGGTGCCCCCGTCGCTGGAATAGTCGTAGAACTGCGCGGCGACTTCAAACTCTCGGGCACCGCGCGGCGTCATGAGCTTCAACACACCGCCCTCGCGGCCTCCAAACCGGAGGGCAAAGCTTTCAGAAACGAGAACCTGCCCCTTGTCGCGGGCGGCCTGCAGCATGGCAGCCGCATTCCCCGGAGTCTTGAAGGCCATCCTGCCGTTTCCCATCCTCAGGTCAAAGTCGGCCGTCACCAGCTTCACCAGCCTGCCCTCATGAGGCAGGTCCAGCGAGCTGTGACCATCCAGGGATTGTACCGCCGGATGGGAGCGCAGAATTTCCAGGGTCTCCTGTGAAAACGTCGGCGCATTCCGGCTGCGCGGCGGCGTGCCAGGCCTCGCATACAGGTCAGCCCCCATCGTCTCATCAACCCAGGTGATCACGGTCTGGCGAAAGCTGCCCACCATGACCGCGATCGCCGCCGTCAACGCCAGCGCCACGGTGAGCGCCGCCACGGAAACAGACAGGCGGCCCGTTGAAGCCCGGATCTGGGAAGCTGCCAGCCTGCCCTCGATGCCCAGCCACCGGCCTAACCAAGGACGCATCGAACCCGAGGTCCATCGAAGCGCCGCAGGCACCGCCAGCGCGGCGGCAAGGATGGCGCAGAGGGACGAAAAATGGCCCCAGAGCGGCAGTCCGTTCACCGGCGGTTGAAGGGCGGCAAGCCAGCCTGTGGCAAGGCAGGCCATGGAGGCCGCCAACTGCCTCCGTGCTCCTTGGTCCTTCGACATGCCGACACCGGCCAGCTCCCTGCCCTGTCCCCGGATTGCCTCCACGGGAGAAACCCGCGCAGCTTCGACCGCCGGCAGGGCTGCGGCGGCCAGGGAAAGCGGAACGGCAATGCCAAGCGCCACCAGCCAGTGCCACAGGGCCAGCGGCGGGACGGTGGCGGCGGTGGCCACATAAAGCGTGTCCACGGTGGTGGATGTGAGCGCAACGGCCCCCTCGGCCAGCAGTTTGGCCACAGGCACTCCGAGCAATGCGCCGACGCTGCCCAGCACAAGCGCCTCCCCCATGAACAGCAGCAGCACCTGGCGGCGTGTCACCCCCAGCGTCCGCATCATGCCGATTTCGGAACGGCGCGTCATGACCGCGACCGAAATCGTGTTGTAGATCAGGAACAGACCGACCACGAGCGCTATCCCCGAAAGCATCGCAAGGTTGAAATGAAAGGCCGCAAGCATCTTTTCCACGGCAGACGTCCTCCGCTGCGGCCTTTGCACGCTCAGGCCTTCTGGAAGGCGCTTGCGCACGGCGGCTTCAGCCGCTTCGGCAGACACGCCGTCATGGAGACGGAGTTCCAGGCGGTCGATCCTGCCTGCATGATCGAGAAGCATCTGGGCATGAGCGATGTCCATCACGGCCAGTGACTGCCTGGCCAGGGCCCTCGCATCCTCCCTGCCAGCCCCCAGCACCGCAGCCACCTTCACCGGACGGCGGCGGTCGCCCACGAGGACATCAAAACCGTCCCCCGACTTCAATCCAAGCCTTGCCGCCAGCGCCTGGGTGATGATCAACGCCCCCGGCTCGCCCAGGAACTTCATGAGGTCCAGCCCGGAGGTCATCGTCTCCACGTCCGTCAGCGCATAATCCCTCAGCGCAGGATCGCGCAGGGCATCGATGCCAATGAGCCTCAGCGTATCCTGTCCGGACGGAGTCACTGCAACCACATCGGCCTCGATCATAGGTGCCGCGACGCCGTAGTCGCGCAGCCAGGCAAGCGAGGGCAGCCGCTTTTCATCAATGCCCAGCGGTGCGCACTGGATTTCCAGCGCCGCCTTCCCCGAGACCGCGTCCAAGGCGGCGCTGAAGCCGCGGATCGCCCCCTGGTTGGCAAGCTGGATCGCCAGCATGACCGCAATGCCCAGCGTCACCCCGAGCATCGTGACCAGCGAACGCAGCCGCTGCTTGAACATGGGACGAAGGATGAGCCGGCGGAAAAGCATGACGTCAGGCGGATTCCACCATCCTCCCGTCCTTCATCGCCAGAATTTTCCCCGCCGCCGACGCGACTCCGGCATCGTGGGTGGCCATGAGAACCGCCACACCAAGCTCCCGGTTCAGTTCCTGAAGCAGGTCAAGCACGCGCCTGCCGTTGGTGCTGTCCAGGCTGCCCGTGGGTTCATCGGCGATCAACAGGCCGGGCCTGTGGATCACCGCCCGGGCAAGCGCGGCACGCTGCGCCTCCCCTCCCGAAATCTGACCGGGCAGATGATCCAGACGATGAGCGATGCCAACGCGCTCAGCAAGCAGCGCCGCACGCTCAAAGGCGTCAGGCTCCGGAGTCTTCGCGAGCAGCAGCGGCATGGCGATGTTTTCACGAACGCTGAGGGTCGGCAGCAGGTTGAAGAACTGAAAGACAAAGCCGATCTTCTGCCGCCTCAACCGGGTCAGGGCGGCATCATCCAGAGACTTCACCTCCAGGCCGTCCAGCCTGAGTTCACCTTCATCGGCGCGGTCCATGGCACCGCAGATCTGCAGCAGCGTGGATTTGCCGCAGCCTGACGGCCCCGTCAGCGCGATGAAGTCCCCGCGCTCCACCTTCAGGCTGACGCCGCGCAAAGCCGCCACGGGAGCGGCGTCGAGTTGATAGTTGCGGGTGAGGTCGGAGGCTTCGAGCAGGGACACGCTCATCTATACGGCACCCGGCGTGACGCGGAAGCATTGTCTGAAAAAACCACGGCAGAACCACGCTCAGGCCAGGCCCAGGAAACGATCCCGACCCCGAGCCAGTGCCTCGATCTTGCGGTCGGCAACGCTGCGTTTGAGCATCCAGAAGCCGCAGTCCGGATGAATGAACCTCACCCTGCCCGAACCCAGCACCTGCTCGGCCCTTTCGATCCGGCGCGCGATCTCATCCGCCGTCTCGACATGATTCACCTTGATGTCCACCACGCCGATGCCGGCGCCGATCCTCGGATCCAGGTCCTTCAGCGCCTCCAGGTCAGCCGCCGGCCGGTGGGCGAGTTCCAGCACCAGGTGATCCGCATGCAGGCTGTTCAGAAACTCCACCAGCAGCGACCACTCGCCGCCCTGGATGGTCTGCCCGCCGTAGTTGCCAAAGCAGAAGTGCACCGCCTTCGATCCCTTCACGGCATCCAGCACGCGGTTGATCGCGCGCGCCGCCAGCGGTGCGTCCGCCGGATTGCCGGGGATGTTTGCCTCATCCACCTGGACACAGGCGCAGTCCAGTTCCGCCGCCTGCGCAGCCATGGCATCGGCCACCGCCAGCGTCAGCGCTTCAAAGTCATGGTAATGCTCGTCCAGCAGCGTGCGGGCCAGCATGTAGGGGCTGGTAAGGGTGAACTTGAAGTCGCCACCCGCCACCTTCGCCGCCCGGGCGCAGTCCTCTGGGAGATTGAGCACGCCCTCGGTCACAGGACCACGGACCACGGCCGCAGGCTTCGCCCTGAAACCCATCTCCCGCCTGGCGCGGAAGCCGGCCGTGTCCGCCCGGCCGACCCTGGCGTCACATCCGCCCAGCCTGTGGACGAAGTATTCAATCATGCCGTTCGTGTCCGGATGGTTGACATCAAAGCGGTACAGCTCGCCGTCCGTCGGCAGATCGATGCCAGCCTGACGCTGGCTGGAGAAGACAACGCGCGTGGCATCGACCACCGCCTGCTCGCTCGGAAGCGCGGCGAGCCAGTCAGGAACAGGGTAGGAGCCGACCGTGGTGGTGAGGATGCTTGGCGTGGACATGCCTTTTGTTAAGCCAGGGCGGCATTCCATGGCGAGTCCCTGCCTCGATTGTCCAAACACGGGGCAGCTTGCTGCAAGCGGCCCGGAAGGACAGCCCTGAGTCCTTCAAATCTTCTTGACTGTCGGAAGCAGGATGATGGGCTGCCTGACTTGCTCAATCAGCCTGGGAACCTGGGCTCGGAGGATGGAAAACACCCTCCTGGACTCCTCGTCTTCAGCCGTAAAGATGGAGCCTGTCGTCCTGTCTTTCACCACCAGGAGGCCGCGGCACCTGAAGTTTTTCAGAGTGTCCCGGAACTCCGGCTTGTCCGAGGTGACGTTCAGTGACGGCGAATAGAAGTACCCCAGCAGCATTTTGCGCGTCTCAGACTCCGCCCCAGCAAGGGCGGGCACGGCACTGACAAGGGCGCTGAGCGCAACGGGGGCGCACTCTTCCGGCGTCATGACCCGCCCGCCATGCTGGATGAAGGGGACCTGCAGGAGTTCATACTCATGCCCTCCCTGAAGCCTGACCGTGCGGGTCACATGACCGTCCATGATCAGATTGCCGGAAACAGTCGTCAGGCCGGGCTTCACAGCCATCTGCTTGTAACCATTCCATGTGCCAAGGTTGACGGCGTCATAACCATTGATGCGCAGGAGATGGAACTGGTGGTTCTCTCGGCGGAACAGATCATGCTCGCCCTTGACCCCCCAGTCGATGAGCGCCGTCTGACCGGCCGGGAGCAGCGGCCTGTCAGGATAGGCAATCAGGACGTTGTCCTTCACGGTGCCGCAGGCGCAGAGAAAAGCGGCGGCGGCCATGATCAGGCATGTGTTGGAGGCGAAACCGGCATTCATGGCATGGATTAACTAATTTTATTTCTAACCAGGCGGCGCCGGGGCGGGCAAGCCTTCATTTGAACGCAACCGCGCGGACGCGATTCCAGGCGGACTCTGAGCCCCACCTTTGACATCCCCCTCCAGCCCGCCAACCTGATTCACATGTCCGACACCACAGCCCCCCTGCTCCGCACTCCGCTTCATGAATCGCACCTCGCCCTGGGCGCCCGCATGGTGCCCTTCGCCGGCTGGGAGATGCCGGTGCAGTATTCGGGCATCGTCCAGGAACACCAGGCGGTGCGCAGGGCCGCCGGTGTCTTCGACATCTCACACATGGGCCAGTTCATCGTCAGCGGCCATGGCGCCACGGCCTTCCTCAACCGTGCCCTGACCAATGATGTGACCAGGCTGGAGGTAGGCCAGGGCCAGTACTCGCTGATGCTCAACGACGAAGGCGGCGTCATTGACGACCTCATCCTCTACCGCACGAGCTCACGGGAGTACTTTCTTGTCGTGAACGCCTCCATGTTCCAGGCGGACTGGACGCACCTGAAAGGCCTGCTTTCCCCGGAGGAGGACGTTCAGATGGCCGACCTCAGCGCAGGTACGGCTGGTCTGGCCATCCAGGGACCGCGAAGCCGTGCCGTGTTTGAAAAGGTCTTCGGTCCAGAAGCCCCCTTCCCGCCCCACAACAGCATCCTGGTCTCCGCCGACGCCGGCGGATTCATGTGGCTCTGCGGCACCGGCTACACCGGCGAGGAAGGCTTTGAGTTCTTCCTTCCCAACGAAAACGCCATCGCCTATTTCGAAAAGTTTGTTGCCGCCGCCCGCGATGAAGGAGGCGGTGTCTGCGGCCTTGGTGCGCGTGACACGCTGAGGTTGGAGATGGGCTATCCGCTCAACGGCAACGACCTCGCCCCCGACAAGACCCCGCTGCAGGCCGGGCTCGGTTTCTTCGTGGCCATGGACAAGCCGGACTTTGTCGGCAGGGCCGTGCTGGAGGCCCAGAAAGCCTCCGGCCTGCCAAGCAGGCTCGCCGCATTCAAGATGACAGGAACAACCCCGCCTCCGCGGCCGCACTACCCGGTCCTCTTCAACGGCGCCGTCGTCGGCGAGGTCGCCAGCGGCACGCAGTCCCCAAGCCTCAACATCGGCATCGGCATGGCCTATGTCCCTGCGGAAGCCTCCAGGCCCGGCAGCCAGCTGGAAATCGAAATCCGCGGCCGCCGATTCCCCGCAGAAGTCGTGAAAAAACCCTTCTATCGCCGTGAAGCCTAGCCCTTCGGGCCGGAACAACTCATCTGAGCCGTCCGCAGATCCGTCATGTCACATCATCTCTCATCCCTGCTTCTCCTGACACTTGTCGGAGCAGCGATTGCCGCAGAGCCCGAGTTTCCACTCACAGCCGACTCCAAACCACGGGAGGGAACTCCTGCGGGAGCGATCATCAAGGGCATTTTCAAGGCGCCCCATAACAGCGTCTTTCCAGGCACGGAGAGGGAATATCAGATCTATCTTCCCGCCGGACACGACAAGTCGGAGCCCTCCGCCTTCATGGTTTTTCAGGACGGAGTGATCTACCAGGCCCCTGTCGTCTTCGACAACTTGATCGCCAGAAAGGATATTCCGCCCCTTGTCGGCATCTTCATCAGGCCGGGAATCGTGCCTGCCGCCGGTGAAAACGCACTGCCGCGATTTAACCGCAGCCATGAATATGACAGCATCACCCCATCTTACTCCACCTTCCTGATCGACGAGTTTCTGCCAGCCATCGAAGCCAGGCATGGCCTGCGCCTGAGCAAGGATCCCAGCCACGCCGCCATCGCCGGCAACAGCAGCGGCGGCATCTGCGCCTTCATGACCGCCTGGCACCGGCCCGACCGCTTCCGCCGGGTCTTCACCGGCGTCGGCACCTACGTCGGCATTCATGGTGCCGACCGGCTGCCCGTGCTCGTGCGCAAAATGGAGCCGAAGCCCCTGCGCATCTTCCTCCAGAGCGGCACCGGCGACAACAACCTTTACTGCGGCGACTGGTGGATGGCGAACCAGATGATGGAACGCAGCCTCGCCTGGGCCGGCTATGACGTGAACCATGCCTGGGGCGAAGGCGGACATAACCAAAAGCACGCCTCCCAGGTCTTCCCGGAGGCCCTTCGCTGGCTCTGGCGCGACTGGCGGACAACGATGGAGGTAAGGGCCGGGGCCATGACTGGGTCGAAGTGGCGTGGCCATGAAGTGGTCGGCGAGGGTTCCTGGCAGAAGACCAGCCTTGGTCCGGCATCCAGCCTTCATGTGACCGCAGAAGGCGTTGTCTCCGCATCCCCGAAGGCAAACGCCAGGTCGGTCAGCCGGACGGGCGTCAGGTTTGACAGGCCGGCAGGCCTGCACGCAGGAGCCGTCACAACCCTGTCCCCGGACCAGACCCAGCTTTATGCCACGCAGCCGCAAACCAACTTTTTGATCATCGCAAGGACGTCTGCGGATGGCGGGATCAGCCTGCCGCAGCCTTTCGTCCAGCTCGAGCCGGCCCCGGCGGACGACCGCCAGGAACTCGCCGGAGCCACGGGACTTTGCGTGGACGTCAATGGCTGGCTCTATGCCGCAACCGCCCTTGGCGTTCAAGTCTGCGACCAGGCAGGGCGCGTGAACTTCATCCTCCCAACACCGGAACGCCCTCTCGACGTCTGTTTTGGCGGCCCCGGCCTCTCCGAACTTCACGTCGCGTGCGGGAAATCAACCTACAAACGCCGGACGATCACAAAAGGCGTGGTCACGGAACTCCAGCCTCCCGTCAAACCGCCGCCGCCTAGGCTGTAAAGAGGTCGCCACCCCGGAAAGAACTGCTGAACTCACGGCTTTTCACCAGCCGTCCCCCATGCCATGTCTTGCGCGTGGCCTCCCCGTTTTTCACCTTCGACCAGCTTCACGACTTTCCCGTCCTCACCCCTCCGGCAAGACTCGCGGTCATTGGCGATCCGATCGCCCACTCCAAGTCCCCCCAGATGCACAACCCCGCCCTCAAGGCGAGAGGCATTGAAGCACAGTATGTCAGGGTCCAGGTGCCCGCAGGCCATGTGAAGGAGGCGTTCAGGCTTTTCGCAAACCAGGGGTTCCTGGGGGTCAACATCACCATCCCGCACAAGTTTGAAGCGCTCGACGCCGTCGATGTCGTCGACCCGCTGGCCGCCCGCCTGGGAGCGGTCAACACCCTGGCGATCCGCGATGGTCGTCTTTATGGTTATAACACCGACGGCCCCGGCTTCCTTCGCAGCGTCAGGGAGGCTTTTGGGAAGGAGGTCAGGGAACTGCGAATCCTGATTCTTGGAGCTGGCGGAGGAGCAGGGCGCGCCGTGGCGGTGCAAAGCGTGCTCGCAGGCTGCCGCCATCTGCTTCTGGCCAACCGCACGGAATCCAAGCTGGCCGCCCTGCTGGATGAACTCAGGTCCCTCACCACCGAAGCCGTCGCGCTAGAAACATGCGGCCTTGATCACGGGCAGCTGGCAGCACGCCTTGTCGGCGTCGACCTTGTCGTCAACGCCACCTCGGTCGGAATGAAGGCCGGGGATGAGCCTCTTCTGCCTGCGGGCGTCCTCGAAGACCGACACCTCGTTTATGACATGGTCTATCGCTCCGACGGGCCGACCGACCTCATTCAGCAGGCGACCCGAGTGGGAGCCAGGCATGCCGATGGCATGAGCCTGCTGCTGCATCAGGGCGCCATTTCATTTGAACATTGGTTCGGGGGAGAAGCCCCCCTGGAAGCCATGCGGACAGGTTTGATGACGACTATGGCCGCCCTTGCCTGACCTCTGCTGAAAATTGTTCACACGAACAAAAATCGGCAGGCACAGCTCCTTAACCGAGCCGCTAAAGCCTTAGATAAACGTCTGAATTTCAGCTTGCCTAATCAATCCCGCGTTTTATTGTCTGAACTTCCTTTCCCGGGCCTTGTTTGTTTTGTCGTGAGAGTGGGGTGCGCCCCGCTCTCTTTTTGTCTGGGGATGGATCGATTTTTATGACCTCGGAACTAAAAGCATTATTCGACTACTACGAGAGGGAGAAGGGCATTGACCGCGACCGCATGGTCGAGGTGCTCTCTCAGGCTCTCCTCGCGGCCTCGAAGAAAAGCATCGGCCCCGCGCGCGAGCTGCGCATCGACATCGATCCCGACAAGGGCACCATCCGTGCCTTTGCCAAGCTCATCGCCGTCGAGAAGGTGACCAATCCCTTCGAGGAAATCCCACTGGACAAGGCCCTGAAGCGCAAGAAGGACGCCCAGCTCGGCGACGAGATTGAACTTGAGGTGACGCCGCAGAACATGGGCCGCATCGCCGCCCAGACCGCCAAGCAGACCATGATGCAGCGCGTGCGCATGGCGGAGAAGGAAAACCTTTACGACGAGTTCAAGGACCGTACCGGCGACATCGTCAACGGCACCATCCGCCGCTTCGACAAGAGCGACGTCATCGTGGACCTTGGCAAGTTCGAGGGGGTCATGCCTAACAAGGAGCGTGTCTCCACCGAGGAATACACCATCGGCGACCGCATGAGGTTTTACGTCAAGGCGGTGGAGAAGGAAGGCGCCCGCGGGCCGGAAATCGTCCTCAGCCGCGCCCATGTGAATTTCGTGCGCCGCTTGTTCGAGTTTGAAGTGGCCGAGATCGGCGACCGCACTGTCGAAATCTCCAGCATCGCCCGCGAGCCCGGGTACCGAACCAAGGTGGCCGTTCACAGCTCCGACACCAAGGTGGATCCGGTAGGTGCCTGCGTTGGGCTCAAGGGCAACCGCGTGAAAAACATCGTCCGGGAGCTGAACAACGAGAAGGTGGACATCATCCGCTGGTATGCGGACCCCGTCGAGTTCATCAAGGAGGCCCTGAAGCCCGTCAAGGTGCTGAGCATCCAGCTCTCCCCAGACAAGAAGGCGGCCCGCCTCACCGTACGTGAGGACGAACTCTCCAAGGCCATCGGCCGCCGCGGCCAGAACGCCCGCCTGACCTCGCGCCTTGTCGGCATGGAACTTCAGATCGAGCGCGACGAGCACGCAGAGGAAGTCTTTGAAGGACAGATGGACCACGCAGCGCAGGACCTTGTCAAGACCCTCGGCCTCAACCTCGAAACCGCCCGCAAGCTCGTCATGGGCGGCATGGGAGACCTCCAGGTCCTCCGGCAGGTCGATGTCGAGGATGTCATCGACGCACTTGCAGGCGACGATCAACTGGCCCGCCAGGTCTTCGAACGCATCCAGTCCTACACACCCACTTCCGGAGAGTAGCCATGAGCCTCTCCTCAACCAGTCTCCACCCCGCCTTTCCGACCGCTCCCTCAGCCGCTCGCACGACGCTTTTTCATTCTCATGCCCCCTCGTTCCTCCTCATCAAAAACCAGCAAAGCCAGCCCCGACAGCGAAACCGCTGAAGTGGAAGAGCTTGTTGAGAGCGCCATCCCGGCCAAGAAACCGGCCAAGAAAAAGGAGGTGCTTTCACTGATTGATGAAGAAAAGCCCAAGGCCAAGTCAACCACCAGGAAACCCGCCAGCGCCCTGCCGACCATCGGCGCCAAGCCGGCAGCGGCTGCGGAACCCGAGCCAGAAACAGCGGAGCCTGATTCCTCAGAACCCACGAAAAAGACGGTCGATGACCAGAAGAAGGAGGCCTTGAACCTCTTCGAGGAGGACGAAAAGCCCAAGGTCAAGCGAGCCCGCACTGCTGAAGCCGCTTCAACCTCGGCTCTCCCTCCCATATCCAGGTTGAAGGAGGCCGGTCCGGTCACCGGACCAGCGCTCCCCCCCGTTGTTGCTCCGGCCGCCCCAAAGCCCACTCCGGTGGAAGCAGCCCTGCCAGAATATGAGACCAATGAGGCAGGTGAGAAGATCATCCATCTCAAGCCGCCGATCATCGTCAAGGACCTGGCTGAAAAGATGGGCCTGCGTCCCTTCAAGATCATTGCCGACCTGATCAACCTCAAGGTCTTCGTCGCGAATGCAGACAAGGCCATCGAGCTTGATGTCGCGGAAAAAGTCTGTGAAAAGCACGGCTTCCACCTTGAACGAGAGAAGCGCGAGAAAGGTGCCGGCGTCCACAAGGTCGAGGAGGTGATCGTCGAACCGCCCCCGCAGGTGGTCGAGGAAGTTGCCGAGGAGAAGCTTGAGCTACGCGCCCCGATCATCACATTCATGGGGCATGTTGACCATGGCAAGACCTCCCTACTTGACGCCATCCGCAAAACTCAGGTCACCCAGGGTGAGGCCGGTGGCATCACCCAGCACATCGGCGCCTATTCCGTCTTTCATGAAGGCAAGCCGATCACCTTCATCGACACCCCCGGCCACGCCGCCTTCTCCGGCATGCGCGCCCGCGGGGCCAACGTCACGGACATTGTCGTGCTGATCATCGCCGCCGACGACGGCATCATGCCCCAGACGCGCGAAGCTTTGAACCACGCCAAGGCCGCCGATGTGCAGCTCATGATCGCCATCAACAAGTGCGACCTGCCTGCGGCGAATATCATGCGAGTGAAGTCCCAGCTCCAGGAACTCGGCCTGATGCCGGTGGACTGGGGTGGCGACATCGAATGCATGGAGGTCTCCGCCAAGACCGGCCAGGGCATTGACAACCTTCTCGAAACCATGGCCCTGCAGGCCGAGGTGCTTGAGCTCAAGGCCGATCCCAAGGCCCCGCCCCGCGCCACGGTCATCGAGGCCAGCATGGTGCCGGGCAAGGGTCCCGTCGCAACGGTCATCGTCCGCCAGGGCACCCTGAAGGTCGGCCAGCCCTTCATCTGCGGCCCGCACTGGGGCAAGACCAAGGCCCTCATGAACGATCGCGGACAGCCGATCAAGGAGGTCCGCCCCGGCATGCCAGTCGAGGTCGTCGGCTTCAGCGACATGCCACGCGTGGGCGACGAAGTCGTCGTCATGGACAGCGAGCGCGCCGTCAAAAAGCTCAGCGAGGAGCGTCTTGAAGAAGCACGCCAGGCCAAGCTGGTCACCCGCCGCCGCGCCACCATGGAGGACCTCTTCGCCAACATCGAGGAGGGCCAGAAGAAGGTCTTCAAGGTTGTGCTCAAGACCGACGTGCACGGTTCACTTGAGGCCATCACCAAGTGCCTCACCGACATCGAAAGCGCGAAGATCAACCTGCGCATCCTGCACAGCGACGTCGGCCCCATCACCGAATCCGATGTGCTGCTGGCATCCGGCTCGGACGCCGTCATCATCGGCTTCAACACCAAGGTCGAAAACAAGGCCCTCAGCACCGCACGGCGCGAAGGCGTCCAGATCAAGCTCTACTCCATCATCTACGAGCTCATCGACCAGGTGAAGGAGGCCATGACCGGCATGCTCGACCCGCTGACACGCGAGAAGATCCTCGGCCACGCCAAGGTGAAGCAGGTTTTCAAGGTGCAGAAGGGCTGGGTGGGCGGTTCACAGGTCATCGACGGTCGCATCGACCGCAAGCAGCGCGCCCGCGTGCTGCGTGACGGACAGGCGGTCTATGACGGCAGCATTGAAACGCTGCGCCGCTTCCAGGACGAGGTGCCCGAGGTCCGCAACGGCCTCGAATGCGGCATCAAGCTCCAGGGCTTCAGCGACTACGAGGAAAATGACATCATCGAGTGCTACGAGCTCGAGAAGATCCCGCAGGCCCTCTGACCTGCGGACGCGCCCCCATTCACCATCAGCCTTCCTCCCCTGCGATGTCCCAGCGCCTCGACCGTGTGAACGAACTCATGAAACGCGAGCTCAGCACCGTCTTGGAGCGAGGCTATCGTTTTGAAGGCGTCGTCCTCACCATCCATGAGGTCGTCACAGCCCCGGACCTGCGCCAGGCCAGCGTCTGGGTCGGTATCCTTGGCAGGGCGCATGATGAGGCGGCCCTGATTGAAAAGCTCAACAAGGAGAAGGGCAACATCCAGCGCGAGCTCTACAAGCGCGTGAAGCTGAAGCACAGCCCCCAGCTTCTCTTCCGGCTCGACAAGAGCATCGAGCGAGCCGTCAGCCTGATCAACACACTCGACAACCTGCCGCCTCCGCTGCCGGATGTAGAACAACCGTCTTCGGAGCCCGCCTGACCTCAGGCTCCCCGGGCCTCCAGGCTTTCAACCCTCCCATGCCGGGCCAGACTTGAAAAAACCATGGTGCGCAAGCTAGGCAGTCTCACTCTTACCCTCATCCGGGGAGCCGGTGATTTTGCCATGTTCACCCTCACCGCGTTTCGCAGCACCTTCTCGACCCGCAGGCTGCTTCACCGCGTGCTCAGGGCCATGTTTGAACAAGGCGTTCGCTGCCTGCCGGTCATCCTCATCGTCGGCATGTTCACCGGCCTTGTGCTCGGACTCCAGGGCTACCATGTGCTGAACCGATTCGGCTCCGAAAGCCTCCTGGGCGCCCTGGTATCGCTCAGCCTTGTCCGTGAACTCGGACCCGTGCTTGCCGCCCTGATGCTGGTCGGCCAGGCGGGGTCAGCCCTTGCCGCCGAGCTTGGCATCCAGCGTAACTCCGAACAGATCGCCGCCCTGGAGACCATGGGCGTCAGCACCCACGGATACCTCGTCACGCCCCGCCTGCTTGGGGCGCTTTTGATTTTCCCCATGCAGACGGCGCTGTTCGTCAGCGTCGGTCTCTGGGGCGGCTGGCTTTCAGGTTCGATGATGCTGGGCCTTGAACCCGGCGTCTACTGGTCCTCCGTGGAAAGGGCGGTCGAACCCGACGATGTCCAGGAATGCTTCACCAAGGCCGCCGTCTTCGGTCTGCTGACCGTGGCGATGTGCTGCTACTACGGCTTCAACGCCCACCGTTGCAGTTCGGCCACCGGAGCCCGGGCCGTCAGCGCCTCCACCACCCGCGCCGTCGTGCTGTCCAGCATCACCGTGCTGGCCGCCGACTATGTGATCACCTCCTTCCTGCTGTGAGCGAAGCCCGTACATCCCTGCTGCTCGACGTACGTGGCGTGAAAAAACGTTACGGCACCCATGAGGTTCTTACGGGAGCCTGCCTGGAAGTCCCCCGTGCAAGTGTGGTCACCGTGCTCGGACGCAGCGGCACCGGCAAGTCCGTCTTCCTCAAATGCCTGGCTGGCATCGAACGCCCTGACGAAGGGGTGATCGCCTTTGACGGCACCCCCCTGGATGCCGATCTTCCTTCCGCACGCGCCGAGTTCCGCCGACGCTGCAGCTTCCTTTTTCAAAGCAACGCTCTCTTTGATTCACTCACCGCCCTGGAAAACGTGATCCTGCCCCTGGAGCAGACCACCACGCTCAGCTCCTCCGTGATCCGCCAGCGCAGCCTGGAGGCCCTGCGGCAGCTTGAGCTGGATTCCTTCGCCGACCAATACCCCAGCCAGCTCTCCGGTGGCATGCAGAAACGACTGGCGCTGGCCCGCGCCATCGTGACACGTCCTGAGCTGGTGCTCTTTGACGAACCCACGGCAGGCCTCGACCCGCTCAGGCGCAACGCTGTCTTTGCCATGATCGTCAAATATCAGCGCCAGTTCGGCTTCACCGCAGTCATCGTCACTCATGACGTCGCCGAAGTCCTGGTCATCAGCGACCATGTGGCCCTGCTCGATTCCGGCACCATGCGCTTTGCCGGCAGCCCGGCCGCCTTTTCCGCTTCCACCGACCCCGTCGTCTGCGATTTTCGTGACAGCACCACGGCACTTCACAAGGCCGTGGACGCCCTCCGCAGCGGCAAACAACCCTCCCTCTCCGAACCATGAACGCCTCCAGACTGGAATTTTTCGTCGGCCTTTTCGTCCTGCTCGGTCTCGCCGCCGTGACCTGGCTCACCGCCAAAGTGGGGGCCGGATCGCTGATCAGCGGCCCCACTTACCTCGTGGAGGCACGCTTCTCCAACGCTGGAGGACTGAACACTGGCAGCAGCGTGCTGGTCGCTGGCGTCACTGTCGGCCGCGTGGAATCCATCCGCATCGATCCCGTGGATTACAGCGCCATCGCGACCCTGCGGGTCACGGAAGGCCTCAAACTTCCCACGGACACCATGGCCTCCATCAAGACCACCGGCCTGATCGGTGACAAATATGTCGCCCTGGCGCCTGGAGCTGATGAGACCTATCTCCAGCCCGGCACACAGATCACCATGACAGAATCCTCGGTTGATCTTGAATCCTTGATTGGCAAAATGGCGTTCGGCAGTGTAAGCAATAATTCTGATAATTCAGCGAACGAGGCCGGAAAGTCCCCCGCTCCATGAAACGCCGTTCCTTTCTCCCCATTCTTGTAATCTTCCCTGCAGCGGGATTTTGCGCGTCATCCACAAGTGCCGCCGAAGCAAGGCTGCGTTCAGCCATTGGTGAAGTCCTGGCTGTCGCGGACCGCGTGACCAGCCGCAGCGCTCTGGCGACCACTGCACGATCCATCCTTCAGCGTCATGTCAGCTTTGAAACCATGACCCGCCGTGCCGTTGGAGTCGGCTGGCGCCAGTTCAACGCCGCCCAGCAAAAACGTGCAACCGAACTGTTCACCACCCTGGTCATCCGCACCTACAGTGACAAGTTCACCCCAGGAGAACACCCGGTCATCAACTACAAGAGCGCCGTCGCTCCCGCCCCTGGGCGTGTGGATGTGCCAACCACGCTGGTTTACAAGGGCAGCAACTACGCAGTCACCTACCGAATGGAGGAGATCGGAGGCTGGAAGATCGCCGATGTGATCATCGAAGGTGTGAGCCTCGTCGCCAACTATCGTTCCCAGCTCGATTCGACCTTTAAACAGGGCGGAGCCGCCGCCGTCATCCGCTCCCTCGAACAATCCGTCGCCCGCCCTTCATGAAAAAAACCGTTTCCCTCATCTTCACGGCGCTGCTGATGACCTCCTGCGCCACCCAAAAACATTCATCTCCTTCAGGAGACCGGGCGGCCGCAGCCACGGATGCGCTGGATGATTACGAAGGTGCGGCCGAAGTTTCCGATCCCATTGAACCGCTGAACCGGGCCACGTTTGCCTTCAATGACAAGCTCTACAGCTGGATTTTTACGCCCATCTCCAAGACCTACACCACCGTGCTTCCATCGCCGCTGCGCCAGGGCATCGACAATGCCTATGAAAACGTCAAGTTCCCTGTCAGATTCATCAACAGCGGCCTCCAGGGCAATTTCAAACGAGCCGGCCAGGAGTTGCAGAAATTTGGCGTGAATACCTTCGCGGGTTTCGGCGGCCTCATCAAGCAGTCCGACCACATTCCCTCTCTGAAGGATGTACCTCTCGAAGATTCAGGCCAGACCCTGGCCACATGGGGAATGGGACATGGTGCCTACATCGTGCTTCCCATCCTTGGTCCCTGCACCGCCCGCGAGGTCCTCGGCCTCGTTGGCGATTATGCCTTGAACCCCGTGAACTGGACCTTTGCCCTCGGCGATAATGCCGACAAATGGGCCTGGATCCCCGCGACTGGAAACACCGTCCGCAGCCTGCCCGACCAGCTCTCCAAATACAACGAATCCAAGGCCAACGCCATTGATCCTTACACCGCCGTGAAGAGCACTTATATCCAAAACAGGAACAACGCGGCCAAGGAATAGGCAATGCGGCAGAGTACCGCATTAGTGTTTTGTTTATGAAATAACACCAAGGGCGCTTGAATTGCCTTTCGCCAACAACCAGGCAAGTTGTTCACAAAAAGTTAAGTTATGTGAATAAATGGCTTGTCGCCTGCTCCAATTCTTGTCAGGCTTTCAAAGAACCGTGAGCTATTCACAAAAATTAGAACGTGGAAAAGCACACTTGGCACGCTACAAGCGCCAGGAGAGGACAGTGCCCCTCAAGCCACGGATCAACGCTTTTCCACGGCAAGGCATCCAACCCTGACAACCATGGACCGAGACGACCAAACCGCCACAGCCCCGACAATCATCAATCCCCTCGAACTTGGCTCCCCCGTCTCTTCCAGCTTTCGTCCCCAGCCGCCTCCTCCCCGAAAGCGCAAATCAGTGACCAGCCATCGACACTCCCCCATTCCGGTAGGTACCAAGACCTTCATCCTCGACACCAACGTCCTGCTGCACGACCCGGGCTGCATCAACAAGTTCGCCGAACATCACGTCTGCGTTCCCGTGGATGTCCTGAGCGAACTTGACCGCTTCAAGAACGAAATGACGGAGAGAGGGGCGAACGCCCGTGAAGTTCACCGCGCCCTCATGAAGGTCTTTTCCAGCCCTGATGCCTCCATCATGGAAGGTGTGAAGACCCCCGGCGGCGGACTCATCAAGCTCGTCACTTACGACCCCGAATCCGCCCGCCAGATCCCAAGCGTCCGTGAATTTGAACGCATCTTTCCCGGCAGCGAAAAGGTGGACCACCGCATCATCGCCTGTGTTCTTCAACAGCGTGAAATCCTGCGACCGCCGGTCATCCTGGTCAGCAAGGACATCAACATGCAGCTCAAAGCCCGCGCCGTCGGCATTGAGTGCGAAGATTACCTCAATGACAAGGTCGAGCCCCGTGAGGTCTCCAATTTCGAAATCGCACGGATTGATGTCAGCGCCCACGAACTCCAGCGCTTCGCCAGCAGCAGTCGGCTGAACCTGGCCGCCAACCGGCTTGGCGACCTGGTGGCCAATGACTACGTGCTTCTCATTGCAGGAGAAAAGACCTCCATGCCGGCCAAGATGAACGCCCAGGGCGAACTCGTGCGCCTCCTGCACACCCCTGAATCCATCAAGGTCGGACAGGGACGCGCCGTCAAGCCCATGAACCTGGGCCAGACATGTCTTCTTGACGCCCTGCTGGATCCAGAAATCAGCCTGGTCACCTGTTATGGCCAGGCCGGCACAGGCAAGACCCTCTTGGCGGTTGCCGCCGGACTCTCCCAGGTGTTTGGGCGTACCTACAACGGTCTCACCGTCAGCCGCCCCATCGTGGCCATGGGACAGACCGTCGGCTTCCTGCCAGGTTCCCTTCAGGAAAAAATGCGCCCCTGGCTGCAGCCTGTCTACGATGCCCTCGACCTGCTCATGAGGCCGGTGGACAACAACCAGGGCCCTCAGCGCAAAAAAAACCGCTTCCTTCCCGACACCCCGGCCGTCGCCGAAGCCGCTGCACCTTACGATCCACTCATTCAGCAGGGGGTCATCGAAATCGAAGCCTTGTGCTACATCCGCGGCCGCAGCATCCCTGACCGTTTCTTCGTGCTGGATGAAGCCCAGCAACTTACCCCTCTGGAGGCCAAAACCGTGGTCACCCGCATGTCACGTGGCTCCAAGCTGGTTCTCGTGGGCGATCCGGCACAAATCGACAACCCCTATGTCGACAGTCGGAGCAACGGTCTCGTTTACACACGTCAGCGCATGCGCGGTCAGCCTTTTGCAGCTCATGTACCCCTCAACAAGGGCGAGCGCAGCCCGCTCGCGGAGGCTGCGGCCAGGCTTCTGTAAAAAGCGAAAGCGCGGCGGTCAAAAAACCGCCGCGCCTGCAAAAATCGCGAGCCTTGAAAATCCTGAGGACTATTCCTCAGCAGTGATGGTCAGCACCTGACGGCCCTTGTAGTAGCCGCAGGAAGGACAGGCCACATGACCCGGAACCGACGTACCGCACTCTGGGCAGGTCTTCAGGACAGGAGCACGCCAGCGGTTGGCTCCCTGGCGGAGGCGTTGACGGGCTTTGGATTGACGGCGTTTCGGGTTGGCCATGTTGGGAAGGGGGGATTAGTTCTTCAATTGATCTAGGGCATCCCAAACTCCTTTGTCAGCGCCAGGCGCTTCATCAACCGCAGCAGGACTGCCAGCTTCGAAACGACCTTCGGCGGGACAGTCGCGCAGATCAACGTTACCATCTTCACAGCGCGGAAAGTTCGGAAGGGCCAGCAGGATGTCCTCCCTGACTACCTCTGTCAAGTCGATCGTGCCCTCCTTTTCAATGGGAATTTCCTCGGCAAACGGGTCCAAAACCACCCTCTGACGGAATCTTTCCAAACAACGCCCGCATTCCAGGCTGAACTCCGCTTCCAAATGGCCGGTCAGAACCAGATCCTCCCCGTCCCGAAGGACCAGTAGCTCATATTTCAGGGGGGATTCGGGACGCACCGGATCATCCTCAGCCAGGGCAAAGAAGGTCGGCGGCAGAACGCCCGAAAGCTGCCTGCCCTCCGGCGGAAGGTGACGAGGATCAATTTGGAAGGGATTCATGGCTGGCTGACAGGAAGCACGTTCATGGGCGCACGGCAACCCCGGTCATTTGTCCCAGGCCCCCGTCTCCCAGTTCAGCACCTCCAGCCCCTGGAACTGTTTTTTGTAGTCGTACGCACTTGGCTCACGGGTGGCATAACCTGGATAATAAAAGGCGCAGCCACGCCTTCTGCTGAACTCAATCTCCAGCAGCATCGTGTAGATCCCCAGGCTGCGCCTCGAATGCGCCGGCTCAAACATGCCGTAAACCGAGGAAGTCGCCCGCTCCCCCAGATCCAGGTAGCTCAGGGCCACCAGTTCGGAGCCGTCAAACACCCGGCACTCCAGACATTCACAGGGAACGGCCCCCGGCCTTGCCGAAAGAAACGTCTCCAGTTCATCCGGCACATTCTCCTTAAATCGACCCTTGTGACGATGAAACATGGCACAAGCTTCTTGGCTGAGCGAGGCAGGCACAAATTCGTGCCGGAGATCCCTGTTGCGGTTCAGCACGCGCCGCTGGCTTTTACTCGGGCGAAAATCCTCCAGGTTCAGGCGAAGCGGTGTGATCTCCTTTACGCCCTCCGCATCCATGCTGACGTTGTAGCGGAAGAAGGACTCGCCAAAATGCCTCCAGCCCGCCGCCCAAAGCCGGTCCATCACCTCCGGCGGCACGGATTCACAGGAAAAGGCCTGATTTAAGAGGGGAATCATCACACACAGGGTGCGGCTTGCCACCGCCAACACCTCCCATGTATAAGCAGCCACTCTTTTGTCACCCCCATTGTCCATGCCCCCAGCCCTTCAGGACCTCATCGACTTCTTCGAGCACCTGCCGGAGTCCGAACGCCGGGACAATCTGATCAGCATGGCTGAAACCGTGGACGCCCATGCCCCCCAGCCCGGCCATTCCTATGAAGTGGAGGAGGTTCGCAAGGACCCCGAATGCTCCGACACCGTCGGCATTTTTTTGCAGCGGGATGAAGTCGGCCGTGTCCGCTTTGCCGTCACCTTTGGCCCCAGGGTCCAAACCCTCACCCGTGCCCTGGCAGCCATCCTCTGCCGCGGCCTCAACGGCTGCACCGCACCAGAAATCCTCGCCATCAACCCGGACTTCATCCCGCGCATCATCGGTGCCGAACTGGTCCGACTCCGCAGCCAGACTGTTTATTATGTCCTGCAGCGCATGAAGCAGGCGGCAGGAAATGCCATCCTCAAGGCATGATCCTCAATGCAGGGGCGGCATGGAAATCCAATAGAATCAGCCTCATGAACCGTTTCTTCGGGGCATGTTTTCGACGAAGTTCGTTATCCCGCTCCTTGCCTCCTCCCTCGCTGCATCCCCTGCCCTGGCCGGGATCGAGTTTAACCGTGATGTCCGGCCGATCCTTTCGGACAAGTGCTTCCACTGCCATGGTGCGGACGCCGAAAAACGCGAAGGCGGTCTTCGGCTCGACATCCGTGAGGAGGCGATGAAGCCTGCCGAGTCCGGTGAAATCGCGCTCGTCCCGGGAAACCCCGAAAAAAGCCATCTTCTCCAGCGGGTGCTGCTGGCCCAGGATGATGACGATGTCATGCCGCCGGAGAAGAGCGCCAAACATCTCTCGGCGGCCGAAAAGTCCGTCCTCAGGCAATGGATCACAGAAGGCGCGAACTATCAGGGCCACTGGGCATTCATGCCAATCGCGCGCAACGAACCGCCTCAGGTTGGGAACTTGAAGCATGCCGTGGACCGCTTCATCGCAGCACGTCTGGAAAAGGAAGGCCTGCGAATGTCCCCGCCTGCGGATCCGGCCACGCAGATGCGGCGTGTGGCCCTAGACCTTACCGGACTGCCTCCATCGTTGTCAGACCTCTCCAGCCTTTCCTCCTGGTCCGACGCCGCCTACGAGGCCTACGTGGATCGGCTGCTCGCCTCGCCCGCCTATGGGGAACGCATGGCCATGCAATGGCTGGACTTCGCACGCTATGCCGACTCCAACGGCTTTCAGACTGACAGCAGCCGCCAGATGTGGCCGTGGCGTGACTGGGTGATCAGGGCCTTCAACAACAACATGCCCTTTGATCAGTTCACCATGGAGCAGATCGCCGGCGACCTCCTTCCAAATGCACGCCGGGACCAGGTCGTCGCCACAGGCTTCAACCGTAATCACCGCATCAACGGAGAGGGCGGCATCATCGCCGAGGAATGGCGCATCGAAAACATCATGGACCGCGTCGAGACCACCAGCGCCACCTGGCTCGGGCTCACCATGAACTGCTGCCGCTGCCATGACCACAAGTATGACCCGCTCACGATGAAGGACTTCTATTCCTTCTTCGCCTTCTTCAACAACGTGCCTGAAAGCGGAACGATCCAGGGAGCCTCCAACCGCAGCGGCGGCAACAGCCAGCCCATCACCACCGTACCCACGCCGGACCAGGAACAGAAGCTGGCGCAGCTCGACGCGGAGGTGAAACAGGCCGAGACAAAGGTCGCCGGGCTCGTGAAGCAGCTTCCGCAGCTCGTTGCCGGGTGGGAACCCAAGGCACAGGAGACGCTGCACAGGTTGAAGGCGGTGTGGACGCCGCTCAGCCCAACCCACATTGAATCCAAGGCCGGCACACAGATCGTGAGGCAGCCGGACGGCAGCTACCTCGCCACCGGGGCAAATCCGCCGAAGGATGTCTATGTCTTCGACGCCCCTCTCCCCGAACAAGGCGCCTCCGCATTCCTGCTTGAATGCTTCACCGACCCCTCCCTGCCCGGCGGCGGCCCCGGCCGCTACAGCAACAGCAACTTCGCCCTTAGTGCCTTTGACGTCTATGTGAAGCGCGGAAACGGCAAGCCCGAGCTGCTCAAGCTCGCCAGGGCCGAGGCTGACTACTCGCAGAAGGGCTATGAAATCGCAGGCGTAATCAATGATTCCAAACGCGGGGGCCGGCGCAGTTCCTGGGCCGTCGACGGCCCGACCCGCAAGGAAAACCGCCGCGCCATGTTTGTGCTTCAGGAGCCCATCGCGCCCTCAAAGGAGGCCATGCTCCTGCTTCGTGTGCGCATGGAGGCCATCAACGGACATAACATCGGACGCTTCCGACTTTCCGCCTCAAGCCTTCCAGCCGATGCCGTCAGGCTGAGCGGCGACGCCTTTTCCCCCGCCCTGAAGCTGGCCATCGAGACAAGCCCCGCTCAACGAACTCCTGCACAAAAAAAGGAAATCCAGGACTTCTTCAGGAACAGCGTCGACAGCCCGCTCAAACAGGCGGACCTGGCCCTCGCCCGGGCCCGGCGCGCCTATGACGACTTCGACCGGTCGCTGCCCAACGTCATGATCATGCAGGAAGGCCCGGTGCGCGACACCTTCATCCTGAAACGCGGTGAATACGACAAGCCCGGCGAAAAGGTCGGCATGGCCACACCCGCCATCCTTCCGCCGATGCCCAGGGACGCACCCGTCAACCGCCTCGGCCTCGCCCGGTGGCTCGTCGACCCAGCCAACCCGCTCACCGCCCGCGTCTGGATCAACCGCACCTGGGAGAAATTCTTCGGCTACGGCATCAGCAAGACGGCGGAAAACCTCGGCTCCCAGGCCGAGTACCCCGTGCACCCGGAACTGCTCGACTGGCTCGCCACCGAGTTCATCCTCAGCGGCTGGGACATGAAGAAGATTCAGAAGCTCATCGTCATGAGCGCCGCCTACCGCCAGGACAGCAGGGTCACGCCGGCACTGCTGGAAAAAGATCCTGACAACCGCCTGCTGGCACGCGGGCCACGTTTCAGGCTCGGCGGGGAAATCGTGCGTGACCAGGCGCTCGCCATCGCCGGGCTTCTCGTCCCGAAGGTCGGGGGGCCAAGTGTGAGACCCTACATGCCCGAAGGCGTCTGGGATGAAACCAGCAAGTATGGCGACCTGCGCGGCTACAAGGCGGACGCCGGCGAAGGCCTCTACCGACGCAGCTTCTACACCATCTGGAAGCGCACCGCCGCGCCGCCCACCATGCTGCTCTTCGATGCACCAACCCGCGAGGTCTGCACCGTGAAACGCAGCCGCACAAACACACCGCTCCAGGCCCTCTCCCTGCTGAACGAGGTCACCTTTGTCGAGGCCGCGCGCGGCCTGGCTCAACAAATGATGCAACAGGGCGGCAGCACGCCCGCACAGCGCATCGCCTACGGCTACCGCAGGGCGACCGCCCGCACGGCCGACGCCGGCTCGCTGAAAACCCTCATCACCGGCTTCCAGGCGCGTCTTGCCGCCTTCACCTCCAGGCCTGACGACGCCAGGGCTCTCCTCGCCCAGGGCATGTCCAAGCCGGATCCGGCGCTCAACCCCGCCGAACTCGCCGCCTACACCACCACGGCATCCGTCCTCCTCAACCTCGACCGTGTCGTCACCCGCGACTGATTTCATGAAACCAGAATCCTTCCAGCTTCAGGACGCCCTGAATCGACGCGTCTTCCTTCGCAATTCCGCCTCAGTGGTCGGCGCAGCCGCCCTCGGCCAGCTCATGGGGGCCCCGGCCTTCCCCAACCATGCCCCCAGGGCCCGCCGCATCATCTACCTCTTTCAAAGCGGCGCCCCCTCGCAGATGGACCTCTTTGACCCGAAGCCGCAGATGGCGAAGCACCGCGGACAGGACCTTCCGGAATCCATCCGCCAGGGCCAGCGCCTCACCACCATGACCTCGGGCCAGAAGTCCTTCCCCGTCGCCCCCTCCATGTTCAAGTTCGCCAGGCATGGCAGGTCCGGCATGGAGCTCAGCGAGCTCATTCCAGGCATCGGCGGCGTAGCGGATGAAATCTGCCTGATCCGCTCGATGTTCACCGAGGCCATCAACCACGATCCGGCCATCACCTTCTGCCAGACCGGCTCACAGCTCGCCGGACGTCCCAGCATCGGCGCCTGGCTCAGCTACGGCCTCGGCAGCCTGAACCGAGACCTGCCCGCCTATGTCGTCATGACCTCCTTCGGCACCGGCCGGCGCGACGACCAGCCGCTCTACGACCGCCTCTGGGGCAGCGGCTTCCTGCCCACCCAGCACCAGGGTGTTCGTTTCAGGAATTCCGGCGACCCCGTCCTCTACCTCTCCAATCCCTCGGGTGTGGACCGCGGCATGCGCCGCCAGATGCTCGACGAACTCGCCGCGCTTAACGAAAAGGATTTCCACAAGTTCGGCGATCCAGAAACCAGCGCCCGCGTCGCCCAGTACGAAATGGCCTTCCGCATGCAGACCAGCGTGCCCGACCTCGTCGACATCTCCAGGGAGCCCAGGCACGTCCTCGAAATGTACGGCCCCGACGTCAGCAGGCCAGGCACCTACGCCGCCAACTGCCTGCTCGCCCGGCGCCTCGCCGAACGCGACGTCCGCTGCATCCAGCTCTTCCACATGGGCTGGGACCATCACGGCGGCCTTCCAAACGCCATCCGCGGCCAGTGCCAGGACACCGACCGCGCCACCGCCGCCCTCATCAGAGACCTTGGGCAGCGCGGCCTTCTCGATGACACCCTCGTCGTCTGGGGCGGCGAGTTTGGCCGAACCATCTATTCGCAGGGCACCCTCACCGAGACCAACTACGGCCGCGACCATCATCCGCGCTGCTACAGCCTGTTCCTCGCCGGAGCGGGAGTGAAGAAGGGCCATGTTCATGGCGAGACCGACGACTACAGCTACAACATCGTCCGTGACGGCGTGCATGTTCACGACCTCAACGCCACCCTCCTCCATCTCCTCGGCATCCACCACGAGCGCCTCAACTTCAAATACCAGGGTCTCGACATGCGGCTCACAGGCGTCGCAGGCAACCTCGTCAAGGGCATCCTCGCGTGAATCCCCGCCCCTCTTCAAATCTCATGAGCAAAAGCCTCCTGCTTTTCCCCCTGGCATCCCTGGCATCCGCCGCCGAACCTCCGATTCCCGCCAGGATCGAATTCAACCGTGATGTGCGCCCGATCCTGAGCGACAACTGCTTCTACTGCCATGGACCCGACAAGGGCCATCGCGAGGGCGACCTCAGGCTGGACCTGCGCGACGAAGCGTTGAAGGCAGGCGCCATCACCCCCGGCAAGGTTGCCGACAGCGAACTCGTCAACCGCATCCTCACCGATGACGAGGACGACCTCATGCCGCCGCCGGACTCCCACAAGAAGCTGGCTCCCCGGCAGAAGGAGATCCTGAAAAAGTGGATCGAACAGGGCGCCTCCTACCAGCAGCACTGGTCCTATGAAAAACCCGTCAAGGCGGCCATCCCCGCCGGGAAAAACCCCATCGACCACCTCGTGCAAAAGCGCCTTGCCGAAA
Organism: Prosthecobacter sp.; assembly: GCA_044345155.1. GTDB lineage: Bacteria > Verrucomicrobiota > Verrucomicrobiia > Verrucomicrobiales > Verrucomicrobiaceae > Prosthecobacter. Next base: position 6,639 of record JBIJBP010000009.1, on the reverse strand, counting down.
TCGGCCTCAAGCCTTCCCGAGAGGCCGATGCGCGCACCCTGGTGCGCCGTCTCCATTTTGACCTCCTCGGCCTGCCGCCCAAACCTTCGGACATGGCAACCTGGTCCGATCTCTCCGGCAAAAAGTATGATGACCTCGTCAGCGCCCTGCTGAAAAGCCCGCACTACGGAGAACGCATGGCCGTTGCCTGGCTGGACCAGGTGCGTTATGCCGACACCATTGGCTACCACAGCGACAACCCGCACAACGTCTGGCCCTACCGCGACTACGTCATCAGGTCCTTCAATGCCAACAAACAGTTCGACCGCTTCACCATCGAACAGATCGCCGGCGACCTGATGCAGGACGCAGACCAGGAGACACGTGTCGGCTCCGCCTTCAACCGCCTGCTGCTCAGCACCGAGGAGGGCGGAGCGCAGGCCAAGGACTATGAACAGCGCATGCTGACCGACCGCGTCCGTGCCATCGGCAACGCCTGGATGGGCCAGACCACCGGCTGCGCCCAGTGCCATGATCACAAGTTCGACCCCATCACCATGCGGGACTTTTACCAGCTTGGAGCCTTTTTCGCCGACATCAAGGAACCGATCCTGGGTCGGCGCGAGCAGGGCATGATCGTGCTTGATGCCGAGGGCGAAAAGAAACAGGCGGACATCTCCGGACGCCTGGCGGCCTTGCAGGCTGAGTTTGCCAGACCGCGCCCTGAACTCGCCGCCGCTCAGTCGGCGTGGGAAAAAAAAGCTCTCGAAGCCGTCATGAGCATGGGTGCATGGCTGCCCTTGAAACCGCTGACCGCCACCTCGCTGAAAAAGAACGTGACCTTGAAGTTGGACAAGGACGGCATCGTGCGCGGTGTGATCGACAAGAAGCGGGACGAGCGGAAGCAGAACGACGGCACGGACACCTACATGATCACCGCCAGGCTTCCCAAAGGCACCACCGGCATCCGCCTGGATGCCTTGAAGGAAAAGTCTCCCGGCATCGGCCTCGCCTCCAACGGCAACTTCGCCCTCAGCGAGGTCACCCTGACCGTGGCGCGTAACCAAAAGCAGGAGAAGCTCCCCGTCTCACTTGCCAGCGCCACCTTTGAACAGCGCGGCTTTCCTGCGAAGAACACCAACGACGGCATCTCTGATCAGAAGCTCAACGGCTGGGCCGTGCTCGGCGCCACCGGGGCAGACCAGTCGCTTTACCTTGAGCTAGCCAGTCCGCATGACGACGAGAAGGCCGTCGTCACCTTCACGCTGAGCTTCGCCCATGACGGCAATCACGAGATTGCCAACCTGCGGCTCAGCGCCACCGCCGCCAGGCCTCCCGTCCGCGCCCCGGACATCGCCCTGCCCGACAGGGAGGTCGCCGCCATCCTCAGTACGCCTGCGGACAGGCGCACCTCACCACAAAAACAGAAGCTGGCCGATGCCTACAGGCAGATCGCACCCGAGCTTGCCGATCTGCGCATGAAGCTCGCCACGACGGAGAAGGAGAAAGCCGATTTCGAGGCCGCCGCGCCGAAATGCATCGTTTCCGTCAGCGACACCAGCAAACGCACCGTGCGCATCCTGCCTCGTGGCAACTGGATGGATGAAAGCGGCGAGGTCGTGAAGGCCTCCCTGCCCGGCTACCTGCCGAAGCCGAAAGTCGAGGGCCGCGATCTCACAAGGCTGGACCTCGCCCAGTGGCTTGTCTCCAAAGACAATCCGCTCACCGCCCGCAACGTCATGAACCGCCTTTGGAAGCAGTTCTTCGGCACCGGCCTCAGCAAGGTGCTCGACGACCTTGGCGCCCAGGGTGAGCCGCCGGTGAACCCGGCACTGCTCGACTGGCTGGCCTGCGAGTTCATGGACAGCGGCTGGGATCTTCAGCACATGATCCGGCTCATCGTCACCAGCCACGCCTACCGGCAGGTCAGCACCTCCACCAGGGAGCTGACCGCCGCCGATCCCTACAACCGCGAATGCGCCCGGCAGAGCGCCTTCCGGCTTGATGCAGAGTTGGTTCGCGACAACGCCCTCTCCATCGCCGGCCTGCTCGTGCCGAAGATCGGCGGCCCCAGCGTGAAGCCCTACCAGCCTGAGAAATACTGGGAAAACCTCAACTTCCCCACCCGCGAATGGCAGAATGACAGCGGTGAAGGGTTGTACCGCCGCGGCCTCTACACCTGGTGGCAGCGCACCTTCCTGCATCCAAGCCTGCTCGCCTTTGACGCTCCGAGCCGAGAAGAATGCACGGCGGAGCGCAACCGCTCGAACATCCCGCAGCAGGCCTTGGTGCTGCTCAACGACCCCACTTATGTCGAGGCCGCACGCACCTTCGCCGCGCGCATTCTCACCGAATGCAACGACGACACCGCCGGACGCATCAAATGGGCCGTGCAGCAGGCCCTGCAGCGCCAGCCGACCGCCGAGGAAACCAAAACACTCTCCATGCTCTTCACCAGGCAGCTTTCCGATTATCAAAAAGAGCCCGCCGCCGCCGAAGCCCTGCTCAAAACCGGCGCCACACCGGTTTCACCCGGCTTGAACAAGCCAGAACTCGCCGCAATGACCCATGTCGCCAGGGTGCTGCTGAACCTTCACGAAACGATCACGCGTTCCTGATCCATGCACTCCCCAGAAACCCGACGCTCCTTTCTAGGACGCTCCGCCTGCGGGCTGGGCAGCGTTGCCCTGGCGTCCATGGTGAACCCAGGAATGCTGCGGTCCGCACCGCACGGCGTGCTGGGAACCCTTCCCCTTCCTCAGAAGGCAAAGCGGGTCATCTGGCTCACCATGGCGGGCGGACCTTCGCAGCTCGAGCTCTTCGACTACAAGCCGAAGCTCGCGGAGATGGACGGCAAGCCCATGCCCGAATCCTTCACCAGGGGCCAGCAGCTCGCGCAGCTTCAGGGACAGAAGCTTGTCTGCAAGGGGCCGATGTTCCGCTTTCAGAAGCATGGCAAAAGCCAGATGCAGCTCTCCGAGCTGCTGCCGCACCTCGGAGGCGTGGCGGACGACATCTGCCTGGTGCGCTCAATGACCACGGACGCCATCAACCATGATCCGGCGCACATGTTCATGAACACCGGCGCACAGATTGCCGGCCGCCCGAGCATGGGCGCGTGGGTGACCTATGGACTTGGCAGCGAGGCCGAAAACCTGCCGGGATTCGTGGTGCTCATGTCCACCGGCAAGGGACGCACTCCGCAACCCATCGCCGCTCGTCAGTGGAGCAGCGGCTTCCTTCCCTCCAGGTTCCAGGGAGTGCAGCTCCGCTCACAAGGCGACCCCGTACTGTATCTCACCAGCCCGGCCGGGGTGACCCGAGAACGGCAGGGCGCGGACGTGCAGGCCGTCAACAAGCTTAACCAACAACACGCCAGGGTTTGCGACGACCCGGAGATCGCCACACGCGTCGCCCAGTATGAAATGGCCTTCCAGATGCAGGCCAGCGTGCCCGACCTTGTGGACATCAGCGGCGAGGGCGCCAGGACGCTGGAACTCTACGGCTGCACCCCAGGCGACGGCTCCTTTGCCTCGAACTGCCTGCTCGCCCGCCGGCTTGCCGAACGCGGCACCCGCTTCATCCAGCTCTACCATCGTGACTGGGATCATCACAGCCTCCTGCGTGAAGAACTGCCCCTGCGTGCCAAAGAAGTCGACCAGGCCTGCGCGGCACTCATCACCGACCTGAAGCAGCGCGGCCTGTTTGAAGACACACTCATCGTTTTCAGCGGCGAATTTGGCCGCACCCCCATGGCCCAGGGCAACAAGGGCCCCGTCGGCCGAGATCATCACAACAAGGCCATGTCCATGTGGCTGGCCGGTGCCGGCATCCGGCGCGGCTTCACCTTCGGCGGCACAGATGACCTCGGCTACGCCGCCGTGGAGGATGTGGTCACGGTGCATGACCTTCATGCCACCATGCTTCACCAGCTTGGCGTCCGGCATGATGCCTTCAGCTTCAAGTTCCAGGGCCTGGATGCAAGGCTGTCGGGCGTCGAAGGCGCCCGGGTGATTCGAAAGATCCTTGCCTAGGCATCCTGGACCGGTCGCCGGTCATGAAGGCCTGGACGGCCTTTGGAAACGGCATTTCTGCCGTGACATACGCCCGAATGTGTTATGGTAACATCATGTCAAGCCAGGAAAAAACCACCCTCAAGGACATCGCCCGTACCACCGGGGTTTCGATCATGACCGTATCCCGTGTGCTGCGGGGAGCCCCGAAGGTTTCACCGGAAAAACGCGAACTCGTGCTGAAGGAGGCACGGCGAATCGGCTACCAGCCCGACCCGCACCTGATGCGCATGATGCAGGTGGTGCGCAGCCGCAAGCAGAAGCACCTGAGCGCCGTCATCGCCGTCATCCGCGAACATGTCCCCCAGGACGGCCTGCTAGGCCCCTCCTACCAGTACGTGCCTGTCGAGGACATCCGGCGGCGCGCCCACGGCCATGGTTATGCCGTTGAGGAGTTCTTCCTCGGCAGGGACGGCCTGACGCCCCGGCGGCTGCAGAAGATCCTGCACGCGCGGGGCATTGAGGGAGTGATCGTGTCCCCCCAGAGCATGCAGCTTCCATGCAGCCGCCTGGACTACTCGCCCTTCGCCTCCGTCACCTTTGGTTATGCCATGAGCAGCCCAGCCCTCCACATGTGCGGGGGCAACATGACGCTCGGCATCCAGACGGCGGCGGAGCAGCTTCAGGCGCGCGGCTACAGGCGGATCGGCGTCGCCGTGACCCGCTGGATCGTCAACCGCTCCCAGTTTGGCTACAGTGGCGGACTCTTCCACTGGCAGCAGGGCCTGCCCGAACAGAACCGCATACCCCTGCTGCTGTTTCCAAGCAACGACATCAGCCAGGGCTTCGAGCCCTTTGCCCGATGGATGAGCGACCATCGTCCGGACGCCCTCATCACCTTTGACACCCATGTTCCAGGCTGGCTGCGCCGGCTCGGCCTGCGCTTTCCCGAAGACATCGGCTATGTGGTGCACGACTGGACGCACAGGATGAACGGGTTCGCCGGCATCTATCAGCAGCGCGACCACCTCGCCGCAGCCGCCGTGGACCTGGTTGTCACGCAGCTCTCCCAGCATGAGCATGGCATCCCCGAAGTCCCCAGGCAGATCATGATTCCTCCTCGCTGGGTGGACGGCCCGAGCATTCGTGCCGCATAAACACTCCCGGCTCCGATCCCAAAGCCTGGCAGGAAATGCCTGTCTGGCTGCGTTTAAGGCATCCCCACATGCGTCCCTCCGCCCGTCGTTTTTTTGCACTCGCCTTCTGCGCCTCCATCACCCACGCCGCCGATCCTTTGCCGGGTCACTCCGTGCACGGCGAAGCCTTCAACGAGGGACCGCGACAGGCGGCCAGGATCATTCCCGGATGCGGCAAAGTCGACTTCAAGATCAACACCTCCAAACCCGAGGCATCAAAGTTTTTCAACCAGGGTGTCGGCCAGCTTCATGGCTTCTGGTACTTTGAGGCCGAACGCTCCTTCCGCCAGGTGGCCCAGATCGACAAGGACTGCGCCATGGCCTACTGGGGAATGGCGATGGCCAACGTCAACAACGACGCCCGCGCCAAGCAGTTCACCCGCAAGGCCGTGGCCCTGAAGGACAAGGCCGGGCCGCGTGAAAAGCTCTGGATCAACAGCCTCGAAAACTTTTACAAGGAGGACAAGCGCGACAAGAAGCAGCGCGCCCTGGATTACATCCGCGATCTGGAGACCATCGTCCAGGAGCATCCGGATGACGTCGAGGCCAAGGCCTTCCTGGCCTGGAAAATCTGGCACGCCAACGGCGAGGCGCCCATCACAAGCCATCAGGCTGTCAATGCCCTGCTGGATCAGGTTTTCGCCGCCAATCCGCAACATCCGGCCCACCACTACCGCATCCACCTCTGGGATCAGCGCAAGCCCGCCATGGCCTTGAAATCCGCCGCCGTGAACGGCCAGGCATCCCCCGGCATCGCCCACATGTGGCACATGCCCGGCCACACCTATTCCAAGCTACGTCGGTTTGACGACGCCGTCTGGCAGCAGGAGGCCAGCACGCGCGTCGACCACGCCTACATGAGGGCCAACTGGGTGCATCCCGACCAGATCCACAACTATGCCCACAATGAAGAATGGCTGGTGCGCAACTTCAACGAACTCGGCCGCGCCTCCGACGCCATCGGCCTGGCCACGGCGCTAATCCGTCATCCCCAGCACCCGGCCAACAACACCCTCGACAAGGACAACACCAGCATTGGCTATGGCCGCACCCGGCTGCTGGAAACGCTCATCCGATGGGAGCTCTGGGATGAACTGCTGAAAGCCACTGACGGCCCGCTCTTTCCCGTGGTCAAGCAGCACGGCCATGAAGCCCGGCGGCTTCACGCCCGCGGCCTCGCCAGCTTTGCCAAAGGCGACTCCGCCGCGCTGGCTGACAGCATCGCCAGCCTGGAAAAGGTCAGCGCCCAGTCAAAGGCCGCCACGAAAAAGAACGAGGATAAAAAGGACGGCTCCCCCAAGCAGCCGGCCAAAGCTGACGACATGGCAAAGGCCAAGGACAGTGTCGCCAAGGACAGCCCTGCCAAAAAGGACGCCCCCAAAGGCGAAGGCCCGAAGTCGGGCCCTCCTGCGTCACCTGAAAACAAGCCTGAAACCCAAAAGCCGGAGCCA
>JBIJBP010000190.1:0-7654 GCA_044345155.1 Prosthecobacter sp. | reverse complement strand
GGTTGCGTCATCTTTGGTTCGGGCTTCACGTCAAGGACGGCGGGCGGCGGCGATTCAGACGCGGAAGAGTGCACAGGCTCCATCGGCCTCGACCCTGGAGGCAGGGTTGAGGGCGACTCGGCAGTCGTCAGGCTTGTCCGCACTGGTGTTGGGGCTAGAGTCGGGCGGGCTGGGACATGGAGGGCGAAGTTCTGCTGCCGGGATTCCAGGGCGATCTGCGGAGCCGGGCGCGGGGCCGCAGGCTGGACATGGCCTTCGGGAAGCCTGGCCGCGCTTTCCAGAGACTCACGCACGGCCCGGGCTAGGGCGTCGCGCACGGCAAAGCCGTCATGGAACCGCACCTCCTTCTTGGCCGGATGCACGTTGATGTCGTAGCCGGCAGCATCCATCTCCAGGAACAGGAAGGTGACGGGATGCTGTCCCTTCATCAGCGAATTGTGGAAGCCTTCGCGAAGGCCGTAGTTGATGGAGTTGCTTTCAACGGGGCGTCCGTTCAGGAACGTGAGCTGTTGCTGACGGTTGGAACGGCTCAAGCCCGGCCCTCCGATGAAGCCCGAAACGCGGATGCCCTTGTGGGTGACCGGCTTCACCTCGATCAGCCTGCGCGCCAGTTCTTCGCCAACAATGCCGCGAATGCGGTCGAGCAGGGTCGTGGTGGATGGAAGGTGAAACGTCACGCTGCCATCCCGGATCAGGGTGAAGGTGACGCGGGGATGCGCCATCGCATGGATGATGAACTGCTGCTCGACATGGGCGAACTCCGTCGCGTCGGCCCGCAGGAACTTGCGCCGTGCTGGAACATTGAAGAACAGGGAGCGCGCCTCGATGGTGGTCCCTGAGGCGCCGCCAAACTCCTTCACGCCAGCGAGCCTGCCGCCATGGATTTCGATCTCGGTCCCTCCCAGGGTATCCTTTTCCCGGGTGGCCAGGCGAAAACGGCTGACGCTGGCGATGCTGGGCAACGCCTCGCCGCGAAATCCAAAGGTCAGGATGGCGGCGAGGTCCTCCTTGGTCCGGATTTTGCTGGTGGCATGTCTTTCAATGCTTAGCAGCGCATCCTCCCGGCCCATGCCACAGCCGTCGTCAGCCACCCGAATCAAGGCGGAACCGCCCTTCTGTACCTCCACGGTGATTTGCGAAGCGCCTGCATCAAGGCTGTTCTCCACGAGTTCCCGGATGACTGCGGCCGGCCTCTCGACGACCTCGCCTGCAGCCACCTGGCTGGCCAGGGAATCGGACATGATTCGAATTTTCGACATAAAATGAAGAATGAATGAGCGTAACCCTTGCATGTATCGCGTGCCTGTGAAAAGGCCGTCGAACACAAATCAATCGCCCTCCCCCCTGATGCGATGATCACACTGACTGACAACGCCGCTATTCACCTTCGACAGATGCTCGAATCCAAAAATGCGCCCGCAGGTTCCGGCCTGAGGGTGCTGGTGGAAAAAGGCGGGTGTGCCGGCTGGCAGTACCTGATGAAAATTGACATCATGGGAGAAGGGGACCGCTGCTTTGATCACCAAGGTGTGTCGTTAATTGTTGATCCTGAAAGTCTGGCTTTTCTGGAAGGTAGCCAGATTGACTTTGTGGAGGCTCTTAATGATTCTGGTTTTCGCGTAGAAAACCCAAAAGCTGCTCGTAGTTGTGGTTGTGGGACCTCTTTCGAGCCGAAATCCAGCTAGAAGCCTCAGGAAGAATGAACTATTTCGACTTATTCACAGAAATTTCTTTTCAATTCACGTTTAGTCAGTAAAATTTAGAAAACTTCCCCCTGTAATTTTAATAATTTTCTCAACCTTGCCATGCATGTTCGATTTTTGAGCGACGGCAGCGAATACCGCTCCTACGGTGGAGGAGGGTATTCCAAAAAAAAGGACAGTTCGGGCTCCATGTTTTGGTGGGCCATTTTGATCACCCTTTTGATGGGTGCAGCCACGTTTTGCTGGTTTTTCAGCATCATGGTTTTTGCCCATCCAGAAAAGCCCTTCAACTACAAGGTGCTGGCCAAGTTCAGCAAGCTTGAGCCGCTGCGTCCGTGGAGCACCTTCAGCGTTCCGAATGGCAAGAAGCTGTCGGCGCGTGAACTCGTCGCCGAGTTTTATCCCTACTCGCACGAGCAGTTGGTGGTGAAGAACGACCTTTTGAAGCGTTCCTACATCAGGAACTACAAGCATGAGCAGCCTCTTTACGTGCTTGGCAACTACAAGGTTCTCAGCCTTCGCATGCTGACATCCGCCGACGTCATCTCCTCCGGATGGGTGGCGCGGCTTCGTTCCACGGAGCTCGAGGATGTGGACGTGGAGATCCTTTTGCCGGGTCTGACGATCAAGGATGAGCCTCTGCTGGTGGGTGATCTGGTGTCGATCGACTCCAGCCGCCCGCAGCTGGCTGCGCTGCATGTCCAGCGTCTTGAAGGCGATCGTTTCTGCGTCACGGCGATGCCGCTGGCCTACAGCGGCTTCACGAAGACTGCGCAGAACCTCAGGATGTCGCCGCCGGAGAGGCTGAACATGGACGCCTACTGGCCCGTCACGCGTGACGTGGGCTCCGTGGCCGAGGGCCCGGAGGCTGACGAAGCCGAGGAGCGCAAGGAAGTCGCGGCCAAGGGCTGAGGCTTTGCGTGATCATTGGTTAGGTTGGGCCGTGCGTGCCGCCGTCATGGCGTTGCTAAATCATTTTTGGTTGGGCCTGGCCTGCGGTGCGCCGTCCCCGAATCCCTGATGGCGACGGCCTCCGTCTTGCTTGATCATCATTGGTTAGGCTTGCGCCGGTTCCGTGAGAAGTGCTAGCAGCGCGGGCCTGCATGACAGCAGGCCCTTGTAGGAAGCCACGGCGTCGGGCATGGTCGTGAGGGCGCGGTGCATGCCGCGCCGGGCCTCCGGGTCACGGGTCACGGCATCCAGCCTGTGGCAGCTCACACGGATGCCGAAGAGGATGGCGCCTGATTTTCCCAGGCGGGTGAGGAACTGATGCTCAAGCCGCACCCAGGTTGTTTCGAGCGTGGCCTGAGGCCCGGGGCCGGGACCCTTGAAGGCTGGGTGGTGGTTGAGCTCCTCATCTGCGGACAGCCCCCAGTTTTCCCGGCCAAAGCAGACGCCGGGCTGAAGCTTTTGAAGAAAGGCCGCGATGCCTGCGCCGAGGGATTCCTCCAGTCCCGGGACAGGCTGGTGTATGGCGCTCATGGGAAGACCCAGCTTGGCGGGAAGGGACCACGAGGAAGGAAAGACGACTTCGCCGGCCACCAGCCTCGGCTCCTCGTCCGCCGATCCCTGAAGCACCAGCCAGTCCGGTTCCGGGTGGGCTGCGAAGCCTTGCATCCAGGCCAGCGCTTCATCGCGTGAGTTGTCATGGCCGTCGAGACATGCCCGGAACAACTGGGGCTCCGCATGCAGCCATCGTTCACGTTCGCGCAACAGCCGTCCCGTCGGATCCCAGGGTTTCCAGAAGGAACCTGCATCGAGCCGTTGAAGCCCCATGGAGTAGCGGTAGGAGCTGGCGGAAAGCAGCCTGTTCCAGTCCGGTGTCATGATGATGATTGCTTTCAGCCGATGGTTCGTCTCACGGTGCGGCCCGTGCCCATGAGGTCCTCACGCTGGAGTCCGGTGAGGTCTTGAATCCGGCCCAGCATCCAGAAAAGAAGCGCGACCGTGGCGCCAAGCATGGGGATGCCGATCACGACCACGCCGACCCAGTTCTGCTTGCCGATGGCGCGCATGTATTCCTCGCTGCCCGGAACGGTGCCGTGGAGGTAGTGAAGCACAAGGAGGGTGTTGGCCAGGGCGGAGAGCAGCATGGTGGCGGCCAGTGCCCATGAGGAAAGCGCGAGCAGCTTCCGGAAGGACTTCCGGCGCTGTTCAGTGTCGAGGGCCGCGTTCAAAGTCTCATGGTTGATGAACTGGGGGTTCAGCAGCAGCTCGGAGACCAGCGGACGCCCTGCCTTGAGGCTGAGCGGGAAGGCCAGGCCGAGGAGCAAGGGAAAGGCCCCCTCCTTCATGGCAAACCAGAAGGCGTCGAGGCTGAGCAGGCCCAGACCTCCGGTGATGATGACAGCAGCGAGGCCGAAGGCGGAGAAAAAATTGAGCCTTTGCGTCTTGCGCCAGCAGTAGATGCCAAAGCCCACAGGCAGGGCGACGGCGGTCAGCAGGGCCGGCACGGGGCCCAGCAGCGCGGGCTTGCTGAGATGCTCCAGGATGAGCGATGGCGCGACAACCGTGATCAGCAGGTCTGTCACGGGATGCGGCGGGTTCTCGGTCGTCGGTGTGGCCATCAGCCATTAGAGAGCAGCTTCCCGGCCTTCTGGCAATCCCGGAGAGGCTGAGCAAGGGCGCTCATGCGCATGATGGAATCTTTTCATGGTGCGTCCAGGTGGCGCCGCTCACTGCCGGGTTGCGCCGAGGTTCAAGAAGTGTTTGTTCGGCCTGCATCTCCATGAACACCTCCGCATCCTCCTGGCATCGCTTTCAGCAGTTTTTTGTCCGCTACCCGCAGCTCGGCTTTGGCATCGACATCAGCCGGATGCGCTTTGAGGAGGGCCTGTTTGAGAAGATGGCGCCGGCCGCTGAAAAGGCTTTTTCGGCGATGAAGGCCCTGGAGGCCGGGGCGATTGCCAATCCGGACGAAGGGCGCATGGTCGGTCACTACTGGCTGCGTGACGCTTCCCTGGCGCCCGCCGAACTCAGGCAGGAGATCGAGGGTACGCTTGATGCCACGCTGAAGTTTGCCGCGGATGTTCATCAGGGCGCGATCCTCTCTGCGGACGGCAGGAAGTTCACACGGGTGCTTGTCGTGGGCATCGGTGGTTCGGCCCTGGGGCCGCAGTTCATCGCCCAGGCGGTGACGCCGGTGGCACCGCCGTTGGAAATCAGCTTTTTTGACAATACGGATCCGGACGGCATGGATCGTGTGCTGGGACAGATCGGGGAAGGTCTGGCAACGACACTGACGCTGGTCATCTCCAAGTCTGGAGGCACCAAGGAGACCCGCAACGGAATGCTGGAGGCGGAGGCGGCCTACAAGGCGCGCGGCCTTGATTTTGCCAAGCATGCGGTCGCCGTGACCGGGGATGGAAGCGAGCTGGACAAGCATGCCGCCGCGCAGGGCTGGCTGGCCCGTTTTCCGATGTGGGACTGGGTTGGCGGAAGAACCAGCGTGATGAGCGCGGTTGGAACCCTTGCGGCTGCGCTGCAAGGAGTTGACGTGCGCGGTCTTCTCCAGGGAGCTGCGGCGATGGATGCGGAAACACGCAACCGGCCCCTGCGTGAAAACGCGGCCATGCTGCTTGCCCTCATGTGGCACAGCGCGGGACAGGGCAGGGGCGCGAAGGACATGGTCGTTCTGCCTTACAAGGATCGGCTGGTGCTTTTTTCGAAATACCTCCAGCAGCTCGTCATGGAGTCTCTTGGCAAGGAGCACGACCTGGATGGAAACGTGGTCAACCAGGGGATCGCCGTCTATGGCAACAAGGGCTCGACGGACCAGCACGCCTATGTTCAGCAGCTTCGTGACGGGGTGAACAACTTCTTTGTCACCTTCATCGAGGTTTCCAGGGCGCGTGAAGGATCCTCCATGGAGGTGGATCCCGGCTTCACCAGCGGCGATTACCTGCAGGGATTCCTGCGGGGCACGCGCAAGGCCCTGGCCGACAAGGGACGTGAATCCATCACGCTGACGGTCTCCGAGGTGAGCGCCTTCAGCGTGGGCATGCTGATCGCCCTGTTCGAGCGGGCCGTGGGCTTTTATGCAACCCTGGTGAATGTGAACGCCTACCACCAGCCTGGCGTTGAGGCGGGCAAGAAGGCCGCCGGGGATTTCCTCAAGGAGATGGCGGCGGTGTTGGAGGCCGTGCCGGCCACGGGGGCCACGGCCGAGGTCATGGCACAGGCCGTCGGCATCGATCCTGAGGATGCCTGGCATATGCTCAATCATCTTGCCGCCAATGGCAGGGCCTTTGTGGCCAGGGGGGTGACGCCTGCCGGGGATTCTTTTGCCCGTTGTTGATCGAATCATCATTGCCATGCCGGGGGAGGCGTCATAAAACAGCAGGGTAATTCCCGCTGCGCCCCCCATGGACGAACGTTTTCCACTGCAATATCAGATCGCCTGCATCGTGCTGACGGCGTTGTTCGTCTGGTGCTTTAGCGTCTCCAGGGAACCCCGGCAGTGGCGCCGTCTTTTTCAGTCGATGTTTGCCAGGAACGAGCCCATTTCAGTCAACAAGAACAAGGTCATCGATGAGAAGCTGAAAAGCTACGGGATCAGCGTGGCGATGATCTTCCTGGTTGCCGATGTGGCCTGTTTTGTGGCGGGGGTGACCTATCGCGACCGCATGGAGGCGAAGGAGAAGTCTGCGGAGGACTGGTCCCGGATCAACGAGCTGAACAAGATCCAGGGATCGGCACCCGCGAGAAGCGGCGGAGGCTATTGAGCTCCGGCCTTCCGGACGAACCGCAGGTTCCTCAGGCAAAACCCATCATGAGTCTGGCGTCATGAATCACTCTGCCGGTCTCTTTGGAATCTTTGTCTTCATCGGGGTGGCGTGGCTGCTTTCGGAAAACAGGCGGCTGTTTCCCTGGCGCACGGTGCTCACGGGGATTGGCTTGCAGGCCGTGCTGGCCTGGCTGATTCTCCGAACCCGTGCCGGAGAGGCCTTTTTTGAGCGTCTCGATGCGCTTTTCCGTCGGTTGATGGGTTTTTCCGCCGAGGGGACGGCCATGGTGTTCGGCCCTCTCGCCAACCCGCAGCTGCTCGCCGAAAAGTGGGGCAGTGAAAACGCCTTCCTGTTCGCGGTGTCCGTGACCGGCACGATCATCCTGGTGTCATCACTGTCGTCCCTGCTTTATCACTACGGCGTCCTGCAGATGATCGTGCGTTGCATGGCGCTGGTGATGAGGCTGGTCATGAGGACGAGCGGGAGTGAAAGCCTGGCCGCCGCCGCCAACATATTCATGGGGCAGACTGAGGCGCCCCTGCTGGTCAGGCCCTATCTTGCCAGCATGACGCGCAGTGAGCTCATGGCCCTGATGACCGGCGGGATGGCGACGATCGCCGGCGGGGTCCTGGCGGCCTATGTCGGCTTCGGAATCTCCCCGGGTCACCTGCTCACCGCTTCGGTCATGAGCGCGCCTGCCTCGCTGATGATGGCCAAGATCATGGTGCCGGAAACCGAGGCGTGCGGAACCGGGCATGTCACCAGGATCCCTGTTGAAAAATCCAGCGTCAACGGCCTCGACGCGCTTTGCCAGGGCGCGGCCGAGGGCATGAAGCTGGCGGTCAATGTCATGGCCATGCTGATGGCGTTTGTTGCTCTTGTGTCGATGTTCAACTGGTTTTTGTCCCGGGGGCTGGGCCTGGCAGGCATTGAGGAAGCGAGGCCTCTGCAACTCGTGCTGGGATGGGTCAACGCCCCCTTTGCCTGGCTGATGGGCGTGCCATGGAAGGACTGCCTCACCGTGGGTGGAATCCTGGGTGAGCGCATCGTGCTGAATGAGTTTGTCGGATACCTGTCCCTGGGCAAGGCACGGTCGTTGCAGCCTGAAAGCGTCGTCATCACGACCTAGAGCATTTTAAATAATAATGTGGCTTATTGGTGGAGTTGTGCGATATGGATATGCATGGCCACACTCTCCCTGGATCTGCGTGAACGTATCATCAA
>JBIJBP010000074.1:0-25292 GCA_044345155.1 Prosthecobacter sp. | reverse complement strand
TCGCTGGTGTCATGCACGGCCTGCAACGCCGCCACGGTGTCACTTTCCAGAATCTGCTGCGCCAGTTGCACCACCGTCTGCATGGCGGTGAAGCCAAAGATGTCGAGCACGTCCTGCTCGCAGATCTTGCTGCCGCAGAAGGCGACAAGCTGGTCGAGCATCGACTGCGCGTCGCGCATGCCGCCGTCCGCCCCCTTACCAATGGCAAAGGCGGCCTTTTCGTCCAGGTCCACCCCCTCCAGCTTGGCAATGTGCAGGAGGTGGCGGGCGATCACGTTCAAGGGGATACGGCGCAGGTCAAACCGCTGGCAGCGGCTGATGATCGTCGGCAGGATCTTGTTCGCCTCGGTGGTGGCGAAGATGAACTTCACATGCGGAGGCGGCTCCTCCAGGGTTTTCAACAGCGCGTTGAAGGCGGAGGCCGAGAGCATGTGCACCTCGTCGATGTAATAGATCTTGTAACGGCATCTGGCCGGGGCGTACTTGACGCTTTCCCGCAGGTCCCTGACCTGGTCCACGCCGTTGTTGCTGGCACCGTCGATCTCCAGGACGTCCAGGCAGTTGCCCTCGGCGATCTCCTTGCACAGGGGATCCTCGGGATCGAAGTCGATGCTCGGCCCGCCCGGACAGTTAAGCGCCTTGGCAAAGATGCGTGCCGTGGAGGTCTTGCCGGTGCCGCGCGGCCCGACGAAGAGGTAGGCATGGGCCAGCCGGTCCTGGGCGATGGCGTTCCGCAGGGTACGCACGACATGTTCCTGGCCGAGCACGTCGGCGAAGGTCTTGGGACGATATTTGCGGGCAAAAACCTGGTAGCTCACGACCGGAGACTAGGCCGCGTTTTCCTGCTGGCAATGGAGCATTCACACGCTGCGTCACTTCACCGGCTCCCCTCAAAAGCCGGCTCCAGCGGCCGCCTCCGTCCAGCCCCCGCCAGGGCTGAGAGGAAAAGGCCAATTTCGGATGAGCTGCGGGCACCATGCAGCATTTGGCTGAATTCCTGCGTAACATTCACCGACTCAGTCCGTGTATCCGGGCAAATCCATGAGCTGCCTCCGCTCCATCATCCTCCTTTTCACGCTGCTGGCGCAGATCTGGCCAGCCCAGGCGGTGATGAGCGAAGGCGGCCGTCCTGAGACCTGTGAGATGGGCTGTTGCGCGGCCATGGCTGAACCTGGCATGAGCGCCTGTGGCTGCCTGGAAGAACCCTCCACACCTCCGGTGAACCCCGCCGCACCCGCGTCAGCCGATGAACGGCCGAACTCGCCCAGGATGCTGTGGGCGGCCCAGGAACCCCTGTCACCATAACGCCCCGAACGGGATCTTCGCACGGCCCATCAGAATCCCGCTGAGAGCGGAGCCTGTCGGCAGCCACATGTCCGGCGGACGGTGCTGTTCTGCTCCCTGCTGAATTGAGTCGGCGTCCTGCACGGACGCACCATGCCCACGCATCGCAGCCCCTCGGGGAAAGCGCGCGCCCATGGGCTGTTTGGCAAAACCTTCAACGACTCACCTGCCATGAAACGATCCATCTTCTTATCTGCCTTCCTTCTGCCCGCCACCCTTCTGGCCTGCGACACACGTGGCAGAGACGCCCCGCGCCCCGGCGGCCGGGTGGTCGAACATGACCTCCACATTGCCGAACAACAACTCAGTCCCGCCGGGAAACGCGTGCGTGTCCTCACCATCAACGGAACCATGCCGGGCCCCACCCTGCGCTTCCGTGAAGGCGACATCGCACGGATCCGAGTTTACAACGACCTCCGGAACGAGGAGACCTCGACCCACTGGCACGGTCTGCTCCTACCTAACGAACAGGATGGCGTGCCCTATGTGACCACGCCCCCGATCCTGCCCGGGGCCGTTCACACGTTTGAATTCCCGCTGCGTCATGCCGGCACCTACTGGTTTCATTCCCACACCCATCTCCAGGAGCAGGGCGGCATCTTCGGCAGCATCGTGGTCGAGCCTCGGAACGGCGAACCCGTGAAGGCCGACAGGGAGCAGGTCCTGGTGCTGTCCGACTGGACCAACTACAACCCGATGGAGGTGCTGCGCATGCTCATGCGCGGCAGTGATTACTTCGGCATCCTGCGCCACAACTCCCAGAGCATCCTCGGCGCCTGGCGGCGCGGCATGTTGAAGGAGTATTTCCAACGCGAATGGGACCGCCTGCCGCCCATGGACATCTCGGACGTGGGCTACCATGCCTTCCTCATAAACGGCCTCCGGAAGACACGCCTCGAAGGCAGGCCTGGGGAGCGCGTCCGGCTCCGGGTGATCAACGCCAGCGCCGCCACCTATTTCTACCTGCACTCCAGCGCCGGCCCCATGACGATCATCGCCGCCGACGGCCCCGCCGTTGAGCCGGTGAAGGTGGACCGCTTCCTCATGGCCATCGCTGAAACCTACGACCTACTCATCACCATTCCCGCCAGCGGCGAATATGAGCTGCGCGCCACCAGCCAGGACGGCAGCGGCCATGCCTCCGCCTTTTTCGGCCAGGGGACCTCCCATCCCGCCAGCGACCCTCCCAGGCCCAACCTTTATCAGATGGACCAGATGCTGAACCTCGCCCTTGAGGAGCAGGAGGACGACCCCCGTGCCTCGCTCCGGCTTGACCGGCCAGGCTCGCCCTACCGCCTGCTGAAGGCGGTGAAGGACACCACTCTGCCCGCTGGCCTGCCGCGTCGCAGAATCACCCTGCATCTCACGGGCGACATGAACCGGTACATCTGGAGCTTTGACGGCAAGACCATTGCCCAGGAACCCTTCATCAAGATCCGGAAGGGGGAGATCATCGAGCTTGAACTCATCAATGACAGCATGATGCATCATCCCATCCACCTTCACGGGCACTTCTTCCGCCTGCTGATGGGAAACGGCCCCCGCTCACCCCTGAAGCACACCGTCGACGTGCCGCCGATGAGCAGCCGGCTCGTGGAGTTCGAGGCCAATGAGGACAAGGACTGGATGTTCCACTGCCATATCCTCTACCACATGATGAGCGGCATGGCGCGCGTGTTCCGCTATGAGCAGGAAGCCGATGCTCCGGCTGTCGGCGGTCATGCCCCGCAGGCTCCGGCCTCACCGGCAGAGCATCGCCTTCAGCACACGGGCGGCCTTGGCGAACACGCCCATGACATGAGCCACATCTGGGGTGCGGCCTCCATCCAAAGCCAGATGAGCAGCGGTCTGCTCACCTGGATGAACCCCAAAAACAACGTCCTTCTCTCCTGGGAGGTCGGCTGGGGACAATCCGATCAATCCGAGCATGAGGTTGACCTGACCTATCAGCGCTACCTGGACATGAACTTCCAGGCTTACGCCGGCTACCGCCTGGCCGACCATGGAGGGGGCGACCGACCCATCGCTGGATTCAACTACCGTCTGCCGCTCATGATCCTTTCGGACGTCACGGTGGACGGCCGGGGCAACGGCCGCTTCCAGCTCTCCAAACGCCTCCAGATCACTTCACGCCTGGGCCTTGCCGGTTACGCCTTTTACGACACCGGCAGCCATCTCGAATGGAGCGCCGCCGCCGATTACACGCTCACCCGATCCACCTCCCTCAGCCTCTCCTATCACAGCGATTACGGCCTCGGCGCCGGACTGCTTCTGCGTTTTTGAAGGCACAAGCCCTCGAAGAAAACACAACACCCCAAACCCACCCCAAATCATGAAAACACTCGTCACCACCCTCCTGTTCAGCCTCGCCTCCGCTGCCCTGGCCGCCGACAAGCCCTATCCGCTCGACACCTGCATCGTCAGCGGCAACAAGCTCGGCACCATGGGCAAGGTCGTTGTCAGATCCCACGAAGGCCAGGAGATCAAGTTCTGCTGCAAGCCCTGCGTGAAGAAGTTCGACGCCAATCCCGCCAAGTATCTGTCCAGGCTGAAGAAGTAGTCAGCGTCATCTTGCAGCATCCTCTCACCGTCAGGCTGGTCAGCCCTGCCACCGTTCATCAAAAAGGGGCGCACAACTCCATGAGTCGGGGGCAGAATGAAGGCTGGCTCTGTCGCTGTTTTTGTTCGTAGCATGGATGATTCCCGGGAACCAGACGCCTCTGATCCTGACTTCCAAAGACACCCCTGATGAAATCATCAATGCTGAATCTTGCCATCGCCACCCTGCTACCGCTGACAGCGTCCGCGGAGGTCCGCATTGAATCTCTGCCAGAACCAGGCCTGCAGCCTCAGGTCGCGGTCAGTTCCAGCGGTGTGGTGCATCTGGTCTACCTCCTGGGTGAACCCGGAGCCTGCGATGTCCGCTACACAAACCGCCCCTCAAAAGGAGGAGCCTGGATAGCTCCCGTCACCGTGAACAGCGAACCAGGAACCGCCATTGCCACGGGCACGATCCGCGGCGCCCAGCTTGCCCTTGGAAAAGGCGACAGCGTGCAGGTGGTGTGGAATGGCAGCACCGGCGGCAAGAAGGAACGCATGATGCGTGCACCGCTGTTTCACGCCCGACTTGCCCCTGGCGCGAACACCTTCAGCCCGCAGCAAAACCTGCTTGGGGACACCACTGCGCTCGATGGCGGGGCTTCCATTGCAGCCGACGGCAAAGGCGGGGTCAGCCTCGTCTGGCATGCGGCTCCCGCCGGGGCCACGGGTGAGTCTTCCCGCCTGGTTTATGAACGCCAATCCAAGGATGACGGGCTCACTTTTTCAACACCTGCTCCGCTCAACCTCGACCAACCCGGGGTTTGTGCCTGCTGTTCCCTGCGGGCTCAGCTCATGGATGACGGCACGCTGACCGTGCTCTATCGCGGTGCACGCTCACAGGCTTCACGCGGAATGGTTCTTCTTACCCGGCGGAATGACCGCTCCAGGCAGGTCACGATCGACGACTGGAACGTGGCCGCATGCCCGATGAGCAGCGCCAGCCTGATGCCCTCAGACCAGGGGCTTCTGGCGGTCTGGGAAAATGAAGGCCGGATCAGCACAGGCATCGTTGGAGCCACCGTCAGCGGAGTGCAAAAGACCGGCCCTGCCAACGCGAAGCATCCCGCCCTTGCCAGAAATGAGCGGGGCTGGAACCTCATCACCAGCGTCGTTGGTTCGGGCTGGAACAAGGCGGGGACGCTGCACTGGGAACTGCTGGATGCCGATGGCAGGACCTTGGATTCAGGTTCTGGCGGAAGGCTGCCGACCTGGAGCTTCCCGGCCGTTCATGCCTGCCCAGACAACAGTTTCATCATCCTGCGCTGACAGGCGGTCAGGATTCTGCGCGACGTCATCCGCAGTCGCAGTCGAGGCAGCCGTGGGCGGCGCAGTTCCGGCAGGTGCGTTCGACAAGCTCTCTCAGCTTTCGCCTAGCCCGGAAAAGCCGTACATTCAGCGTGTTGACACGCAGGTTTAAAAGTCTGGCGAGATCGCTCGCTGAAGCGCCCTCAAGGTCGATCTGCCGCAGAAGTTCGGCATCGGCGGCGGGCAGCCCTGGCAGCAGCTTCATCACACACTGGCAGATGTTCTTCTCTTCCTCAGGCTCCAGCCTGCCGGACAGCTCAATCGCCAGGGCATCGGACGATTTTTCCCGTGTCTCCCTGCGGCGGTGCGCATCAATGATCGCATGCCTCAGCACGCGGTAAAACCAGGTCACAACCCCTTCGACGTCCTCCGGCACAAGGTCGGCCTTCATGGCCTTCAAAAGACACTCCTGCACCAGGTCGGCCGCCAGTTCGGGATCACCCGTGCGGGCGCGTGCAAAGCCGACAAAGGCGTCGAGATGCTCAAGCAGAGGATCGAGGGACATGGCAGCCGCTTGGTCAACGAACCCGCACGGGGGTTCCATTCAGCACCCATTCAAAGAAAAACTTCGCCGGATTGCCTTCATCCAGCGGCAGGCGGATGCAGCCATGTGACGCCGGATAAGCGGGCACGCTGGTGAAGCCATGAATGAAGACGTGCCCGTTGATCTGCACGCTCCAGGGCATGGGGGCGTTCTGATAACGGCTGGAACGATGCATCACCGCCCGGTAGGGGCCTGCACGAAAATCCCCCTTCGGTGTGCTCCCTCGCCGACCGGAGCTGATGCGCGTCTTCAGCACCAGGCGTCCGCCCTGCCAGCATTCCAGAGTCTGCGCGGCCAGACTGACCTCCACCCGCTGGGCCGAAACCAGCACCGTGAATCCACGAAACAGCCGCCCTACCCGGAACCTGCCTTGTTCATCTGGAGCCGATACCGGCGCCCCGGCCAGCTCAAGCAACTCCAGGTCCACCAGCTCCGTTCCATCGGTCAGGCTGCGCAGCGAGCCCGCCCGCATGGGCAGTCCTTTCAGTTCAAAAACCTTGCCATCGTCGTCCTGACGCAGGTTCCACTTCAACTCCTCCACCGCCTCCTCCACGGGCACAAAGACCTTCCCAGGCTCGGCGGCAAACACGATTCCCTCAAGCGTCGCCGACTTCAACGGCTGGGCCAGGGCAGACCATGCCAGCAGACAAAGCATCCATGAAGGGAAAGAGCGGCGAGGGTTCCTCATCGGCCGGATCATAACGCCATGGATCGACATTGCCGTCAGATCTTTTTCGAGCCTGGGCACGGCTTTCTGGCGGCTGCCGCTTCAGCTTGCCAAGATCCGCGCAGACAGGTCTGCTTTTCATCGGTAACACTTTCACGCCTCATCCGTGACCGCTTCATGGAGGCCATTCATTCCGGCCCCGCCCAAACACCTCCATTCACCATGTCAGCTCATCATCACGACGAACCTGCCTCCTGTTGCTCACGCAGGCCGAGGCCTTCCCTGCCCTCCTGCTGCGAGGCGAAACCCGCCAAACCGGCCTGCTGCGGGCATGAGCACAGCACCTCCGTCCAGCCCTCCGCCTCCGCCAAATACTTCTGCCCGATGTGCCCCGGGGTGGAGTCCGACAAACCGGGCATCTGTCCCAGATGTGGCATGGCCCTGGAACGCAATCCAGCCTTCGGCCCTTCGGCACCGGGAGAAGACGACGCCGAGCTGAAGGACATGACGCAGCGTCTTTTCTGGAGCACGCTGCTGACGCTGCCGGTTTTTGTCACCGCCATGGCTCACCTGATTCCAGCCTGGAGTCATGCCGAATGGGCGAACGGGGAAGCTTCGCGCTGGATGCAGTTTGTCCTGGCAGGCCCGGTGATCCTCTGGGCTGGAGCGCCTTTTTTTCATCGCGCCTGGCTCTCGCTGAAACATGGCAGCATGAACATGTTCACCCTCATCGCCCTTGGGGTTGGCTCGGCCTTTGCCTTCAGCGCCGGCGTCATGCTGGCACCCGGAGCCTTTCCTGCCTCCCTGGCGGATGCCCACGGACGACAGCCACTCTACTTCGAGGCTGCCACGGTGATCATCGTGCTGGTCCTGCTCGGCCAGGTCCTGGAGCTTCGGGCCCGCGCCCGCACCGGCAGCGCCATCCAGGAACTGCTGGGGCTCCAGCCCAAAACCGCCAGACTGCTCAAGCCGGAGGGTGATGTGGAGGTGCCTCTCGAATCCGTGAAGGTGGGCGACCGCCTGCGCGTCCGTCCTGGCGAAAAAATTCCCGTGGACGGCCAGGTCATTGAAGGCCGCAGCCATGTCGATGAAGCCATGATCACCGGTGAGGCCATCCCGGTTGAAAAATCGCCGGGTTCGCATGTCACCGGCGGCACCTTGAATCAGCAGGGCTCCCTGGTCGTTGATGCAACCCGCATCGGCGCGGACACCCTGCTGGCGCAGATCGTCAAGCTGGTCGGGGAAGCCCAGCGCAGCCGTGCTCCGGTGCAGGCGCTGGCTGACAAGGTGGCGGCCTGGTTTGTCCCTTCCGTGCTCCTGGCCTCCCTGGTCACCTTTGGCCTTTGGTGGAACCTGGGCCCCGAGCCCAGGCTTGCCCACGCACTCGCCAACGCCGTCGCCGTGCTCATCATCGCCTGCCCCTGCGCACTCGGTCTGGCCACGCCCATGAGCATCATGGTCGGCATCGGGCGTGGCGCCAGGATGGGCGTGCTGATCCGCGAAGCCGCCGCCATCGAAAAGCTGGCCTCGCTGAATCTTCTGGCCGTGGACAAGACCGGCACACTCACCCTGGGTCGTCCCGACGTCACTGAGATCCTCACCACCGCTGAATCCCGCCTCGGCAGCGACGAAGCACTCAGCTTGGCAGCCGCCGTCGAACGACGCAGCGAACATCCTCTCGCCCAGGCCATCACCCAGGCCGCCCAGGTCCGCGGACTACCCTGGATCGACGCCCTGGATTTTCACAGCACAACCGGCGGCGGCGTGAGCGGACGTGTGAATGAAAAGCTCGTGCTCATTGGCAAACCGGACTTCCTCCGCCAGCATCAGGTCAGCGGCCTGGAATCGCTGGAAACCAGGGCTTCTGCGCATCAGCAGGAAGGCAGGACAGCCATCTTCATGGCGGTCGACGGACAAGCTGCGGCCGCGATCATCATCAGCGACCCCGTCAAGCCGACCACACCGGAGGCACTGGCAAGGCTGAAACAGCTCGGCATCCAGGTCGTCATGCTCACGGGCGACAACGAACGCACCGCCGCAAGGATCGCAGGCTTCCTGGGCCTCGAACACTTCCACGCCGGAGTCACCCCTCAGGAAAAGCATGCCCTCATCCTCGGCATGAAGCGTCCGGGCAGCGTCGTCGGCATGGCGGGGGATGGCATCAATGACGCCCCCGCCCTTGCGGAGGCCGATGTCGGCATCGCCATGGGAACAGGCACGGACATCGCCATGGAAAGCGCGCCTGTCACGCTCGTGCGAGGTGACCTGCGCGGCATCGTTCATGCCATCGCGCTCGGCCGTGCCATGATGAGGAACATCCGCCAGAACCTGCTGTTCGCCTTCCTCTACAACGCCATCGGCATTCCGGTGGCCGCAGGCATGTTATATCCTTGGTTCGGCATCCTCCTCAGCCCCATGCTGGCCGGTGCAGCCATGAGCCTTAGCTCCGTCTCCGTCATCAGCAACGCCCTGCGTCTGCGGCGCTTCCAGTCATGATCGGGCGCCGGGCAGGGCTTTTGCATCAAAGTGGTCAATGATTCTGTCTCATGGCCTAGGTGACAGGATTGACCTGATTCGCAGGATAAAGAGGATTTTTCAGACCTGTTCATCGTGCCCATCTTGTGAATCCTGTCGCAAAAACCCCTTTCTCACTTGGTTGTGTAAGCTCTGGGAGCATGGCTTTCCTTGTTGTCAGCCCGGCCCTGGCCCGGTAGTATCCGCACCATTCAGGAGATCCCGTTCCTGGCTCTTTGCATTTCCATTTTGACGCGCCGGCTGCTCAGGAGCCGGCCGTCCTCCCCTTCCTGCGGTGTTCGTCCTCAGACTGTTGTGGCCCGGCCCGTTTTTATGACCCCGGGAGCCGCGTGACCTGGGATGTCTTGTCATGCCTTCACTGGAAGACAGCGCCCTTGTTCACGGGCACCCACCTCGTCTCCTTGGGATTCGAGGCCCCCAGATCGAACGACACAGGCGGGTCAGGCGCCCCGGCTTTGTCCGGGGCGCTTTGTTTGATTCCCGTCGTCGACCGCCATGAAGAACATCCGCTGAATAGCCCGGTCCACCGCTCAGTCTCATCCCCGCCATGGAACCCCCTTCCACCACCCCTCTCGCCCCCGCCAGACAAGGCCTTTCAACCCGCCAGACCCTGCTCATCCTCCTCGGTGGCCTCCTGCTTGTCTCCGCCCTCACCACAGGGGCCGTGATCTGGTGGCTCCAGCACAACTTCAACCCCGCACCCCTGCAGCCGGTGGTGCTTTCTGAAGTCGAAAAACAAGTCTTCAGCGCCAAGCTCTCCGCGTTTGGTGACCCGACCATGTCCCCGGTCATGCTGAAGTTTCCAACGGCCGGCACCGCCTCCGCGCCATCGCCCACCTCTCCTGCCACCGCTCCCGCCCCAACGGTTCCCGCCGGCCTGGAAAACAAGACCATCGTCTTCACCGAGCGTGAGGTGAACGCCTACCTCGCTACCCAGAACCTGGGTGAAAACATCCAGGTGAGCTTTGGCGAAGGCCGGGTGATCACCGCCATCATTGTCGAAATGCCGCCGGACTTCCCCATCCTTCCCGGCCAGAAGGTGCGTGCCCGCATCACCTTCGGCACCGGCCTGACTCCCGAACACAAGCTCTCCCTGGTCTTCAACGACCTCCATGTCGGCGGCATATCCCTGCCCAACGCCTGGCTCGGCGACTTGAAGGGCGTGGACCTGATTGCTGAAAACCTACAGCGCGACCCCGCCCTCCAGCGCTTCCTTTCCGGCATCCGCTCCCTGGAGATCCATCCCGAGGGCGCCCGGGTGATCCTGAATGAGTAGGGCGGCGACCGGCCAGGGTCTTCTCAGCTCACCGGCGTGATCAGCGGCTGCCCGGCAAAATGCGCGGTCAGGTTGTCCATCACCAGCTGAGCCATCCCACGGCGCGTTTCATGCGTGGCGCTGCCAAGGTGTGGAAGGACGACCGCCTGAGGACAGGCCAGCAGGCGTTCCGGCACCTGGGGTTCGTTTTCAAACACGTCCAGCCCGGCGCTGCGAATGCTGCCAGACTCCAGCGCCCTGATCAAGGCCTGCTCATCCACCACCGAACCCCGGGCGATGTTGATCAAGGTTCCCTTGGAACCCAGGTCGGCGAGCACTTCCGCATGGATCAAATGACGCGTTCCAGGCCCGCCCGGGCAGGCGACGATCAGAAAATCAGACACCTGGGCCAGTTCGCGGAGACTCGGGCAAAAGCTGAATGGCACCGGCTGGGGACTGCGACCGTGATAGGCAATCTTCATGCCAAAGGCCTCCAGCCGCCGAGCGATCGCCTTGCCAATCCGTCCAAGGCCGAGAATGCCCGCCGTCTTGCCCCGCAGCGCATGGGCCAGAGGAAAGGTTCCATGCGGCCACTGCCCGCCGCGCACATGCCGCTCGGCCTCGCCCAGACGGCGGCTTGTCATCAGCACCAGCGCCACAGCGATGTCCGCCACGTCATCGGTCAGCACATCCGGCGTGTTGGTCACATGGATGCCCCGTGCCTGGCAGGCCGGAAGCGGCACTCCATCATATCCCACACCGAAAACGCTGATGATCTCCAGGCCGGGCAACGCCGCGATCATGGCCTCCGGCACGGCATAACCTCCGGGCACCACCATCGCCTTCACCGCCGGCTCCGGCACGCTGACGCAAGGATGGTTCGCAGCCAGCGGACCGGCCAGGAAGTCCGGCAGAGGGACAGGGGTCAGGACGGTGGGCATGAAGGGAGGAGGGTCGGATTATTTTTTCACCAGACGTGCGGCATAGGCACCGTCCATCTGGTCCTTCGGCGGAAACACCAGCCGACTCTCGATCATCTCCAGCTCGGGATGATCATTGAGCACCGCCTTCACCAGTTGCTGGTTCTCCTCGGGGTCAATGCTGCAAGTGCTGTAAACCAGGCTGCCCCCGGGCTTGAGGTAGCGCAGGGCGCTCTCGAAAATCCCTCGCTGCGTCCTGGCCAGCTCGGCAAACTCGGCCTCCTGCAGCCGCCAGCGCACGTCGATGCGGCGGCGCATGACACCGGTGTTGGAACAGGGTACGTCGAGCAGGATTCGGTCAAAGAGCAGATCGCCAAAAGGAGGCGGATCCTGGCTGAGGAAATCGTGCTGCATCACCTGGGCATTATGCACGCGCAGACGGGTGAGGTTTTCTCGCAGACGGGTCAGGCGTGCGGGTGAACTGTCACAGGCGACCAGCCTTCCCTCGCCGCACATGGCCTGGGAGAGGATGGCGGTTTTGCCTCCCGGGGCGGCGCAGGCATCGAGCACTGTTTCTCCTGGACGCGGGGCGAGCATCCCCGGAGCGACGGCCGTGCTCGGATCCTGGGCATAGCAAAGGCCGGCCTTCAGGGCCTCGCGCGGCACGGAGGTGGTGAGAAAAAAGTCCTCCGCTCCGGGGTGAGGGGCCAGCCCTGGGATGGCAGGCAGTTTTTCAGCCGCATCCTCATGCAGGCGGTTGAGGCGCACAAACGTCTGCGCAGGCTCCTGGTTCCACTGACAAAGGGCCTCGGTCTTGGCCTTGCCCATGGTCTTGATCCAGCGGCGAACCAGGAACTCAGGATGCGAAAAGGCCACCGCCAGCGGCAGGGCCTCGCGACTGGCGAGAAGGGAGTCCTTTTCACGCCCGGCCCGGCGCAGCACGGCATTGACCAGGCCGGAGGCACGCCCGGCCGCCGCCACAGTTTCATTCACCGCCGCATGAGAGGGCACGCCAAGCAGCAGGAGCTGGCTCAGCCCCACACGCAGCACCCATCGCGTACGATGATCCAGATGACGTCCGCTGGTCAGGTGGCCGATCCAATGGTCCAGCAGGCTGAGGTTCCGCAGCGTGGTCAGCACGATGTCGTGCAAAAAGGCGGCGTTCGGCCCGGACAGGGCGGTCTGACGGGTCTTGTCATCAAGCAGGTCTGCGGCATATCGCGGCGTTTTTTGCCAGGCTTCGAGGACTTCAACGGAGAGACGACGGACATTCACAGGCGGTCAGGGGGAGGGGCAGGAGCCCAAGGTGCTTGAGGGGAGGAAGGCTGGATAAGCCACAGCCTGCCGGGATGAGCAAGGCGGAGTTCACTCCCCCGCCGGAAACCACCGCCCCATCTCAGGCCCTCGTCTCCACCACACCCCGCCCGATACCCCGGTATTGGAAACCAAAGTCGGCGGCGGCGACAGGGTCGATGAGGTTGCGGCCGTCAAAGATCATCGGAGCAAGCATGGTTGCTCGCAGCTCGGAGAGGTCGACACTGGCAAATTCGGGCCACTCGGTGGCGATGATCAGCGCCTCGGCTCCCGCAGCGGCCTCCAGGGGATTGCTGGCAAATTTGATCCTGCCGGCGACAGGCAGTTCTTTCGCCTTTTCCATGGCCTTGGGATCATAGGCGACCACCTGCGCACCCTCAGCCACCAACTTCTCCACCAGCGCGACGGCCACTGAAGAGCGGACGTCATCCGTGTTCGGCTTGAAGGCCAGCCCCCAGACGGCGAGCTTTTTGTCCTTCAGCACCCAGAGCGCCTCACGGATGGCATCGACGAAGCGGTCCAACTGGCGCTGGTTGATGCGCTGCACCTCCTTGAGGAGCGTAAACGGCGTGCCAAGCTGCTCGGCGATGGCGATGAAGGCGGCGATGTCCTTGGGGAAGCAGGACCCCCCATAACCAAGGCCTGCGTTGAGGAAATCCCGGCCGATGCGCTTGTCGGCACCGATGCCTTCGGCAACCTTAAGCACGTCAGCCCCTGAGGCCTCGCAGATCTCGGAAAGGGCGTTGGCATAGCTGATCTTCAGCGCCAGGAAGCTGTTGGCCGCATGCTTGATAAGCTCCGCGCTGTTGATGTCAGCGACGAGGACAGGCGCTGCAAAGGGCTCATACACCTTCTGCATCAGCGCGATGGCGCGGTCGGTGTTGCCGCCGATGACAATGCGGTCCGGCTTCATCAGGTCGGCCACGGCGCTGCCTTCACGCAGAAACTCCGGATTGCTGACGACGTCAAACTCCACCCCTGGCCTCGCATAGCGCCGGATGGTCTGCCCCACCCTTTCGCCGGTTTTGACGGGAACCGTGCTTTTGTCCACCACCACCCGGTAACTGTCGAGGTACTGGGCGATCTCCCGGGCCACCTTTTCCATGTAAGTCAGGTCAACGCTGCCATCGGACTGAGGCGGCGTGGGCACCGCAATGAAAATGACCTCGCCATGGTCCACCCCCTCCTCCGTGCTGGTGGTGAAACGCAGTCGGCGAGCCGCGACGTTTTTCTTCACCAGGGCCTCAAGGCCGGGTTCATAGATGGGGATCTGGCCCGCCAGCAGCGTCTCTATCTTGCGGGGATCATTGTCCACGCAGCAGACATGGTGGCCGACTTCAGCAAAACATGCGCCTGTGGTAAGGCCGACGTAACCAGAACCAATGATGGTGAGCTTCATGCAGGAGGGGAGGACGGGATCTGCCGTCCATAACAGGTGGTACCATCACACTCAAATCACAAACCTGCCTCTTGAAATTTCGAATTCGACATAAAGCAGAGGCAAATCAGATCCCTAAGCCAGCTCACCCAGGATCAAATTACTGCGACTGGGAACCTCCGCGACCGGACGGATTGGGATCGATGTCCAGCGGAATGGTGATTCCGGGGAAGTCCTTGAGGGTCAGGGAAAAGATGATGCCAAACTCCGTCCGCCCGTTACGGTTGTCGCGCTGCATCGCGCCAACGGAGGCCACCCAGCTCGTCAGGTCGCGCGTGATGCTGTAGCTCTGGAACTCCAGGGTGCTGTCATCCATTTCATAGACGTGATACATGGACACCCCCCAGTTTTCCGTCAGACGTGCGTAGGTGCGGGCAAAGATGAGGCTGGAGTCCTGGAAATAGGGACTGTCGTTAACGAACTGATGCCCGAGCGTGAAGGACATGGAGTCCGAGGGCATAAAGGTAATCCCCTGGTTGAACTCGGTGAAGTTGCCGTCCTTGTTGGAAATAGGAAGCTGCATGTCCATCCACAGGTTCACCCAGGGCACCGGGCGGAAGAAGAGCTCATTGTAGAGGTTGGACATGTCGCGGTTGAACTCAGGATCCTTGGCAAAAAGGTCCACATAGGTGTTCATGCCTGCAAAGGTGTAGGTCTGCACAGGATCGTCATTGGCGGAGGCAAAACGCCCGTTGCCCTCAATCGTGTAGTCCCGCCGGGTCTGGAGGAAGTTTTTGAAGCCGAGTCGTGTGATGTTCCAAGAACGCAGGCTGTCCACGGCAGAATAGAGGGGCACGTCAATAGAACGCGGGCGCGTGGTGGGGGAGAGCCGGTCAACACCCACAAACCCGATCGGCATAGAGGCATCCAGGTAGGAATAGTTCACATAAGGCTGGAAGACATGCCGGAGCCCGTCCAGTCCCAGCGCCTCGTTGGTGTAATCGGACCAGGTTTTCGTCAGCTTGAAGGACACATCGAGACCCGCATGGAAGATCGGCCGAGTCTGCTCGGAAAAACCGCCGGGAAGGCCGTCAAGTGTGCGTCCATAGCCCGCATAATGAGTGACTCCAGCGCCAAGCCTTGGCAGAACATTCAACCAGCCGCCCAGGGTCTTGGGATAAAGAAACTCATGATAGGTGTGCAGACGGGTGAACTCCGAAAGCCCTCCCATGCCCCGCACATTTGCATAGTCCTTGGGATCGATTACAGAATCTCCCTCCAGTGCCAGAAGGTTCCGGATGAAGTTTTTTTCTCTTTCGTTCAGAACGCCTCCCCCCATACCTTTCAAGGCCGCCTGATAAGCCGACTCCTCAAGCTCACTGGCCAGCTCACGCATGTAACCGATGGAGGCGGTGCCCTGATGATAGATGCCAGTGTTCCACAGAGGCCGACGCGTCCAGTCGATCGATAGCTCGGGCAGCTTCTCGCCCACACGGTAAAAGTCGTTCGCCTGGAACCGCGCCATCAGGGTGGCGAGGTAGCTGTCAGAGCGGTGCACCAAGGAAACCTGGTTGTCTGGCTGCGGCGTCTCGCGGAAGTCGTTGAAGAAAAAGTCCTCGTAAAAATGGGCGTCGCTGATCTTGTTGATGTCAAAGTCCAGATACCAGGTGCTCTCCTCCGGGCCGGGAAGATAGATGCGGTGCTGAAAGTTGATCCGGTAGCGGTTTTCAGGAACCGGACCACGCGGCACGGACGTACGATTCATCGAAGGATCGCTGTCGCGCTGATAATAAAGCTTCAGGCCGGTGAAGTTGTTCCAGTTGTTGCGATAACGCATGGAGAACAGGTCCACGCCGACACCCACGCCACGCGCTGAACGCAGGTCCAGATGGTATCGTGCCCGGGTGTGATCACCGTGAATCACATCATACTGATTCAGCATGAAGGCACCCCACCGGCTCTGCTGGCCGACATTGAACCGGTAGCCCGCCTCAGCCTCCAAGGACTGGGACAGGTAGGGAAGGTAAAAAACCGGCACATCCCCGGCAAGCACGGTCACATTCCGGAGAACCACCTTGTCCTCAGGAATGACCGTCAGGCTGCGCGCTCTAAGCCTGAAGTTCGGATTTTCTGAATCGTGGGTGGTCAGGTAAGTGTCACCGCCTTCAAGCTTCTGGGAAAGCTTGGTCTCCGTGTCAAATCGGTCCGTCTGGAAGAACAGGCTGCCCAGGTCCATGGCCTGGGAACTCCTCACCGCGTCCCCGCTGATCTCCCCGGAATTCGCGTTGTATAGAATGTTCTCCCCCTTGTAGGTGATGCCAGACTTCCAGATGATGACGTTGTCACGGGCGATGACCTCCCCGGTCGTCTGGTTGTAGCTCGCCTGGCCGCAGCGAATCTCCACGTCCGTGTAGGAAATCCTCACATCGCCTTTGGCGATGGCGAGTCCAGTCGTCGGATCATAGCTTGTCTCCAAGCCCTCGATATTCAGGTCGCTCGTCAGGGAATCCAGCACCGTCTGGCCCTGCAGGCCTGGAACGGTGAGCCAGCCAAACAGGGTCAGTGCCGCAAACAGACGGGAAAATGTCATGGTTCCTGAATGAAAATGAGGTGATTGGGAAGTCTGTCGGCAGGTCAGAGGTCCTCTCCGGCAAATCCCGCCGTCGCTCATAGGCCACTGACTAGAAAGAGACAAGAAAAACGACGGGAAAATCTGCCACCTCCCCCAGACCGAAATGGCTGTTTCAGCAGTTTGTCAGCCGCTTACAAAAAGATGACACAGGTCCCTGGATTATTTGGCAAAGCTAATTTTCCGCTCGACAAATTATTATATTTATGGAAGTTTTGGTTAGTCAACTTATCCTATGCCCCTGGCCTTCTCCTTTTTTAGCTCCAAAAATTTAGTCCCGCCGACAGCTGCAGGGCCTGAATTTCTTGGTGCTCAACAAGTTGATGGAAATCCACCGGCGACAAAAAAAGCCGACCCTTCGAGTCCCTTCCCCGTCAATTCTCCTTTTTCAGGGTCTCATCCACTCCTACCTCAGCAGGAAAACTCAAACCACGGACAACTCGGCCATGATGAGGCCGTCTTGCTGACGAAGCCTGAGCCGCCCCCCCTTCCTCCACCGGAAAGACGCCCAAGCACAAGCGGGCTGGCAGCCATGGTCTTGAGCCAGAGCGACATCGCTGCACCTCCACTGAACAAGCGGCTTTCCTTGATTCCAGGAACCGCCGGTTCCTCAGAGTCAGCCAGATCAGTCGAGTCCAGCAGTCTATGCCCCCCCTCCACGCTATCGCCAACGGAAGTGGAGGTGCTGAAGCAGGAACTTCAGGCGGAGATTGAGCAGGTGAAAAATGATCTTTTTGGCGCCGTCATGGGCGTCAGCGCCCTCAAAGACCGCCTGGATGGAGTTGAATCCCAGGTCCAGCAACCCGCCGCCGCGAACGTATTCCCTTCCCGCAGCGAGCTCGAAACCTGGATGTCCGCCTGGCTGGAGGCACACCTGGGCGAGATTTTGGAGCGCACGCTCAGCCCCGTATTGAGCAAATTCTCCACCCAGGGCCTGCTACGTCTGCCGCTTTCTCCCGCTGAACTGCAGTCCTCCCTCTCGCAACCTCCCGTCATCCTCACCTCAACACCCGTATGAACTCCCTCCGAGTACGCCTCATGCTACCCTTGATGCTGTTCGGCTGGCTGCCGGCCATCGGCGCCGCCCGTCTCATGGGCCATTCCCTCGACTGGTTCTTCAGCACCCAGGGCTTTCTGCTCTTCGCCGGAGTCTTCATCGCCGGTTACCTCATCAGCGGCTGGGCACTCAAGCCCGTCGTCTCCCTGATGAACGCCACCGCCTCCGTCCTGCGCGGCGTACCTCCGGCCAAGGACATCGCCGACTGGCTGCCCAAGGACTTCTGGAAGCTGCGCTGCGACATCAACATGCTCTTTGCCAAGCACCGACAGTCCCTCAATGCCGCCGAGATCCATGCCAGCCAGACAGCCCAGCGCCTCCTGAATGCTGAACGCCTTCTGCGCGAGGCCTTCACCGCCCTCCAGGGAATCTTTGCCGCCAGTGATGAAGGCGTTGCCGTAGTCGACTCCTCCGGCGCCATCATCGCTTCCAACGCCAAGCTCGATGAATTCCTTGGTCGGCCCCTCGAAGAAGTCGGAGGCAGGGACGTCAAGCACCTCATGGAGGCCATCGCCACCCGTTTTGCCGACAAGGACCGTGTGCTGAAGTTCATTGGTGAAACCGAGGCCGACCCCACCCTCGTCGACCTGGTGGAAGCTGAAACAGCCGACCCGAACGGCCGCATTTACAGCCTGCGCACGGCCCCCATGCAGGCGGACACCGGGGATGTCATCGGCCGTCTCTGGATGGTGCGCGACTGCACTGAGGTCAACGGCCTGAAGAAGCAGCTGCGCGAATCGCAGAAGCTCGGCACCATCGGCCAGCTCGCCGGCGGCATCGCCCACGACTTCAACAACATGCTCACCGCCATCCGCGGCAACCTGACCCTCGCCGAGCTCTCCCCGGGAGCAACCGGCAGCAACGATGTGCGAGACAAGCTCTCCAACGCCAGCCAGGCCACCCAGCGCGCCGCCGACCTCGTCAAGCAGCTGCTCTCCTACTCCCGCCACAGCAACGGCACTCCGCTCCGCAAGGTCACCAACCTCAAGAAGCTCCTTGCCGACGTCCAGAGCCTGCTGCGCCACAGCGTCGACCCCCGGGTCAACATCCGAATCCGCGCAGGCATGGAGGCCTCCTTTGCCATGGCTGATGCCACCCAGCTCGAGCAGGTGGTCCTCAACCTCTGCCTCAACGCCCGCGACGCCCTCCCGCAGAACAACGGCGTGATCGAGATCGGCATCGAAAACGTCCAGCAGAAGACCTCGGCGGAAGGCGATCCGGGCGAGTTTGTCCTCATCGCTGTCCGCGACAACGGTCATGGCATCTCCGAGGAGGCGCGTCATCGCATCTTCGAACCCTTCTTCACGACCAAGGATCCAGGACGTGGCACCGGCCTCGGACTTAGCATGGCCCAGGACATCGTCCGCGAACATGGTGGCTGGGTCGAGTTCGACAGCGTCGAAGGCCAGGGCACCGAGTTCCGCATCTTCCTGCCCCGCGCCCGCGACCCGGAAAACATCGAGGACGAGGCCCACGACTTCGACCCCCGTCTCGCCCAGGCACCGGCCGGTCAGCGCGGCACCATCCTCGTCGTCGATGATGAAGCCCCGGTCCGCGCCATTGCGGTCAACATGCTCAACTTCCTCGGCTACCGCGTGCTCGAGGCCGGCGACGGCCAGCAGGCGCTCGACATCGTCCTGCGCAGCGGCGAAAAAATCGACGCCCTCCTGCTCGACATCTACATGCCGAAGCTCAGCGGTCGCGACACCTTCAAGCAGCTCCGCGCCGCCGGAAACGACATCCCCGTCGTCGTCTGCTCCGGCTTCGTCATCGACCCCGATGAATTCACCATCCTCAGCGAAGGCCGCTGCCCGCCCGTGGACATCATGCTCAAGCCCTACGCCCTGGAATCCCTCAGCAAGTCCATGGCCAAGGCCGTCCGCACCGCCCAGTCCCCGGACACCTTCGCCCGCCAGATGACCCCGGTCCTGGCCTCCTGACTCCCCCCGACCAACAGCCAAACACCCGGGGCATGAATGCGCGGCAGCGGTTTATGCCCCGGCTTGTTTTTGCAGGACGGGCTTCCCGAGCGGCATCGCGCGGCGTATGCATGCCATGATGCAGCAGCGCCTCCCGCCCCTCTTCCCCACGATCACCCTGCTGCTCTACGGCGGCGTCCTCGGCTACGCCAGCTTCGCCACCGACCTGGAACGCAACCTCAAGGGCTGGCTGATCATGGCGTCCAGCCTGCTCGCCACGCTGCTGCTGCTGCTCTGGTTTCTGCTGTCGCGTCGCTTCCGCACCCGCACCCGCCTACTGGGTTTCCTCGCGCTGCTCCTGCTCCTCGCCACAGCCCGCTTCTGCATCAAAGTAGACGGCGTGATCGACGGCCGAGGACTGCCCCGGCTGGCCTGGCGCTGGTCGGCCAAGCCCGCCAAACCTGCGGTCGCACAGCTCTCTCAGCAGCGCTCCGAAAGCCGCGGTCAGCAGGTCTCCCAAGCCGCGGATGTGCCGCAGTTCTTCGGCCCGCATCGCGACGGCCATGCGCCCGATGTCCGGCTCGATCCCGACTGGTTGAAGCACCCTCCGCGCGAACTCTGGCGCCATGGCATCGGAGCCGGATGGTCAGCCTTTGCCGTCTCCGGCGGCCTTGCCTACACCCAGGAGCAGCAGGGGGAGAAGGAACTCGTCACCTGCTACGACCTCCTCACCGGGGCTCTCGTCTGGTCCCATTCAGACACAGCGCGCTTTGACCAATGGCAGAGCAGTGAGGGACCGCGCGCCACCCCCGCCCTGCACCAGGGACTCGTCTTCACCTACGGAGCGACTGGCATCCTCAACTGCCTCGATGCCGCCACCGGCAGGCCCGTCTGGCAGCGGCGCGTGCTGGAGGAAAACAAGATCGCCAATCTCGAATGGGGTGTCTGTGCCTCGCCGCTCATCGTCAACAACCTCGTCATTGTCACCGGCGGCAGAACACGTGGCCCCGTACTTTTCGCCCACGACCTCGCCAACGGCGCCCCCATGTGGAAGGCGGGTGATGACGAGGCGGGCTATGCTTCCCCGGTCCTCACCACCCTTGCGGGAAGGCAGGTCATCCTCAGCAACAACGCCCGCTCCCTCACCGCCCATGATCCATCGACAGGTGAACAACTGATGGAGCACGCCTGGGGGGTGGAAAAATGGCCCAAAGCCAGCCAGCCCGTGATCGCCGGACCTAACCAAGTGTTCCTCTCCGCCGGTTACGGCATGGGCTGTCTGCTGCTCGAAATCAAGCCGGGCCCGGGCGGCGCCCTGACAGCCACGGAACTCTGGACGAGCATGAAGATGAAGACTCAGTTCAACAGTCCCGCCCTGGTCGGTGAACATCTGTTGGGTCTTGATGACGGACGCCTGGCCTGCATGAACCTAAGGACCGGTGAACGCCTTTGGAAGGAGGGGCGCTTTGCCTCCGGCCAGAGCCTGATCGCAGGTGACAAGGTCATCGTCCAGAACGAGGCTGGCAGCGTCCATCTCTGCGCCGCCGACCCGCAGGGCTTCAAGGAATACGGCCAGCTCCCCGCCCTAAGCAGCAAGACCTGGAATCATCCGGTGCTCGCAGGCCGCTACCTGCTCGTACGCAACGACCGCGAAGCCGCCTGTTACGAACTCCCCCTCCTGCCGCAGACCGCCTCCAACTGACCTCGTCCTGATCTGCAACCGGAGCGAAGACTCAGGAGCGAATGAAACGCTGGACGTGACTGAAGCTGTTCCAAGCTTCGGGAGCAGGTCAGCTGGTCACTCAGTCCCGGTTCTCTCACCATAACCGTTCCAAACTCGGGGGGCAGGTCAGTGATTAACTATTTGTGCAGTTTGGCTAACCCACACCACATAAGCCGATTTAACATCACTCATTTTTCCAACTTTTAGTAAAAAATAAATCAATAACCATTCGGGATCACAAGAACTCGGCCGCTTCTCACAGGTGAAGTTGTAGTGTTAGCGGGTGGTCCAGTAATGCTAGGAAGAAGAAAGTAACCTGTTCCTTTAGACGTAGCAGCACTCAAGACCCCATTAAATTTAACAGGTCTTACAATTGAGGGCAGCCTTTCGTTAAAAGGATTGTCATCACGCAGCGTCATCGAGCCCGTAAATGTTCCCCTAACTATATCGAAACTAATCTGCATATTAACAGGACTCCTAGCTCCAAACTCATCAGGAGCTTGGCGGGCTACTACTGCACCACCACTCCTACTAATTATAAACTCCCCATAAAGACCGTCCCCATAAAGATTGTAATACTGACTCGCAGTTTCGATATCACCACCTTCGAAGCCAACCCATATAAGATTAAACGAATTGTATGGCCAGTCTTGGAGCATTGAGGCAGAGTACTTTGCTCCTGCTGCTGATAGCGTTGTTTCGAAACCATCTGCGTATGCCCGGGTTGTAGCCGACTGAGGTTTTTTCACCCAGTGGGGCGAACCATTCACCTTTGTGTCATAAGTAAATGTGTACCAGTTAAAATCATTGTAAACTCCAAGTGATTGATTAAGTGATCCTTTGTTGCCATAAAGTAGGGCATACAATGGAAATTCTCCATTTCCCCAAAGGGTGGCGCTACGGGTTGCGATGGTTGTGCCATCCGCTAGCTGCCCAGACCAATTGACAGCTCCAGTCTGACTAACCGTGAATGTAATGAAGCCATCGCCCTGAACAAGACCTGAATCATCAGTCAGTGAAGTTGTGTATCTACCATGATACATGCTGTTTTGAGCAGTCCAAGCATGTTTACCACCCCTCAGTGTTGCAATTTCCGGTTCAGGTCCCAGTAGAGAGAGATTACCAGTAATCATTTCTGATGAATCCAAATTTACGCTCAAAAACAAATTCGACGCTTTTTTACGCATAATGGTAGTTTGGAAAACTGCCTGATATGAGTCTAAATTTAATGGATCAACAGTGGTCTTTAGCCTTCCAGTAAAGGAGTGACTAAAAGTGCCGATATTGAGCGTTCCTGTTACACCTCCCGTGGTGGTCGCGCTCATGGTCATCAGACCACCAAATTTGTCAGTAATAAGCAAACTGTCGGCAATCATCGCAGAGTAATTGCCCGCTAGCCCCTTCGGAAATGGAAGCACCTTGATATCAAATGAAATCGGATTTGAGCTTCCGATATCATTCTTAGCAAACAAAGTGATGGTAAACACACCAGTCACACTCGGAACTCCTGAGATTCTTCCGGTTATGTTAGATAGCGCCAATCCTTTGGGCATACCCAGGGCTGTATAGGTCACCGGGCCATTCAATGTTGGAATAGCTAGCTCGTAGTTGCTGCCGATGACTGCATTTGGAATGCCCCCTGGGGTGGTTAACACTGGTGACAACGAAATACCAGTTTGTGTAACCGTATGCGTTTTACCTCCGATGATAACGGTCCCGGTTCGGGTCTCCTTCGAAGGGTTACCCTCAGGTATTATACGTAACTGTGTGGCATTGGGGGCGGGTGGTTCCACGCTCAACCAAGGAATGGATTCAATCGCAATCCATGGTGCGGTTGCACTCACCGACAAATCATATGGCGGACTGTCAGAAGAAATGGTTACATTTTCACCCAGAGTGCATTCAGCCAGAGTGAGCTTTACTGTGGCCCGATTACTCTTGCCGCCAAAAGGATCTGTTGCGACGTAGGTGAAGCTGCCCCCCGAAAAGCTTGCCGTGGGAGTAAACACAAGATCTGCGCCCACCTTGACCAAAGTTCCTGCTTCCTTGCCAGGCTGGGTGAAATCTGTGCTGATACTCAACAAATCATTCTCGGGATCATAGTCATTGGCTAGCGGACTAATAATTACTTTAGCTGAAGGTAACGCCAATATTTCGTCATCTTCAGCTATTGGAAGCTCATTCCCATTTTGTGTTACAGTATGCGTTTTGCCACCGATGATGATTATACCAGTGCGGGATATGCTTGAAGGGTTTCGCGCAGGAATTACGTGCACATAGCCGCTCTCAATAAATGGCTCAATGCTTAACCATGGAATAGATTCGGACGCTTTCCAGGGTGCATTTGCACTTACCCAAATATCATAGGGTTCACTATTGGATGGAATGATTGCATCTTCACTCAAAGAGCAATCATCCAGAATCAATGTAACAGTGGCCGTGGATTTACCCCCAAATGCATCAACTGCACTATATTTAAAACTGCCACCTGTAAAGCCGGCGGCGGGAGTAAAAACCAGATCAGAACCAACCTTCTTCACACTGCCCACCGTGTTGCCAGGCTGAGTGAAATCTGGCGCGAGACTCAGAATATCACCATCTTCATCATTATCATTGAGCAACGGACTAATGACCACCTTGGCCGAAGGTAGAGCCAAAACCTCGTCATTTTGTGCCACGGGCACCCGATTACGGGTGGTGAATGTAACGTTCACCCCACTGGCGGAGCCCTGGCTACTGACAGCCCGCACGCGGAAGTTGTAACTGGTATGAGGCAAAAGATTGGAAAGAGATGCACTCACATTTGTGGCAACATTGCCGGAGACCGTAGCAGGCAATGCAGCCACGCTACTACCATAACTTTTTGTTGGCCCATAGTCGAAGAATACGGTCCGCTCTAAATTATTGGCTTTGACGCTCCCATTGAGGATCGCACCATCTAAAGTGATGCCGGTGGCGGCAGACGTTGTCACGCTCGGCAAATTAGCTGGCACACCCGTGGCGAATAAGATGACATCGAAGACAGCCTCATCCAGATCGTTGGTAGCGATTCGTAAGGTCGCCGTTTTCAGACCAATAGTCAGGCCTGCCACCTGCACAGATAATGTAGTGCTTTCACCAGGCACAAGTGTGGCTATTGGCAAATTTAGTAACTTAAACTTAGACTGATCCGCACCGGTTATGGTAGCATCTAGAACTGTGAGATCGGAGGAGCCAGTATTTTTGATCGTGAAGCTCCTGGTGGCTTCACCACCACTCGTTCCTACCTGACCAAAATCGAACGAGCCTCCGTCGGCAATCGTAAAACCCAACATTTGCTCCACACTGATTTCGGGTGCCTTCACCAACAGCACAAAGGTTTTACTAGTCGACAGTTTACCATCGCTGGCGGTGATGGTCACGTTGGCTATGCCAGATTGATTCGCGGCAGGCGTGACCGTAACCGTTCGATTAACGCCACTACCGCCAAACACAATGTTTGCACTCGGCACAAGGGCCAAGTTGCTCGAACTACCATTCAAAGTCAGAGAAGTCGCTACCGTTTCCACATCGCCGACGCTGAATGCAATGGCTCTCGTCGTCTGATTAAACTCAATACTCTGATCGGCGAGATCGCTAACGAAGGGCGCATCATTCACCGGATTAACGGTCAAAACGAAGGTATCGCTTGCCGATGCCGTGCCGTCGCTAACTGTCAGTGTGATGGTCGTTGAGCCGAACTGGTTGCCTGCGGGAGTGATCGTTACTGTGCGCATTGAATCATTCCCGCCAAAAACGATATTCGCATTCGGCACAAGGGCGGTGTTGCTGGAAGTGCCGCTAACAATCAAAGAATTTGCTTCCGTTTCGACATCAGTAATAACGAAGTCAATGGTCGTGGCGCTATCTTCGTTCGTCGATAAATTGATAAGATCATTGATTATCGGAACATTGTTCAGTCCTGTGCCTGTGAAAATAATGTTGAAAGGATTTTTTGGGTCTTTGGCAATTAGCGTGGTTGGAGATCGAGGGAGCCGAGGAAAAAGAGGATGCGAGTTCGGAAGCGTGAGAAGAGATGAAATCCCCTGGCAGCAGATTTGAGGCTCTGGATGCGGCTGTTGA
>JBIJBP010000189.1:0-7719 GCA_044345155.1 Prosthecobacter sp. | reverse complement strand
AGCGGCGGCAAGCGCTATGACCTCGCGGAAGAAGGGCTGCGTCATGCCAACGCGACCTACTTTGACTCGCACACGACAGACAAGACCAGCCTGCTGACCTTTGCCATGGACCTGACCCCCCTGGCCGAGAATGAAAAGCTGGACGTTGAGGAGTACACCCTCGGCTATGTCCGCCGCCTGGAACAGGACGTGGCTGCGAGGCTGAAGCGCTTTCTTTGACCGTCGCCCCGACCTACATGCGCCGTTCTGCTGCCGTGCGGGCCTGTCTGGCCATCCTGCTGCTGGTTGCGGGATGTTCGCAGCCGCCCTCCCACGCGCCGGTCAGCGCCAGGGTTTTGAGAAAGCTTGAAAAGCGCAGCATCTCCAAGTCGGACTTCATCCAAAGGCTGTCCACGGTCGATGCCGGTGTGCGTGCCGGGCTGCCAGCGCAAGCCGTGACCCTGCCTTTCGAGTTTCGCTCCAACACCCCGGTCATCAAGGCCTTTGGGGCGGATGGTCGGCCCGTGGCAATGCTGCTCGACACCGGGGCGGCGAGGATGGTGCTAAGTTCACGTTCGGCGTTGGCACTGGGTGTTTCCACCATCCGGTCTGACGAGGCGAAGGCCACCCTTCTCGGCGTGGTTGGGCAGGAGGAGGGACTGGTCGGCATGGTCTCCCCCCTGCGGCTGGGAGACTGGAACGTGCCCGCTTACCCCTGCTTCGTCAGGACTTATGAGACCTCGGGGGGCGGCGTCCTTTATCCGGACAACATCCTTGGCTTCGACCTCATCTCCCGTTACTGCTCCTACCTCACCCTGGATTATTCCGGACGTCAGGCCACCTTTGGATTTGGGCGGGCTTTCCTGGCCAAA
Source organism: Prosthecobacter sp. (assembly GCA_044345155.1). Classification (GTDB taxonomy): domain Bacteria; phylum Verrucomicrobiota; class Verrucomicrobiia; order Verrucomicrobiales; family Verrucomicrobiaceae; genus Prosthecobacter. Next base: position 6,868 of record JBIJBP010000189.1, on the reverse strand, counting down.
AATGGACCCGGTGCGCAGTCGGCCCCTTTTCGCTTGAAGGACGGCGTTGCCTCCATCGACCTGGCCAGCAGAGGCGTGAAGTGGTCCTGCATCCTCGACAGCGGCTCGTTCAATGGCGTCGAGATCAGTGAGCGCGTCGCCGGCAGGCTCGGGGTTCAGGACCAGGGTGAAGTCGTGCAGGGCCTGATGCTCGTTGCCGTGGGCGGTGCGGTGACTTCGGATCATGTCCGGCTGCGTACGGTGAAACTGCCTGAACTCACCTTGCTGGGCGGGAAATATCAGGAGGTGGAGGTGGACATCTCCCCGGGCCTGCCGCGGGTGGGCTCGTTCTTCCTCAAGGATTACAAGGTCACCTTCGATTTCCGCAGGATGCGCGTCTGGCTCGAAAGGTGACCTCCTGATGAAGACGGATTGACTCAGCCAAACAGGGCGGCGACGGCCTTGCCACCGTCTGTGATGGGCACAGGGCGGGTGCCGTCCATCAGCTCCTTCGCCGGATCAATGCCCATGGCGGCATGGATGGTGGCATGGAAGTCCACCAGAGGGACCGGGTTTTCGACGGGCTTCTTGGCCAGCTCATCCGTGACACCGTAGGCACCGCAATGCTTCAGGCCGCCACCTGCCAGGACCATGGAGAAGGCCGTGCCTTGATGACCGCGCCCGCCGCGCCCGTCGAACTCCGCCGGGCGGCCGAACTCGGTGCCGACGACGATGAGGGTCTTGTCGAGAAGCTTCTTGTCCTTCAGGTCACGGATGAGGGCGGAGAGGGCCGTGTCGAGTTCCTGGATCAGCAGATGCTGGTTCTTGTATCCTTCGTTGTGAATGTCCCAGCCGGTGCCGTTCATGAAGTTGAGGTTGTGGGAGACCTCGATGAAGCGCACCCCTGCCTGGACCAGGCGCCTGGAGAGAAGGCAGCGCTGGCCGAACTCACCGCCGTAGTCGTTGCGCAGGGCGGCCGGCTCCTCCTTGAGGTTGAAGTGGCGCATGAAACGCGGGCCGGAGAGGTGCAGGGCCTGCTCCTGGGCTTCTCGATAGTCGGCCTGCGAGGAATGTTTGGGCGCGCGGGCCATCAGCGGCTGCAGGAGCTGTTCGCGGGTCAGTGCGCGTTTTTCATCGACGAAGTCCGGCCTCGTGAATCCGGCCGGGCCGGTGTTGGTGTCGGTCAGGTAAACATAACCTGCCTTGGCTCCCAAAAAGCCCGGGCCACGGCTGACGTTTGGGTAGCCGATCAGGATGTAGGGTGGCACCTCGTCACTGGCCGCGCCCTTCACGTGGGAGATGATTGACCCGATGCTTGGATAGACCGTGTTGCCGGAGATCATGCGACCGGTGTGCACCAGGTTGGTGGCAAAGGCGTGCTCGTCGATGACGTGATGGTTGACCGTACGCATCGCGGTGACATGCTCCATGACCTTCGCTGTCTTGCCCAGGTGCTCCACCAACTGAACGCCCGGCACGCTCGTGTCGATGGCCTTGTAGAGCGAGCCTGCCACCTTGTTCTTGTCGATGTTGTTGCCCAGCTTCTTCGGATCGAAGGTGTCAATCTGCCCCATGCCGCCGCCGAGCCAGATGAAGATGCAGTGCTCCGCCTTGCCCTTTGGCGTATTGACGACGGAATTGCTGGCAAGTAGAGGCGAGGCACCCAAGGCGGCGGTGCTGGCAAGGAAGGAACGGCGTTTCATGGCTCCCGAAATAAACGCCGCCAGAGGTCGGTTTTCACTTTTCCGGGCACCTCACTTTCGTGGGGGGCGGGCTGTGAAGTCGATTCGATTTTGATTTCGAAGTAAAAAAGTTACTTATTTCGAATCAGCTTTTGGCGTGGTGCTGGAAAAAGGCACAAAGGCAGGGCCGCATGAACAAGCGATCTTCTTTGGGGAAGCCACTTTTTAGTTCGACTCGTCTTCAGAAAGGGGCAGGGCGGCCCTTGCTTGGGAGGACTGCATGCATCCTTGGTTGCCTGAGTGTTGCTTGTTTGATTTCCGGAATTCAGGCAAATGCTGCGACGCTGACTTTTGATGTGGATCCGCTGACGACGGATGTTCAGGAAAGCGGTGGGACTTTTCAATGGTTGTCCGGTGGCGCGGTGTTCTGGAATGGCTCTGCCAATGCGGCGGTCGGACCGGGTGATGTGGCAAGGTTTGGCAATGGCGGGCTCCTGTCATCGCCAGCTATCATCAGCATGGCATCCCAGTTGGTTGAAGGCCTCAGGTTTGAAGCTGGCTCCGGCAACGGATACAGCCTGGCGGGACTTGCCGCCGGACAGGTTCTGACGCTTGGCAGTTCGGGACTGGTGGTGAACACCGGCGCCCAGGCGGTGAGCCTTGGGGATGCCAGTCTTTCACTGGCGCTTGGGGCCGCACAAACCTGGACCCACAAGCCTGGCAATGGCGCACTGCTGAGCGTCAATGGCAGCGTGGACAACCAGGGGCATCTGCTGACGCTCACCAGCGACGCAAGCGCGCCCGTTGTCTTCAATGGAATCATCTCCGGAAGCGGCGGCCTGACCAAGGGGGCTGGCCTGAATGAGGTCACCCTCGCCCATGTCGGCAACAGTTACACCGGTGCACTGACCATCCTGCAGGGGACAATGACGGTGGCCAGCCTGGCTGACAGCGGAGCAGGCTGCAACGGCATGGGTGCCATTCGCCTGGGGAGCGGCAGCAGTGCCGGAACGCTCAATTATGCGGGCACAGGGGCTGTGTTGACACGTGCCGTTGAGCTGGCCGGAACGACCGGTGGCGGAACTCTCGTCCAGTCAGGATCAGGCCTGTTGAAGTTCCTCGGGGATCTGGCCTTCACCGCATCCTCGGCGAGCGCCAAGACACTGACCCTTCAGGGGAGTGCCTCAGGGGCGGGCGAGTTTGCCGGCGTCATCCGGGATAATCCGGGTGGTGGTGCCACGCAGGTGGTCAAGGCAGGTTCGGGCACCTGGACTCTTTCTGGAAACAACACGCATTCAGGTGGCACTCGGATCGAGAGCGGCGGCACCCTGAACATCAACTCCGCATCCGCCCTTGGCAGCTCCAGCCTGACCTTTGGCGGCAATGCAACCATCGACAACACCAGCGGTGCGTCCATCACGCTGGCAGGCAACAATGGAATCGTCCTCAATGCGGGCAGCCTCACCTTCAAAGGATCCAACGACCTGTCGTTCGGCTCGGGAGGCCTGATGATCAGCGGTGCCAACCGCACGGCGAACATTCAGGCTGGCATGCTGACGGTGGGTTCCGTCAATGCGGATGTCATTTCCAGGACCCTCAACAAAAATGGTTCGGGTACGCTGGTCATCACCGGAGCTGCCGGAGCAAACTTTCAGGGTGGGATCTCTGTCAGTGCAGGCCGGGTGCGACTGGAAAACGGGTCGGCCGCCGGGACTGGAGCCATCACCTTGAGCAACAGCACGGCGGAACTGGAGATCGGTGCCAGCATCACGGTGGCCAATACCCTGCTGATTGGAAACACCGGTCTCACCAAAATCCTGAGCCTTGGCGACGGGGTTTCAGCCACCTATTCAGGAAGCCTGACGATCCATGAGACAAACCCGGGTGATTTTAAGGTGGTGGCGGGTGCCGGAGACACGCTGACCCTGAGCGGCAGCATCTCCGGTGCCGGTCAGCTGGCCCTTCAACGACGTGGTGCCGGGGATGGGGGAACCATCGTGATTTCAGGAAACAACACCCATGGGGGCGGTAATCAAGTGGGTGAGGAAATGACGCTGAGAGTGCTTTCTTCCAACGCTCTGGGGGCCGGGACATCCGTCAATTTGGACGGAACGGGTGCGAGGCTTGAGCTTGGAAATGGTTTGGTTGTCTCCTCGTCCATATCGTTGATTGTCGGCAATCTTGGAGGGCCAAAGACGATCGCAATGGCCCCGGGGGCTGGTTCGGCAGCTTTTGAAGGGGATGTTTCCATCATGGATGAAACTGTCGGTGATTTTGCGGTGTTCGTCGGCTCAGGACAGGCGTTGACGCTTTCAGGATTGATCTCCGACACCGATTCAGCCGGTTTGGTCAAGCAAGGAGAAGGTCTCCTGCTGCTTGCTGCCAGCAACACCTATAGCGGACCCACTGTCGTCAGCAGCGGCACCCTGCAGGTAGGCAGTCAGGGAACGGGGACCACCGGCACTGGGGAGGTTCTGCTGCAGGCAGGCCGGCTTCAGGGCACAGGGGTGATTTTGGCATCAGCCTTTGTGGCTGCTGCCGGCACCTTCGTCCATGTGGGCGACACTGCTGCCGCCTCCGACATCGGCACGCTGCTGTTCTCCCCGTTGTCAGGAAGCGGTTCCTGGGATTTCCAGTCGGGCAGCTCGGTGTTTCTGGGCATTGCTCCCGGCCAGTCGGCCAATGCCGACATCCTGCGCTTTTCAGGCACGGGTGCGAACACCCTGAACTTCAAGGCAGAACTGACGGTCGGACCTGCTTCAATCACGCCCTCAGGACCTGAGACCTTTCAACTGCTGGACTGGTCTGGTCTTGCCGGTCAGCCGCTTTTCGATGCTCGTTTTCAATCCGGTTCCTATGGCGGTCTGCTTGCCGGCAATGGCGACGATAACCTGGGTTTCAATCTTCCCGATGTTTCCGGCAGCGGATTCCTTTGGGACATCAGCAGCTTTGCGCTCAACGGCAACATCGCCCTTGTCGCCGTTCCCGAACCCTCCAGGATCATGATGATCATCACGGCCCTAGCCTGCCTGAGGTTGAGAAGACGTCGGTTCGAGTGACGGAGGCAAGAAGCAGCCGGTCTGCAGGGCGGTCAGCTTGAATCAGCCCGCCGCCCGGAGCATCGCCAGAAGGCAGGCGGCGCGCAGGGTCCAGCCCAGGGTGCGGATCGCGTTGGTGAAGGTCAGGAGGCGGATCGTTTCCTTGTTAAAACCACGGGTCAGCCGGTCATGAAGCGGCACCTGAAACAGCAGGGTGGAAACCCAGACGGCCGCAAGCGCCATCAGGCCAAGGTTGAAGCAGGGCGACCTTTCGCCCAGGGAAAACAGCAGGGCCGCGCTGCCCGCCTCGGCCAGCATGAGCGGTCCGGCGACCCAGGTGATGCGCCGCATGTGACGTGCATGGTAACGAACGAAGCCGTCCTCGCCCACCTGCTGAAACAGCGGATAATGCACGATCTGGATCGTCCAGATCAGCCCAGTGAGCGTCCAGGTGACGACGGCATGAAGGAGCAGGAGTTCGTGCATCATGAGATGTGATCGTTGGTTAGGTCGGGTCCGTCCTGCGCGCCTCCGCGTGCTTGTTGCGGCGGCAGGCCTCGCTGCAAAAGCGCACCTGCTCCCAGTCGCGCTCCCACTTCTTCCTCCAGGCAAAGGGCCGGCCGCAGGCGGCGCAGTTCTTCTCCGGCAGGTGCTGCTTTTTCACGCCTTTCATCCGAGGTTCAGGCAGGGTTGGGAATCCTGGGAAGCCAGCCATCGTCCCGCCTTTTCCCAGAACGGAAAGAAGCCCGACTTCGCCCAGGGAAACAACGTGTCATCCCAGGGCCGGCGCAGCAGATGCAGCGGCACGTTCATGGCCTGCAAGGCCTGACGGATGGAGGGCAGGGCATCGGCTACAGGACCGACATAGGGCGCCAGGGCGACGACGGCATGCAGTTGTTCAGCCTTCACCCATTCCGAAAGGCCTTGGGCGGTGGAATCCGTGTCATGCAGAAGGGTGGCGCAGCCCAGATGAGCTCCGGCGCGAGTCAGTCCGTCCGACAGGGCGGTGTGGACGGACTGGATGCGCGCCTCGCTGAGTCCAAGGCGGCGGTAGGTCGAGAGTGAAGTGAAGGCCGCCACCGACACCGGCTGGCATGAAGCCAGCGGGCTGTCTTCCAGGCACAGGTCATCGGCATGAGCCCAGAGGCCGACCCGCCCTTTCAGAGGCGGGCAGAATGGTCCGAGAACAGGCAGCGGATGGCGGGTGAGGTCGGCGTGATCCTGGAGCTTGACCGGGGTGATGCGCCCGTCTTCCAGCCGTTCCAGGCCGGTCGTGTCGGCCAGCAGGGAGGGGTCGCACCAGCGTTCCAGGTTGCTGCGGCGCACCAGGTAGGTCTTGCCCGCCGTCTGCAGGCCGGCGACCCAGCGCCAGGAGAGCAGGTTGCTCGCCGGGTCCGCATCCAGGAGATGCTGGAAAAAGAACTCGGCGCCGAGTTCCCAGGGCAGGCGCTCGGCATGAATCCAGAAGCTGGCCCACCACATGCGTGCGTGGTTGTGCAGGTAGCCGGTCTCCCGCAGTTCCAGCGCGAAGCGGTCCATCACCGCCACGCCGCTGCGTCCTTCGCTGACCTGCCGGGCTCTGGCGAGCTGTTCCTCGGGCAGGCTCGCATGCAGTTCATGCAGGCTTTGTCGCCAGGATCTCCAGACCTGCGGACGCATCTCCAGCCAGCCTTTCCAATAGCTGCGCCAGCACAGCTCCTGCACCCATTTCTCCACACGGCCCAGGGTGTGTTGGTCCAGGGTGTCGCGCACGATTTCCTCGGGCCGGATCAGGCCGAAGCGGATGGCCGGAGAGAGTCGCGAGACGTCGTCATGCGGTGGTCGCACGGCATTGCGCCGGGCTCCGTAGCTGGTGACTCTGGGCAGAAAGTCACGCCAGCGCCGCAGCGCTGCCTCACGCGTCAGGGGAAAAGCATCGGTCATCCGCCAACGAACGTTTCAAACGCAGTTCTGAACGCATTCAAAAGCGCAGGCACCGCATGACGAGCAGGGGCGAAGCCTTTGGGGGTGAAATGGGTGCCTGGGGTGGTTCGACATGGACTGCGGCAGCCCAGCTCTGAGCTTTACCCACAAGTCAGGAGATAGAGGTTGTACGCTGCTTGCCGTGGCTATCTTCGTGCGGGTGTCCAACCCACCCCGCCGCCCTGTTCGCGCCACCCGTTCATCCGC
>JBIJBP010000188.1:0-7760 GCA_044345155.1 Prosthecobacter sp. | reverse complement strand
CAACCTCCGGCGCGGCATCGTCCGCAAGTGCGACATGTGCCAGGGCCGCCTTTCAGAAGGTGAGGCGCCGGCCTGCGTGCAGGCCTGTCCGAACGAGGCCATCCGGATCAAGGTCGTGAAGCAGGATACGGTGCCGGGTCACGGACCCATGATTCCCGGCGCGCATGATTCCAGCTACACCCGGCCCACCACATCCTATGTTTCCTCCAAGCCGGTGCCTGAATCCGCCACCGCCGCCGATGATGCACGACTCGAACTGGATCACGGACATCCGCCGCTGGCCTGGATGCTGGTGCTTACCCAGATGTCCGCCGGCGGCCTGACCGGCACGGCACTCGCACCCCTGACATCGGATCAGGCAGCCATCACCAGCGCCATCTCGCTCTTCTTTGGCTTCATCGGCATCGCCCTCAGCATCTTGCACCTTGGGCAGCCTTTGAAGGCCTGGCGCGCTTTTCTGGGCTGGCGAAGATCCTGGCTGTCGCGGGAAATTCTTGCCTTCGGTGCCCTGCCCGCTGGCGCGGCCGCCATTGCCGCCGCATGGTGGTTTGCGGATCACGAAATCCTCAGGCTTGCCATCTGCGGCACCGCCCTCGCAGCGCTTGCAGCCGTTGTCTGTTCCGTGATGGTCTATGTTGATACGCGCAGGCCGTTCTGGTCCATGTCACTTACCGGAGGCAGGTTTTTCGGAACCACGGCGCTGCTGGGCGCCAGCCTTTGCGCCGTCATCTGGAACTGCCTCGAAGCCCCGCCACTTTCCTGGGCCCTGGCGCTCGCCCTCACCTTCCGATGGGGGCTCTCGCTCTGGGAGATTTCGCGCTACCGAAAGGCTCTGGAAGATGGAGCCTGCCTCTGGCATAGGTCGGCCCGCATTCTTAACAAGCATCTATCCCGGCAGATTGAACTGCGCGGCCTGCTGCTCGTCATGACAGGCCTGGTGATTCCTGTGATCATCGCGGCTGGAGCTTCCAAGTCCTGGATGCTCGGACTGTCTCTGATTCTCACCTTCACCAGCCAGCTTGTTGAGCGCCTGTTTTTCTTCACCGCCTCAGCGGGCGCGAAGATGCCGGGGAACTAAGAAATGACCAAGGATCAAATGCCAATGACCAGGGAATTTCCAATCACCACAGACCAAGGCAAAAAGCACAGCACACCACCGCACGGTGCCCGCATTGGCTCATTCGGCCATTGGGGCCTTCCTTGGTCATGGGTTCCTGCTCATTGGACATTTCCACTACGCTTTGGCATGACAATGGCCCCTGAGTCACAAATCCGACGCGCTTCCCTGTCATGATAACTCCGCCCTCCATGGCCTTTCGCGAATGGACCGGTCCGCTCACCGCCGACCTGGTCCGGGAGCCTGCGAAGTTCGGGCTCGGCCAGGTGCCGGCAAGACTGCTGCCGGATGCGACGACGAAGGCGGTGTGCGGCTTCTGCTCCACAGGTTGCGGCCTGAAGATCCATCTCAGGGACGGCGAGGCGATCAACCTCACGCCCGACCCCGACTATCCCGTGAACCTGGGCACCGCCTGCCCGAAGGGCTGGGAGGCGCTCAGCGTGCTCGATGCGCCGGATCGCGCCCGCATGCCGCTGCTGCATGGCAAGGAGGTCGACTGGGACACGGCGCTGCGATATTTCTGCGACCAGATGAAATCAGTCCTGGAAAGTCATGGTCCGGAGTCGGCGGCCTTTCTAAGCACAGGACAGATCATGCTTGAGGAGATGGCCTTCCTTGGCGCCCTGGCCAAGTTCGGCATGGGCATGATCCATGGCGACGGCAACACGCGCCAGTGCATGGCCACGGCCGTCACCGCCTACAAGGAGAGCTTCGGCTTCGACGCACCACCCTTCACCTACGCCGACTTTGAGGAAAGCGACGTCCTGGTCTTCATCGGCGCGAATCCCTGCATCGCCCATCCGATCATGTGGCAGCGCGTCCTGCGCAACCCGCGCAGGCCCGAGATCATCGTCGTGGATCCGCGCACCACGGAGACGGCCATGGCCGCGACCCGCCATCACGCCATCCGGCCGAAGAGCGACCTGACGCTTCTCTACGGGCTTGCCCATCTGATCATCCGCGAAAACCGCACGGATGCAGGCTTCATCGAGCCCCACACGCAGGGCTTTGAGGCATTTGCAAAGTTTGTTGCCGCCTTCACGCCAGACCGAGTCTGCGCGGAGACCGGACTGTCAGCGGAGCAGCTCCATGGCTTTGCACAGTCCATCTCAAGCGAAAACGGGCGGCAGAAGCCGCGCGTCTCCTTCTGGTGGACGATGGGGGTCAACCAGGGCCACCAGGCCACGCGCACGGCCCAGGCGATCATCAACCTGGCCCTCATGACCGGAAACATCGGCAGGCCGGGAACCGGTGCGAACTCCATCACCGGCCAGTGCAACGCGATGGGTTCGCGTCTCTTCTCCAACACCACCAACCTCCTGGGCGGTCACGATTTCAAAAATCCCCGCCATCGTGCAAAGGTGGCCCGGGCCGCAGGCATCCCTGTGGAGCGCATCCCTGACAGGCCAAGCCTCGCCTACGACCAGATCCTGAAGGCGGCGGATGACGGCACGGTGAAGGCCCTGTGGTTCGTCGCCACCAATCCAAGCCACTCATGGATCGACCAGAACCAGTTCAACCGCATTCTCGACAAGCTGGACTTCATCGTCGTGCAGGACATGTACTGCAGCACGGAGACCGCCCGGCGAGCTCATCTTGTGCTGCCGGCGGCGGGCTGGGGAGAGAAGGAGGGCTGCTTCATCAACTCGGAGCGCAGGATCGGCCATTCCCCCAGGGTGCGCCGGGCGCCGGGGCAGGCGCTGGCCGATTTTCACATCTTCCGGCTCATCGCCCACTACTGGGGATGCGGGGAACTGTTCAGAGGCTGGCAGACGCCCGAGTCCGTCTTCAGGACGCTCCAGCGATGCACGGAAGACCAGCCCTGCGACATCACCGGCATCGATGGTTATGCCATGATCCGCAGGAGCGGGGGAGTACAGTGGCCGCTCAACAGGGAGCAGGCCGCCGGCCTCAAGACCGCGCCCGGCTTCAGTGAAAGACGGCTGTTTGAGGACGGCAGGTTCTTCACGCCCGATGCACGCGCGAGATTCTGCTTCGAGGAGCCCGTGGCGGCTGCCGAACAAAAAAGTCCGGAATTTCCGCTCATCCTGATGACGGGACGCGGCACCAGCGCCCAGTGGCACACCGAAACCCGGACGGGCAAGTCCGCCGTCCTCGCCAAAATGATGCCCGGCGAGCTGGTGCTGGACCTGAACGAACAGGACGCCGCCGCCCTCGGAGTGCAGGATGGTGACTTGGTGAAGGTCGTTTCAAAAAGGGCTGGCCTGACGGCCAGGGCCAGGCTGAACCAGTGCGTGAGTCCTGGCGAGGCCTACCTGCCGATGCATGACAGCCGGGTGAACCAGCTCACCCACGCCGCCTTTGACCCCCACAGCCGCCAGCCCAGCTACAAGCATTCGGCGGTCAGGGTGGAAAAGGCCTGAAATGTCCCCGGCATGAGCAGAGCGTGTGCTGCATGCAGGCGCCTCGTTCGTTGACCCAAGCTTCACCCGGCAGACAGCCTTCGGGCCGCCCATTGGCGGGTTCGGTGATGACGATATTTAAACAGAAGGGACAGGTAGGGCATCACGAGGGTCGCCGAAATCAGCCGAAGCCACCAGGAACGGCCCAGAAGAAAGGTCACCGTGTCATGCAGGATGCACGCGTCCTGACCGTCCTCTTCAAAACGGTGTTCATGAACAAAGACCGCAAACGGCCCCTTCACCATTTCATCCACCAGCACCCGCGGCTTTTCCACGACCTTCCACCGGCAGGTCAGATGAAGGGGCAGCAGCCATCCCTCACGGCAGTGCAGTTCAATCAGCCGCCCCTCCTCAGCCAGCCCGTCCGTCTTCAGGGAGACCAGCTTCAGGGTGGGAGGCATCACCTTGGGCAGGTTGTGCGGGTCGGCATGAAATTCGAACAGGTCCTCGGCGCGCGCAGAAACCCGCGTGCTGGCATGAAAGCTAAGGGTGCCGTCCATGATTCCCAGGGATGAGGAGCTCATCGCTGATTTGCAGGCTCTTTGGCACTTTTGGCGGCTGCGTCGGATGACAGGCCTCCGGTGCCCTTCACCACAGGCACCAGCACCTCGTTGCGCCTGAGGAAACCAGGCATCCAGGGCGGGTCATAGTAGGCCATGAAAGGAGCGCCCGCCTCCTGAATGCGCCGGTCTTTCAACAGGGATTTCAGCCTGCCGAGTGCCTCCTGCTCCGACTTCGCGGAACGCGTGCCACTGAAGCGCAGCACCGCCACCGTCGCGGCCTGAAGCCTCTCCAGCTTCACCTTGTCCGAGGCTGGCGAGGGAGCGCGTGCAGCTGCCTTGGACGGAAGCACGAACGCCATACGGCCCTCCTTCATGATCACAGGCGTCGTCATGGCCACCTTCTGTTTTTCAAGGTTGCCGCCGCTGATGTACCCAAAGAGCCTCATGAAACTGGCATCATCACCGTTCATCTCCGTGGAGACGACCGGCAGTTCGGGATACTCACGAAGCTCAAAGCCCCCCTCCTTGAGAACGGTTTTGAACGGAGCGCTTTCATAACCGGCCCGTGTGAAGGCGCAGGCGGCAAGGGCTGCGACAAGCAGAAACGCAGCGGGGATGGCGACAACAAGGGATCTGGTCTTCATTTCAAAGGCACAACGATCCTGGCCATGCGAAGGCTGCATCAATCCCCGGAGCTCAGGCGAACAAGTCTTGCACAAGAAAGTTGGAGCCATGATCTCATGCCTTTCCGTTGCAGAGGCACTGTGCCACCCTGCCCGGATGAAAATGCTTTACGTTCTTGCGCTGCTGAACGCGCTAACAAGCCTGCTGGCATCCGCGGCATTGTCCGCCATGACTCTGCCTCCCACCCCGGACGCCTTCAGGGCCGTGTCTGCTTTGACGTATGCCCTGATCGGTTTTCTGTTCGGATGGCTCGGTTTTGCGGTCTGGCTGAAACGCCCTGGACGTGAAGCTTCATTTCTGGGCAGATCAACCGGGCTGCGTCGGTTCACCCTTGGCCTGGGTGTGCTTTACCTGCTTGCGACACTCTTGCTTCTGGTCGGTTGAGCCCGGGCTTTGCGCGCCCTCGCCGCGTCTTCTGAAACAAGCACCGCCACGAGATTAAACACCGACCAACGCCTGGCCCCGGAGCTCATGCATGGCTTCCAGGATCAGGTGGCGGTCCATTTCATGAACCTCGAGCTTCTGGCCGATCCGGGGCACCAGGGTGACGGTGAGCTCACCGCCCAGGTGTTCACGAAACTCCTCCAAACCTTCCAGAATCGCAGGCTCTCCGCTTTGTCCTTCAGCCAGCAGCCCTGGATGAAAGATGTCAAAACCGATGCGCCGGACCAGGGCGATCACCCGACGGGCGGTAATCTCATCGAGAATGCCTTTGCGGACGGAATAGACCAGGTCCACCGCCATGCCGATCGCCACGGCCTCGCCATGCGTCACCTCGAAATGGGTGATCTGCTCCAGCTTGTGCGCGGCCCAGTGGCCGAAGTCCAGCGGACGGGCGCTGCCAAGCTCGAAAGGATCGCCGCCCGTGGCAATGTGCTCGACATGGAGTTCCGCGCTGCGCTGCACCACCCGCTCCAGTGCGGGCTGCTCCAGGCGCGCCAGCCTGTCCGCCATGGACTCGATCTCCTCAAAGAAGGCCCTGTCGCGGATGAGGGAAACCTTGATCGCCTCGATGATGCCGTTGCGGCGCTCACGCCTTGGAAGGCTCTCCAGGAAGGAGAAGTCATTCACAACCGCATAGGGCACGGCAAAGCTGCCCACCCAGTTCTTCTTGCCGAAATAGTTCACGCCGTTTTTCACCCCCACGCCGCCGTCCCCCTGGCTGAGGGTCGTGGTCGGAAAGCGCACATGACGGATGCCACGATGCGCGGTGGAGGCGGCGAAACAGACCAGGTCCAGCACCGCCCCGCCTCCAATCACAAACACATAGCTGTGACGGTCCAGCATGGCATCATTGACCGCCTCCCAGCATTTCTGCACGAGGCTGAAGTCGTTTTTGCAGGGCTCTCCACCAGGCAGGACCACCAGGTCACCGGCCAGGTCGATCACCTCGGCATGGGCCCGGGCGTAGCCGCGAAGGGCGTCAGCAAGCCCCGGGGTGGCGGCCACGACATGCTCGTCTGCAAAAACAAGCACCTTCGGCACCTTGGTCGGCCGATCCAGCATCAGCAGGTCCCGGATGGTCATGTTCGCAGGGGCAAACACCTCGCGGGTAAACAAAATGCGGTGCGAGTGTTCGAGCCTGATCTTCTTCTCCAGCATGGGGGGTCGGTGTCGTTCCTCTACTCCCGTCAGGGCCGGAGGGAAAGTTCAAACGCTCCCGGCAGGCCTTTTCTAGCACCGTCCTCCCCCGCCCCGGCCCGCTCCTTTCCTGCCATGAGGGATGGAATTTCCTGACAAAACCCCTAGTTAGGCAAGAACGACCCCAGTTGGGCGTAAATGGCGGGAGTTTGTTCCAGGATTGCGTTTTGACACCCAAAAGGTTCTCCTTTCACCCTCCATCCCAAATCCACCCATGTTTCGCATCCCAGGCGCCCTCGGCAAAGACCTCTGCGACAAAGACCTCGGCATGACACGCCGTGACATCCTGCGCGTCGGCGGGGCCTCCATGATGGGCCTGACCCTCAACGGTCTTTTCCGCGCCCAGGCCGCCTCCGCCAGTTCCGCCTCCGCAGGCCGTGCGGGCTGGGGCAAGGCCAAGCATGTCCTCATGATCTACCTCCAGGGCGGCCCCAGCCATCTCGACCTCTGGGATCCCAAAGAAAACGTGCCGGACAAGGTGCGCTCCGCCTTCAAGACCATCCCCACCAAGGTGCCGGGCCATCATTTCACCGAGATCCTGCCCCAGCTGGCGAAGGTGAACGACAAGTTCACCATGATCAACTCGATGAGCTACACGCCCAACGGGTTGTTCAACCACACCGCCGCCATCTATCAGATCATGACCGGCTACACGACCGACAAGGTAAGCCCGTCAGGCCAGCTCGAACCGCCCAACGCCAAGGACTTCCCCAACTTCGGCAGCAACATCATCCGACTGAAGCCGATGGAGGAGCCCATGCTGCCCTTCGTCATGCTGCCGCGCCCGCTCCAGGAGTCCAACGTCGTCGGCAAGGGCGGCACCGCTGGCTTCCTCGGCAAGGCCTATGATCCCTACACCCTCTACCCGGACGGCGACGACCTGGACATGGGCAAGATGGACCGCATCAAGATCGAGGACCTCCAGCTCCGCCCCGACCTGTTCAGCGTTCGCCTTCAGCGCCGAGCCAGGCTGCGCGACGCCATCAACGACCAGATGCCCACCATCGAGGCCGCCGTGAAGGACATGAGCCTCGACAGCTACTACAACCAGGCCCTCAACCTCATCGCAAGCGGACGCGCCCGCGACGCCTTCGCGCTCGACCGCGAGCCTAACAAGCTGCGCGACCGCTACGGCCGCAACACCTTCGGCCAGAGCTGCCTGCTCGCCCGCCGCCTGCTTGAGGCCGGAACCCGCGTCGTCGAGCTCATCTGGCCCAAGGTCGCCAACTCCGACAACCACAGCTGGGACCACCACGTCGGCCTCACCCAGCGCATGAAGAACCAGAGCGGCCCCATGCTCGACCAGGGCCTCAGCGCCCTTTTTGAAGACCTGGACGCCTCCGGACTCCTGGATGAAACCCTCGTCGTCGCCCTCGGCGAGTTCGGCCGCAG
>JBIJBP010000187.1:0-7777 GCA_044345155.1 Prosthecobacter sp. | reverse complement strand
ATGATGGGCAGCACGCTTGCCAGCCGCACCAACATCACCATGACCAACGAAACAGCCTTCAAGGTTCTCGCTTATGCCATCCATCGTTAGGCACTTCACCCTCAGCTAAAATGGTTTCAACTGAGCACTGCGCAGACAGAATGTCGCCGTCTCTGTCGCTTTCGGTTGATACAATTTTAGACGCCCGCCGGTCACTGGAAAATAGCATCCAAAACGTATGATCTTCGCCGTCCAAGCGCTTGAAGAAGATTCGCACGCCAATAGGCTGTCGAATGCTCAGGTCAGCCTTGCTGTAATGATCCTGAATTAACCATGCTTGTTTGATATAGCTTTTCCAAAGAAAAGGATTGTAAAATTCTCCGGTGCGCAACTCAGTCCCAGAAATCACCAGTATTCCGTTACGAGCCGCGTCAGTTTTGAGCTTCCCAAACCAATTCTTTTGAGGATACGCATCTATCCACATTATTCCCATGACGACGCTGAACACAATCGCGGGTGTTTTGACTTTATTCCAAGTGCTCATGTCGGTAGGCGGATCAAGCCGCCAGCAGGGCGCAGGGTTTGATGCGGGCCAGGGTGGCTTTCATTTCGGCCTCGGCAAGCTGGCGGTCGTAGTGGCCTTGAAGATTCAGCCAGACTTCGGCGGGCCAGGAGAAATAGCGGGAGAGGCGCAGGGCGGTGTCGGCTGTGATGGAGCGCTTGCCCTTCACGATTTCATTGATGCGGCGGGGCGGAACGCCGATGTCTTTGGCAAGCCGGTATTCCGACAGGCCAAGCGGCAGCAGGAAATCCTCGCGGAGGACTTCACCGGGGTGGACGGGCGGGTGCGTTTTCATGGCGGGCAGTGGGGCCTAATGGTAGTCGAGAATGGCAACGTCGTGCGGGCCATCGGCCTGCCAGCGGAAGCAGATGCGCCACTGGTCATTGATGCGGATGGAATGCTGGCCTTTGCGGTCGCCCTTGAGGGCTTCCAGGCGGTTTCCTGGAGGCACGCGAAGCTGGACGAGTTCCGTGACGGCATGAAGCTGGGCTAGCTTGCGCAGGGCCGTGCGCTGGATGTCCGGCGGGAAGGCGCGGACCTTCTCCAGCCGGAAGAGGCGGGCGGTGTCCTGGCAGGCAAAGGAACGAATCATGCATGAAGGCCAAGCCACCATAACGGGAGGCGTTAAGGATGGCAAGGGGTAAGACGGGGCGGTTCAGGGCCATGTTTGGCGAGGTGCGGAGAGGCGTCTGTGAGTATAGCGCGGGAAAACAGGGTGACTCGGCATCTGGCGAAGCTGGCGGGCAGGCCGCCTGGCTGGCCTGGGCCAGAATCAATGACCGGAAACCCGTTTCCCAAGCGGGTGAGAATGTGAGCCAGGCCGGGCGGCCTTACCGCTGGCTCCGAACCTTCGCGTCCAGCGATCATCGAGATCCGTTTTCCCGACGGTGGATTTCATGAAGTTTGTTAGACTCTCCCGGCAGGGGGCGTTTCATGGGAGGCCCGTGCAGCTTGAGGTTTCCGCTGGGCCGGATTTCCGGTCATGAAAGCCGCCTTTTTGCTCGCCCTGATTCCCCTGGCCCTGGTGCTTGTGCCGCTGGTGAAGGCGGTGCCCGTCTGCGCCACCTGCAGCCCGGTGGGAATCTGCGTGGCCTGCAAGAACTGCAAATACTGCGCCAACTGCTCCAAGCATGGCGGCATGTGCAGCGTGTGCCGTTGAGGGCTGCGCCAGGGCAGATGGATCCGAACAACGTACTGAGCGGCTTATGCTGGGTCGACGGCCGCTTTGACGATGCGATGGGTGCCGCACCCCCGCCTTTGATCCAGGACTGCACCTGCCTTGGCGAAAGCTTCCATCTCCCGAAGCATGGAGGACGCATCTCGTGGTTGCAAATCCGGGCGCTTGATGTCGCTTGAGGCGGTGCGGGAAGCCTGCGGGCCGCCTGATGCCAAGCCTCGTTTCACCTCCGTTCAGCGAATCCTCCCCGACATGAACTCCGAAGCCGCTCCTCCCTCCGCCGCCCCTGTCGAAACTTCGCTCTGGAAAGGGCACACCTCGCAGTGGGTGCACTTCTGGTACTACTTCTTCTGCCTGGCCCTGGCCTGCGGCATCAGCTTCGCCGCCACGGTCGCCGCGCTGCCCACGGCAGGCCTTTCCTACCTGGGCCTTCTGGTGCCCCTGATCATGTGGCTGGTGCGCTGGTGGATCACCCGCTGTACCTCGTATGAGCTCACCAGCCAGCGGCTCAAGATCGGCAGCGGCATCCTCAACCGGAAGCTGGACGAACTGGAGCTCTTTCGCGTGAAGGACTACAGCATGGACCAGCCGTTGTTCCTGCGCATCGTCGGGCTGGGCAACCTGACCCTGATCACCAGCGACGCCACCTCGCCGCATGTCTACATCCGCGCCATCGCCAACGTCGAGGAGGTGCGTGAGAAGCTGCGCACGGCGGTGCAGGCCGAGCGTGACCGCAAGCGTGTCCGCGAGATGGACGTGGACCATGGGGATGATGCCCATGTGCTTTGAGCCCTGCAGGCTGTGTCGTCGGGCCGCCGCCCGGGGCGCTGGTTCCCGCCGGCGGGCAGGACCCTGAGCCTTGGATGTTCCGGAGAAGCCTGCGCCGCAGGTCATCCGCCGTCGTTTTGAGTTCCCATCACCCGCCCCTTCGTTAAAGAATCCAACCTTCCATGCGTCATCAGCACGGGCCGCGCCGCCCTCCTCATCGTCCTGCCAAACCCTCCCCAGTCTCCAGCGTGCCGCTGGCGGAGGTTTTCATGGAGCATGAAACCTGGCGCAAGGCCCAGCCCGGCAAGCCGGGGCGCTCCGCCCTGAGGGCCTACTGGAAGCCTGTGGACGCCCGGCATGGCCCGCGTCCAGACTACCTGCTCTGGCGTCATCTGCACAGCGCCGACTGCCCGCCGGAAAAAACTCAAAACGTGGCCGAGCTGGCCGCGCAGGCCCTGCGCCTGAAGGAACCCGTCCAGGTGCTGCCGGTCATCGCGCTGGTGGCCGGATGGCTGCTGGGCGGCAGGGCGGGCGATGCCGCAGGCAGGCTGCGCCCGGTGCTGCGCGAGGCGGTGAAGCTTCGTGATGCCGAGCTGCGGGGCGATCTTGGAGCAGAGTTGGTTCGGCTGCTGGCGGACCGGGCCCTGGAGCAATCGCCGCCTCAGGCCTGGCGTGAAGCCTGGCTGGCGCTGTGCCAGCGGATCGAGCCGTCCTGGAAGCCCGGGCGCGACCTCCAGGCGCCGCAGCCCCGCTGGGTGCCTGTGCCGTCAAGGACCTGGACCCGCTGGCTTGTGATGGCGATGACCTCGGCCGGGGGCGACGCCGCGTGGGCAAGGATGATCTGGCGTGTCCAGCGCTCCCTGAGGCCTGATGGTGCTCTGATCCGTCCGGAGGAGTGGGAGCTGCTGATGCAGGCGGCCTGCCAGGCCAGGGCGGAGGCAAAGTTTCCGGAGGCGGTGCGACTCACGGCCCTGGCCCTGCACCTGCTGCCGGACCGTGCTCCCGAAGCCCTGCGTCAGCGTGCGCAGGTGGCGGCCTGGTTTCTCGCCGAGGCAGGCGTGGAGCCGCCAGCGGCGATGAAGGTGAACCTGGACGAGCTGCCCTTTCCTGGGGATCCGCCATCCAGCGACAAGGGGCTCGAAGCCGCACGCATCTTCCTGGATGAGGCGGATGTTTCACGGGGGAGTCTACAAGCCGAGGTCGAAGCGGATCCCGACTGGCTGGTGCTGCGCTCGGCAGGCGTCGTGCTGCATCATCCGCTGGCGGCCCTGGGCTGGATCGGCAGACGGGCGCAGTCGTATGCGTTGAAAAAGCAGCATGACCTGCTCAGGGCGGCGGCGCGTCTGGCCATGCGGCATCATTCGTTAGGAACGCTGGCCAGGATTCGGGCCGAGTTTCCCGGGTCCGCCGAGGAAGTGACGGCCCTGGCCAGGGCGCTGCGCGACAGCCAGAGGCTGATGCCGGTGCTGAGGGACTGGGCCGCCTGGCAGCGCTGCACGGAATGCCTGAGGCAGGCCTGGGGCAGGCTGGAGGAAATCGCCATTGAGGACGAGGAGGCGCTGTTTTTTCTTCACGAAACCCTGCTGGACCGCGAAGCCACGCTGGCCGGCTGCCTGCCTGAGGAACTGCGGATCCTCGCCGCCAGGCATCCTGCTGCTGAACGCCGTCCTTCGGAACTGATCCAGGCCCTCGATGCCGATCCACGCTGGATGCAGTCGATCGAGCATCAGCGCGCCGTGGAGCTGTGGTCGGTGGCCGCCGAGCTGAGAAGCCGGGAGTCCATGGCGGAGGAGGTATGGGTCAGCCTGGTGTTTCGTGGTGAAGCGGGCGGCGGTAGGTACAGCTGGATCGTGCAGTCATCGTCAGGGCGAAGGACGGGTCGGGGGCGGCTGCGCAGCCCGGAAGAACAGCCCGCCCTGATCGCGGAGCTGGTGGAGGCCGCCCGCTCTGTCTGCCCGGAACTGCGCAGGCTGCGGGTGGCTGAGAACCTGCCGGTTTCCGGCTGGCCGCCGGAACTGGAGGTCACGTCAGCCCCGTCCTGGGAGGCTGCCTTCCGGGAGTTGCGAAGCAAAGATCGTTAGGTTTGGGAGACGGATGCACGGAGCGTGCCGCAGTCATCCGCCTGCGTCATGCTTCCTCATTCCACGCAGGATGCCGTTCGTGCAGCTTTCGAAATGACGCAGGATTTCCTCCGGATCGGCGCCTTCCGGCAGGGTGGCGTCGGCGATCACCGGCTTCACGCCCAGACGGTCGATGAAGCCTGAGAGTTCGCCCAGGCTGTGAAACAACTGCGCCTCCTGCTCGGCTTCCGGCAGCATCACAAAGGCGAGGTTGAGCAGCCAGCGACCGTCCTTCTGCAGAATGAAGCGCTGCGGGCGGAAGTCGGTGCCGCCGGCGACGTGGCCCTCCTGCCGGACGAGGTAGGGGCAGTGGCCGCCGGAGGCCCAGCCCAGGTTCATCACCCCACAGCGCGCGGTGTCGTTGCACAGGGCGGCCATGCTCAGGTGAAAAGGATGTGGGTTCCGGCGCCGGCGGATTCCTGGTAGAAGTCACCGACGGTCAGCACGCCGTCGAGACGCTCCCAGAGGTCCTCCTTCTTCAGCTTGAACATGTCCATCGCCAGCTTGCAGGCATAGATCTTGCCGCCGGAGTCGGAGATGAGCTCCAGGAACTCGCGCACCGGCGGGATGTCGAGCTTCTCCATCTCCTTGTTCATGAGGTGGGTGGCAAAGGCGGACACGCCGGGCAGGGCGCCCATGACGGTGGGGAAGGGCAGGGTCATCGGCAGGCCGAGCATGGGCATGGCCATGTTCAGGGCGGAGTTGCCGACCGTGGCGACCTTGAGGTGGTCCATGGTGCTTTTCACCAGCGCGTTCAGGCCGAAGAAGGTGAAGAAGAGCGAGGCTTCGATGCCTTCCATGCGCGCGCCGTTGGCCATGATCAGCGCCGGGTAGATTCCGTCCAGCGAGCCGCGGCTCACGATGATGGACATCTTTTTCACAGGTTGTTTATCGTCGGACATGAGGATTCAGGTAGTTGAGGTTCGAGTTTCAGGTTTCGAGTTTCGGACTTTGGATTTCACCTCAGATGCACCCGACCGGCTTTGGAATGCCGGCGATCTTGGAGGACTTCTTCAGCGGGCCGCCGGGGAAGAGGTCGTAAAGCTCCTTGGTGGTCACGACGCCGCTTTTGCCCATGCTGCGGATGGTGAGCGCCGCGCCCTTTGCCTGCTGTTCGCGCAGGTAGTTCACGACCTTCATGTGGGCGTCGGTGAGCGTGCCGATGCCTTCCTCCACGGCGATGGCCGCGGCGATCTGGCCGTTCCATTGCGACATGTCGGTGAGGTAGCCCTCCTCGTTCACGTCGACTTCAGTTCCTGCGATGGTTTTCTTCATGGGGATGCTTGGGGGTTGGGTTGGATGGGTCAGGATCGGGCGGCTTCAGGCGTCGGCGGGCCTGGCTTTACGGCGGCTGATGCCAGGCAGCGGCCAGGCCTTCAGGAGGACATTCCAGTAGATGTGTCGGAAGGCCAGCTTGCCGAGGTGGTTGAGGCGGCTTTCCTCCAGCAGCTTCATGGGGCCGAAGGCAAAGGGGAAGTTCCCTTCATGGGGCTCGTACTCGTAGTTGAAGTCGATGAGCAGCGCCCTGCCGTTGCCGGACTCGATGAAGCAGTTCGAGTGGCCGTCGAACTCCTCCTTCAGCGGCTCGCCGCGGATGTGGCGGAGGATGTTGTCGGCCAGGGTTTCGCTTTCAAAATGCGCCACGGAGCCGGCCTTCGAGGCGGGCAGGTTGGTGGCGTCGCCGATGACAAAGACGTCGGGATGTTGAAGCGACTGCAGCGTGTGCTTGTGTGTCGGGATGAAGTCGAGGTCGTCGCCAAGGGCGCTGCGGCGCACGGCTTCATCGCCCATGTTGGTGGGGGTGGTGACGAGCAGGTCGTAGGGCACCTCGCGGCCGTCAAAACAGACCAGCCGGTCGTTTTTCTGGTCCACCTTTTCCGCGACAAATTCGCTGACGATCTCAATGCCCTTGTCGGTGAGAAGATGGCCGAGCTTCTTCGAGGCCTTGGGTTTGGTGAAGGCGCCAGACAAGGGTGTGACGTAGGTGAGCGAAACCTTGTCGCGGATGCCGCGTTCACGGAAGTAGGAGTCGGCGAGGAAGGTGAACTCCAGCGGGGCGACCGGGCATTTGACGGGCATTTCGTTGACGTGAACGACCACGCGTCCGCCTTTGAAGGCGGCTAGTTTGTCACGAAGCGCACGGGCGCCGTCGAGGGTGTAGAAGTCGTGGATGTTGACCCGCCATTTCGGGCCGAGCATGCCTTCGGTCTCCTCCGGGGCGGTGCGGCAGCCGGTGGCCACGATGAGCACGTCATACTTGAGCTCGCGTCCGTCCTTCAACAGCACTAAGCGCTGGTCCGGGCTGAGCTTTTCCACCTCGGCCTGAACAAAGTCGACTCCGCGCGGGATGAAGTCCTGGGTCGGGCGGATGATCTGGGATTCGTGGTAGGTGCCAAAGGGCAGGAACAGGAGGCCGGGCTGGTAAAGATGAAGTTCGGAGCGGTCCACCACGGTCATCGTCCAATCAGAGCGTGGCAGGCGCCGCCGGAGATGGTTGGCCATCATGGTGCCGGCGGTGCCGCCGCCGAGGATAAGGAGGTGCTTGCTCATGGTGGGGTGGAAGGAATAGGTTTCCTTTGCATTCCAACTATATGAGTGTATGCGTATATGCAAGAACTAACGTCAATCCGATCTTGTTTCCATGAGCGCCCATCTTGAAGCCGACCCGCGAGGTGTCATCCAATGCTGTCCCGGCTGCGGCACCGCCAACCGCATCGCCTATGCACGTCTGGGGCAGCAGGGGCGCTGCGGAACCTGCAAGGCGGACCTGCCGCCGGTGGCCGGACCGGTGGAGGCTGCGGACATCCAGGCCTTCGCCGCGCTGTTGTCACAAAGTTCGTTGCCCGTGGTGATCGATTTCTGGGCGCCCTGGTGCGGCCCCTGCCAGATGATGGCGCCCGAGTTTGCCAAGGCGGCCGCCCAGGCGGCGGGCGAGGCCTTGTTCGTCAAGGTGAACACGGACGAGCAGCCGGAGATCGCAGGACAGTTCCGTGTCCAGGGCATTCCAGCCTTTGCCCTGGTTCGTCAGGGGCGGCTGGTTGCGCAATCGAGCGGATTCCAGCCTGCGGCGCGTCTGCTGGCCTGGATGCGCCAGGCCTGAGCGGCAGGGCTTTATTTCTTCGCGCGGACCTTGATCTCGACGCGACGGTTCAAGCCCTGCTCCTCGACCGT
>JBIJBP010000186.1:0-7816 GCA_044345155.1 Prosthecobacter sp. | reverse complement strand
ATGGCTTCGTTTTCATGGTGCCTCAAGCCCTGCCGGGCAGCCTCCAGCAGGTGATCCAGGTGACGGCGGATGATGGCTACCGCCTTCGTCTTGGCCTGCAAAGCGAGCTCAAGGTAGGCGTCGTGCAGCACGCGATAACGCTGCCGGGTCAGCCGTTCGTCTGCCACTACGGCCAGCCGCTGTTCATTTTCCAAAGTCGGCGAGGCGAGAAAGACCTTCAGAGCTGCGGCCTGATCGGCCAACACCTGCTCTGGCGTCAGTTGGGCCATCCGCTGCGTGTGGACACACCATTGCTGATGCAGGGCTTTGAGGGCAGCGACGTCGGCTTTGCTCAGAGGCGGGAGTTCTTGTTGGGATGTTGGGGTTTTCATTGGGATCAGAGAAGCGGGTGAGAGCGAGTCGGTGTCTGGCACAGCGATGGAGCGGAGGCCGCCAGAAAGAGCGGCAGCCGCCGCCCGGGACCGATTTCCAGCCACGCATCCGGAACCAGGCGGCCGTCCTTCACCCGAATGAGCAGGGTGGCACGGTTGCGTCCCGTCAGTTGAGCGAAACGATGCAGAGAGACGAAGCAGTCGTGTTCAGTGGCCGGGCGGTGCATGCCCTGTGCCTGCTGTCAAAAGCGGGTGTCTTCAGGCAGGCAAAGGTAGCCCCACTCAGCTCCCCGCCCACGGATTGAGCGATAGCCTCGCCAATTCTGGGCGATCACGGTGCGGACCCTTCACTGAAAGCTGTGGCCTTGGGGACGGCTGGGACACCTTTTTCAAAGTCCTTATGCATACACGAAAAATCACACAAAAACCCCATAGCCAGGTTCCAGAATTTGATTTTTCGCCGTGCATTAAGAGTTCAGAAAAGGTGTCCCAGCCGTCCCCAGACGGGTTTTTGAGCGGCTCAGAGGGTGAGGTCGTTTTCTTCGGTCACCTCGTTTCTCCCTGGCCAGTCTGAGCTGCCGAGCCGCAGCAAGTTGACACGGCATCCTGGGAGATGAATGGCGATCCTCCCCAACGCACCGGCCGATTGCTCAGCGAGCAGGAACTGGCAAAGCTTCTGAACATCAGTGTTCGGCACCTGATGAACCTGCGCAAGGCAGGTCTGCCCCACCTGCAGCTTGGCGTTTCCATCCGTTACGACCTTCATGAGGTGTTTTGGCACATCCGTGATCGCCGCATGATTCCCTCGCGCAATCCTGATGGGGCCGCATCGACGGGAGAGCTTCGTCTTCAGGAGGACCGCCCATGAGCCACGATGCCTCTCTTCCGACGCGTCCAGGGATTGCCAACGCCACACTGCAACGGCTTGGCATTCGGTCGGTTTCGCCTGAAGAAGCCAAGAGCCTTGTCGGCCAGTCGTTTGCCGGTCTCTTCATCCCCTATGGCGTGCGAGTCCAGGGACGTCCCTTTGGGCGCCTCAGGCTCGACACCCCTCAGTCGGACCGAAAATACACCCAGGCAGTCGGCAGCGGTGCCCGAGCGTGCCTGAGTTGAAGGCCAAATGCCCGCCGGAATCCCTTTTTGCCGTGGTTTTGACTGAAATGCGCTCCCCTTCCTTGGAAACCACATCATACCCCCGCTGATTCACTTCAGGGGCAAGCTGCCCGTTGGTGATCAGCGCGGCATAAAGCTCACCGATCCGACCGATGAGATGGCGCTGTTCCGTGGCTGGAACGCCCCAGCCAAGTTCGCGCTCAAGCCAGTTCATGGCCTCACCCAAGGACTGTATGATCTGAACTTGGGTGAGCGCCATGACCGGGGAACTTCACTCACACATGAATCGGATGCCCCTTGGCCACTTCGGTGGCCTCCTTGACCATCTCGGACAGGGTCGGATGGGCGTGGATGGTCGCTTCAATCTCGTCCCAGGTGGCTTCCAGGTTCATCGCAAGGCCGATCTCGGCGACCAGCTCGGTGCACTCGCTGCCGACCATGTGGGCGCCGATGATCTCGCCGTGCGGCTCGCCGTAGAGGATCTTCACGAAGCCTTCCGGCTCGCCTGCAGCCAGGGCTTTGCCGCTGGCCTGGTAAGGGAACTTGCCGACCTTGAACTTCAGGCCCTTCTCCTTTGCCGCACGCTCGGTCAGGCCGATGCTGGCCACCTGCGGGTGGCAGTAGGTGCAGCCCGGGAAGGTGCCGACCTTCTTCGGCGTGTGCTTGGTGAACATGCCCTCCACGGCCTGCACGGCCTCGTAGCTGGCCACATGCGCGAGCCAGGGCGGCCCGATGATGTCACCGGCGCCGTAGATTCCTTTGACGGAGGTCTGATAGCGGGCGTCGGTTTCCAGCCAGCCGCGGTCGCTGAGCTTCAGATCAATGCCGCCGGGCAGAACCGGGGAGACGCCGATGGCGACCAGGGCCACCTCGGCCTCCAGTGTTTCATTGGCGGCGCCTTCGACACTGATCTTGACGCCCTTGCCGTCCTCAGAGGTGCCGGTGATCTTGGTGTTGGTGAGGATGCGGATGCCGGCCTTGGACAGGCTCTTTTCCACGAGCTGGCTGACCTCGGTGTCCTCCACAGGAAGGATGTTCGGCTGCATTTCGACGACAGTCACCTTGGTGCCGTAGGCGTTGAAGAAGTAGGCGAACTCGATGCCGATGGCGCCGGCGCCGATGATGATCACGCTCTTCGGCTGCTTGGCCAGGGTGAGCGCCTCCTTGCTGCCGATCACGGTGGTGCCGTTGAAGGGGAAGCCGGGCATCGGACGGCTCTTCGCGCCGGTGGCGATGAGGATGTTGGCGGCGTCGTGTGTCTCCTTCTTGCCGTCCGCGGCGGTCACCTCGACCTTGCCTGCGGCCGGGATGCTGGCGGTGCCGCGCAGATAGTCGACCTTGTTCTTCTTGAAGAGGAATTCGATGCCCTTGTTGAGCTTGTCGGAAACGCCACGGCTGCGGCCGATGACCTTGCTCCAATCATAGTCGAGGCCGCTGATCTTGAGGCCGAACTCCTCAGCGCGATGGGAAAGCGTGTGGTAAAGCTCGGCGTTCTTCAGCAGGGCCTTGGTGGGAATGCAGCCCCAGTTCAGGCAGGTGCCCCCGGCACGGTCGTTTTCGACGCAGGCCACTTTTTTGCCAAGTTGAGCTGCGCGGATGGCTCCGACGTAGCCCGCAGGCCCGCCGCCGATGACGATGAGGTCGTAGTTCATGTGTTTTTGGGGGAAAGGAAGCCGGAGAAAAGCGCAGGGGGGTGGCCAGTTCAACCGGGGATTGACCCTCAGTCCTGGGTTTGCAGCACCCGAAACTTGCCCGGGGACATGCCGGTATAACGGCTGAAATGCCGGGTAAAGGCGCTTTGATCACACCAGCCGGTCTGTAGGGCGATCTCGCCTAGGCTCAGGTCCGTCTGGCGCAGCAGACGCGTAGCCTCGTCCAGCCGCAGCTTGTGCAGGAGCTGCAGAGGGCTCATCTGGAAGAGCTTTTTCACCCGCTGCTCGAACTGATGCACGCTCAGCCCGGCCCGGGTGGCGATGTCCTCAATTCGCAGCCCCTCGGCAAACCGGGCCTGCATGAAGCGCAGCGCGGCCGCCAGCTCGGCAAAACCCGTCGCCTTGTCACCCGGCGCGTTGAGGTCGCGGGAAATGCCCGTCACGCCCAGGATCCGGCCCTGGCGGTCGCGCAGCGGATGTTTCGTCGTCAGGCACCAGCCAGCCTTGCCTCCGGGGTAGATATGCAGCTCAAGCTGATGCTCCACCGGCTTGCCGGTCTTCAGCACCGCTTCATCCTGCCTGGCGTAACTGGCGGCCAGCACCGCCGGAAACACCTCGGAGGGCCGTTTGCCGAGGAGCCGGGCCTTGTCCCCCCCGGCGCAGCGGTCCGCCAGGGTCTGGTTCACCTTCACATATCGGCCGTGATGATCCTTGATGAAAAAAACCACGTCCGGCAGCGCGTCAAAAAGCGCCTCCATCGGGGCGAGCGCAGCAAAGGGATCGTCGTGGGCCGGCATTTTGGCTGAATTGGCAGACCCCGGGTGAAAAAGCAATCAAGACCCTCCCGCCCCCGAACCTACTTTGCGTCCATGGCTTCTCCCCTGCCCCGTTGGTCCGGCGTCTTCCCCGCCGTCGTCACCCAGATGCACCCCGACCAGTCGCTCGACCTCGACGGCTCCGCCCGGCATTTCGAAGCGCTGATCGAATCCGGGGTCGCCGGGCTCATTGTCTGTGGTTCGCTGGGGGAGAACCAGTGCCTTCAGCCGGAGGAAAAACGCGCCGTGCTGAAGTGCGCCGTGGAGACCGCCGCCGGCCGCGTGCCCGTGCTGAGCGGCGTCGCGGAAATGAGCACACGTGCCGCCATCGAATACCTGCACGACGGCGAAAGGCTGGGTGCCGCCGGCTTCATGATCATGCCGCCGATGGTCTACAAGCCTGACGCCCGCGAAACTGAGCACTGGTTTCGCACCCTGGCCGCCGCCACCCCCCTGCCCTGGATGCTCTACAACAACCCCGTTGGCTACCACACCGACGTCACCCCGGAGATGTTCGCCCGGCTGGCGGACATTGAAAACCTGACCTCCATCAAGGAAAGCAGCGCCAACCCGCGCCGCATCACCGAGCTGCGCAACCTGGTCGGCGACCGCTACCAGCTCTTCACTGGCGTGGACGACCTCATCCTTGAATGCAGCATCCTGGGCATTGACGGCTGGGTGGCAGGCAGCGGCATCGCCTTCCCGAATGAAAACCAGCGCCTGTGGGAGCTGACCCGCCAGGGTCGCTGGGACGAGGCGCGCACGCTTTACCGCTGGGCGCAGCCGCTGATGAAGCTCGACACCCACCTGCACTTTGTCCAATACATCAAGCTGCTCTGCCAGGAGGCCGGGCTTGGCCGTGAATGGGTGCGCGAGCCACGCCTGCCGCTGGCGGGGGAGGAACGCGAGCAGGTGCTGAAGATCATCCGCGAAGCCCTGGCCGTCCGTCCTGGTTAGGACGCAGGGCAGGCTGGAAACCCCTCAGCAAGCCGCCACGACCCGTGTTTGCGTTTGTCACCGCCCCGTGACACTCTCCAGGCCTCCCTTTCCATGATCGAGTTCGATTTCATCATCGTCGGCAGCGGTGCCGCCGGCCTCAGCGCCGCCCTGCATGCCAGCGACCACGGCCGCGTGGCCATCCTCACCAAGCGCGGCGCCCTCGATTCCAACTCCAACTGGGCCCAGGGCGGCATCGCCTGCGTCACCAGCGAGCAGGACAGCGTGGAGCAGCATGTCAGCGACACCCTCATCGCCGGGGCGGGGCTCTGCCGGGAGGACGCCGTCCGCACCATCGTCACCGAAGGCCCCGCCCGCATCGCCGAACTGGTGAAATGGGGGGTCAGCTTTGACCAGCGCGAGGCCGCCGACGGCCACCTGGAGTTCGACCTGACCAAGGAGGGCGGCCATTCCCGCCGACGCGTGCTGCACGCCGCCGACGCCACCGGCCGGGAGTTGACGGAGAAGCTGCTCACCGCCGTCCGCGAGCGCAGCAACATCACGGTCTACGAGAATCATTTCGCCATCGACGTCATCACCACGGGCAAGCTGGGCTACGTATCCGAGGACCGCGTGCTGGGGTTGTATGTGCTCAATGAGGAGAGCCATGAGGTCGTCACCATGCGCAGCGACCGCGTCATCCTCGCCACCGGCGGCTGCGGCAGGGTCTATCTTTACACCACCAACCCCCGGGTCGCGACCGGCGACGGCGTGGCCATGGCCTGGCGGGCCGGTGCCAGCGTGGCCAACATGGAGTTCATCCAGTTCCACCCCACCTGCCTGTATCACCCCGAAAAGCGCTCCTTCCTCATCACGGAGGCCATGCGCGGCGAAGGCGCCCGCCTGATCGGGGCCGACGGCAAGGAATTCATGCAGCGCTTTGACCCGCGCGGCTCCCTGGCCCCCCGCGACATCGTCGCCCGCGCCATCGACCACGAGATCAAGCGCACCGGCGGCCCCTGCGTCTACCTCGACATCTCGCACAAGCCGGCCGACTTCATCATCAGCCACTTCCCCAACATCCACAAAGCCTGCCTGGAGGTGGACATCGACATCACCCGGCAGCCCATCCCGGTCGTCCCGGCCGCGCATTACCAGTGTGGCGGCGTGGTCACCGACATCAATGGCGCCACCCGCGTCCGCGGTCTTTGCGCGGTCGGAGAGGTCGGCTGCACTGGCCTGCACGGCGCCAACCGCCTGGCCTCCAACTCCCTGCTCGAATGCCTCGTCATCTCCCACCGCGCCGTCGAGCACATGCTGCGCAAGATGCCCGTCGGCAAATCGCATGAGCAGGCCTACCCCATCCCGCCCTGGCAGAGCGGCGAAGCCGTGGACAATGACGAACTCGTGGTCATCTACCATAACTGGGACGAAATCCGTCGGCTCATGTGGGACTACGTCTCCATCGTCCGCACCAGCAAGCGCCTCCAGCGCGCCGCCGCCCGCCTGCGCAACCTCAAGCGCGAGGTCCAGGAGTTCTACTGGAACTTCCGCATCACCAGCGAGCTGCTGGAACTGCGCAACCTGGTGGAAACCGCCTCCCTCATCGTCGAATGCGCCATCCGCCGCCATGAAAGCCGCGGCCTGCACTACACTCTCGACTACCCGGAAAAAGACGAGTCCCACACACCTGCTGACACCGTCCTGAGGCGTTTTTGAGAGCGCCCGGTGGGCCCGGCCCTCTTCCATGGTGATTTTTAAAATTGCCCGCACCCGGCTTGTGCTGGTAAATTGTCCACCCCCCTCCCCGGAAAGCATGCCCGCCACCCGCCTCCCATGCCTCAAAGCATTGGTCCCAGTCTTGTGCCTGGGGCTGGCGGGCATTTCCTCGGCCCAGTCCCTGCCCAAGGTGAGCGCCGGCGGGGCCGCAGCCGCCACCCAGGGCAAGTCCCTGCCCTCCCCGGGCCAGACCCCGACGATCAGCGTGCCCCGGGTCAACGCCCCCACCATGCCGCGCATGGGCTATGCCAGATATCCCTGGAAGACGGACATCGTCGCCACGGTCTTCTGGGTGGGCGAACAGCCCACGGAGAACAATCCCACGCCCAACGACAAAAGCTCCTGGGACACCGAATGGGTCAAGAATTTCGGCGGCTATGATGATCCCGACCCCGCCAAGCGCGGCCCGAACTTCTGCCCCCTGGGCTTCACTCCCGGGTTGAACCCCTTCTACATCGCCCTGCCCTACAACGACTGCCTCGACTACAACTCCCACAAGGCCGAGGCCTCCCGAGTCATCCCCTGGTTCAAGGAGAAGTTCACCCGCTCCGGCAAAAGCGTCCTGCGCGGCCAGTGGGTCGCCATCCGCTACGGCAACCAGGTCTGCTACGCCCAGTGGGAGGACTGCGGACCCTTCCTCACCGACGACCACGAGTATGTCTTCGGCAGCGCCCGGCCCAGAAACAGCAGCAACAACGGCGCGGGCATCGACATCTCCCCCGCCGTGCGCGACTACCTCGGCCTGCGCAGCATGAGCCGCTGCGACTGGCGCTTTGTCGACGTCAGCGAAGTGCCGCCCGGCCCCTGGCGGAACCTGGGCGCGAACAATCATTTCGTCCGCGCCCAGCAGCAGCAGCGCGTCCAGGACGCCCAGTCCACCCTGTCCCGCCTCCAGGAGCTGCGCCGCCTGCGCGACCAGTACTTCCAGCAAAACGGCGCGGGCCAGTTCCAGAACCGCTGAGCATGGGCGTGAAAAAGCCGCCGGGCATAACCACGGCGGCTTCAAAGTCACGGCCAGAAGCGGCTTACTTGCCCTTGAGGTCGTTGAACATCGCGAAGCCCTGCTCGGGGGTGAGGCCCTCGTGCACGACGCCGCGCACCGCCTTCATCATCGCCACCGGATCCTCGCTCTGGAAGATGTTGCGGCCCA
>JBIJBP010000185.1:0-7856 GCA_044345155.1 Prosthecobacter sp. | reverse complement strand
CATGGAGTGATCCTGAAGCCTTGCGATCCTTGGTCGGGGCGCGGGTTCCGATGGCCTTGCGTGTGCTGCATTGGGCGCATCAACGTCCTGCGGAACTGCTGGACGCCGAGGAAGCCGTGCAGGGAGTGGTGGACCGATCTACGCCGGACATCGCCGCTTTGTATGAGCGTTTCCTGCCTCCGGAGAAGCGGCGCAAGGTTATCGGTCTCACGCCGGATGAAGCCCATCTATTGAGCCTCTCCGGCGATGTGAAGCGTGGGCAGGCCCTGCTGAGCCCAACGGGTGCCTTGGCGACCTGCCTGGCCTGTCATTTTGTGAACGGGACCGGCCGTGATTTCGGGCCTGATTTGTCGAAGATCGGGGCTCGGATGACACGGGTGCAGATCCTGGAAAGCCTGCTGCATCCTTCCAGGCAGATCGCCCCGGGCTATGCCTCGCAGGTGCTGGAGATGAAGGATGGCACGGTGCAGGTGGGATTTCTTGTTGAGCAGACCCGCGAGGGCGTCCTTCTGAAGCTGGCCACAGGGCAGTCGATGAGGGTTCGGAAGTCGGGGGTGAAGGCGTTGAAGCCGCAGGCTCAGTCCTTGATGCCGGAAGGGCTGCTGCAGTCGCTGACGGCGGTGGAGGTCGCCGATCTGCTGGCCTTTCTGGAATCCTTGAAGTGAGGCAGGCAAGGCCCGATCAGGGCTGACGCTTCCAATGGGCCAATTCTTGGTTCTTATGGCCTCAGTAACAGGACTGACAGGATTCGCAGGATAAACAGGATTTTTCAGACCTGTTCATTCCGCCCATCCTGGGAATCCTGTCGCAAAAACCCCTTTTTCACCTTGAGGCCTGAGCCATGGGACTCTGGCTGGAGCGGTGCCAGAGCGGGCTTGCTCCGGAGCGTTGAATCGATTTTAATGCCTGCATGATGAAATCCTGGATGGCCCTCTGCCTCTGCGCGCCACTGCTGCTGAGCAGTTGTGGATCGTCGTCAGGCAGCCGGCGCAAGTCCCTGGCCGACATGAAGATGGGAGAGCGGTTCAGTCGTTCCATGAACGCCTTGAAGGAAGGGGCGGGCTCGACGGATCCGCGTTATCGCAGCCGATATGAAAAGGCCATGCAGAGTTCGCTGGATGACAAGGGCGGGGCGAGCTGGCTGAGCCGGAAGAAGGCTCACACGACTGAGTTTGCAGGACTCAAGGAATTCAAGGCCCAGGAATTCAAGACGCAGGAGTATGTGGAAAGCGACCGGGACAGCCAGTTCTCCAGCAAGACATTTGGGGAGTCGGGCAGGACACCATCGTATGCGGATCGAACCTCCGGCTTTGCAGGGCGAGACAGCTCCTTTGTGGAAAAGCAGGACCGGGATGCGTTGAAAGTTTCAAGGGACTCGGGAGCAGTTTTCAAGACAGCACCGGATCGTCAGGCCCTGAAAAGCCAGCAGAAGAACAAGGGACCCCAGATCATCGTGCTACCCGAGCAGGAGAAGGGCCCGGCTTACACAGAGGACCAGGTGCGCAGCCTGCTGGGGAGGGACTGAAGCCAGGCTCGTCAGTCAACCTTGCGGATCAGGGTCTTCATCACCCCCTGGATGACGAGTTCACGGGCGGGCACTAGGTCTGGGAATGCTGGGTTTTCGGCCCGCAGGAAAGGCTGGCCGTTTTCCAGAACGAAGCGTTTGAGGGTGGTTTCACCGTCGATGAGGGCGGCGACGATGTCACGCGGACGAGGCTCCTTGACTTCAACAATGACGATGTCGCCATGGCAGATGTTGGCGCCGATCATGGATTCACCGCGAACCTTGAGGGCGAAGGCCTTGCCGCTACGGTTGAGGCCGAGGGTGGCTGCATCAACGGAGATGGAGCCGTCGGGTTCCTGCTGCTGGGCTTCGGCATAGCCGGCGGCGATGCTGCCGTAGAGGGGGATGTCGACGATTTCCTTGCGTTTGAGGTCTTCGGGGAAGACGACGGCACGGGCCTTGTGGGGGTGGCGCTGAATCACGCCTTTTTTTTCCAGGGCGCGCAGGTGACTCATCGCGGCCGTCTGGCTGGAGAAGCCGAAGTGTTTCTGAATGTCCCGCGTGCTGGGCATCACGCCAAAATCACGCTGTTGCTGGCGCAGGTAGTCGAGGAGCTGCTGCTGCCTGTCTGTGAGCTTGATAGAAGAGCCGAACATACGAACTCTGTTCGCTCGAACAAAGTTCACTTGCAAGGTGTTTTTTTGAGCTGGGCGAAAGGCTGGTATGCTGAGCCTAATCGACCGGCACCGCCTTGGTCACTGGTTTTCGTGCGCCCGGCTTTGGCGCCGGGACAGGGCGGCGTTCAGGAATGGGAACGGCCCTGGTCACCTTGGGCTGTGGTTCAGGCGTGCCGATGCGTTCCAGGATGATCGGCAGATCCTGATGCTTGCGCAGGTCCAGTCCCGCAGCCTTGAGGGCCGAAGCTGAATCAGGATGAGCAGAGGCCTTTTCGGGGGCTACGGCCGGAATAAGATAAGCGGGCATGGCGGTGGTCCAGGAATGAGCCTTTTTGCGCTCTTCCGTGCTGGCAGATGCGGGCAGGCCAAGGACGGCACGTTCGAAGGTCAGGCTGTGGACGATCGAATCAGGCATCGGTTCCAGCGGTTTGAAAAACTCACGCAATGCAAGGGCGACATCGTGCTGGAGGTTTCGGAGCTGAGGCCTGAGTTCCTCACCAAAGAGGGCGCCCAGTGCGTTGCTGGGCAGGTCTTCAGGGGTGAGGTCCAACGGCTTTGAGGAGGCCCTGCCTGCGCCGTTTTCTCTTTGCCATTCCTTGAGCAGGGTGGCCCGGCGGTCTTTGCCGGAACAGACGATGCGGGCGAGTCCCAGGAAGCGCACCAGGTCAATGGGGCCGGCCAGGGCTGTGATGAGATAGCGGTCAGAGACGGGATCGGATTCGGCGGCCTTGCGCAGGGCTGCATCCCTGAGGAGGGTGAGACGTTCGACCTGATGCCTGGCAGACCTCCACGCGGGTTGCTGGACGGCTTCCTGAAGGATGCGGTCCAGGGATCCGGACGTGGCGGTCGAATCCTGGCTTCTGCCTGTGGATGCCAGGATGAAAAATGCGATCCAGGCCAGGGCGGAGAGGCGTTGAAGGGGCATGGGTGGAGTCTGCCGGAGGGAAGTGGCCGGGCAATCAGAGAATTTAATTTCAACATGAAACCCTGGGCAGGTCTGGCGGGCCTGCCTTATGCTTGATGAAATGGAAGAACATGATGCTGGAGAAAACTCATGGATCGATCTGCTGGCGGACTTTTTGTCCAGTCAAAGAGGCGTGGAGGCCATCCGTGTGGATGCCGGCTCGCGCCAGGTGGAGCTTGCCACCCTGGGGCCGGTGGATCTGGCGGGGCTTCAGGCCCAGTTGAACGAGGTGCTGCGTCGTCTGGATGCGGGGCTGCCGGTGACCTTGGCCGGAGATCATGCCACAGGTTTGAAGGTGTCGCATCAGGAAGGCAGGGTGGTTCTGGAAAAGCCCGCCTGCCCAACGGCGCCCCGATTCTGGAAATGGCGTGAGTTTGAGTGGCCGGAGGCCGAGGAAATGGAGCAGCGGAGCGAGGAAGAGTGGCGTGCCCTGGCCTTGCAGGCTGCCATCTGCGGCGTGTCTCTGGTGGGTGGATGGACTTTGGGCAAATGGGAAGCGGTGCCGCATTGGATGATTCACGGCCTGTTTGGTGTGTCGATGATCAGCGGGGGCTGGGATGCGGCGCGGGATGCGTGGGAGAACCTGAAGGAGCGTCGGCTGGACGTGCATTTCCTGATGCTGGCGGTGGCGGCGGGCGCCGTGGCGGTGGGTGCCTGGGAGGAGGGAGCCCTGCTGCTGTTCTTGTTTTCGACTTCGGGCGCCCTGGAGCATTATGTGCTGCATCGGACGCACCGTGAGATCAACGCCCTCACCAAGGCTGCACCGAAGCTGGCACGGGTGGTCCTCCCGGATGGCAGCGTGGAGGAGCGGGCGGTGAAGCTGCTGCGTGTCGGGGATGTCATCCAGGTCCGGCCTGCCGAGCTGTTTCCGGTGGATGCCACGGTGCTGGAGGGGGAGACGGCGGCTGATGAATCGACCCTGACCGGGGAGGCGGTGCCGGTGGAAAAGGGCAGGGGGGCCAGCGTCTATGGCGGCACGTTGAACCTCTGGGGGCTGGTGAAGGCACAGGTGGACAAACCGGCCACCCAGAGCGCGCTGGCGCGCATCATTCACATGATTCAAAACGCGCAGAAGATGCGTGCCCCGAGCCAGCGGTTCACGGATCGCTTTGGCACGAACTACACGCTCGCCACCCTGCTGCTGGTGCTGGTGATGTTCCTGGTCTGGTGGCTTGGATTCGGCCTGCCGGCCTTTGGATCCTCCCATGATCTGCATTCAGCCTTCTACAGGGCGATGACACTGCTGGTGGTGATGAGTCCCTGCGCCCTGGTGCTTTCCATACCCTCCGCCATCCTGGCCGCCATCGCCTGGGGGGCAAGGCGCGGGATTTTATTTCGGGGAGGGGCCGCCATCGAGAAGCTGGGCGAGGTGGACACGGTGGCGATGGACAAGACGGGGACGCTGACCGAGGGCAATCTGCGCGTGGTGGGTGTGGAGAGCTTTCCGCCGGGACGCGAAGATGATGCGCTGAGGCTTGCGGTCACCCTGGATGCGCATTCCAACCACCCGATTGCCAGGGCCATCACCCGCCATGCCAAGGCCAGGGGAATTGAGCCGGGTGAACTGTCTGAATATCAGTCGCTGCCCGGGCTTGGGCTGCGCGGGATGACCGCCGAGGGGGTCACTTATGCCGGTCGGCGCGAGCTGATGGAACAAGGTGATTTTGCACGCTGGCTGAAGGATGTGCCGGATGCGCAGCCGGGCCTGACCGAGGTGTGGGTATTGAACGCCCAAGTCATGGGCAGGGTGCTGCTGCGTGATGAGATTCGTGCGGGAAGCCGCACGGTTCTGAAGAGGCTGGCGGATGAGAAGGTGGAGACGATCATGTTGACGGGAGACCGTCGTGCAGCGGCGATCCAGGTGGCCCGGGACCTGGGGGTGGCGGATGTGCGCGCCGGGTTGCACCCCGAGGACAAGGTGGCGGCGATTCAGGAGCTGAGCCGACAGGGGCGCAAGGTGGCCATGGTGGGTGACGGAGTGAATGATGCGCCGAGCCTGGCGGCTTCCTATGTGAGCCTGGCGATGGGCGCTCGTGGTAGTGACGCGGCTTTGGAACAGGCGGATGTGGTGCTGATGCAGGACAAGATTGAGAAACTCCTTTCAGCCAGGCACATCAGCCTTTGCGCCCGCAGGGTGATCCGGCAGAACCTGGCCATCTCGCTTGGTTCGGTCGGTGTCATGGCCCTGGCCTCCTTGTTTGGCATTGTGCCGCTGACCCTGGGTGTGCTGACGCATGAGGGCAGCACGGTGGTCGTCTGCCTGAACAGTCTGCGGCTGCTCTTCATGCGCGAGCCGGATGAAATCAAGGAGGTGGAGCCCAGCCAAGCCGGTTGAGCCATTCCTTCTGACTGGCCGACCAGGCGCCGGGATTGTCGTAGATCTGCCGGCGTGCGGCATTACGGATCACCTGTTCCATCGGGGCACCTTTGTAGGCGAGGTTTTCCCAGAGCTCCAGGGTGTCGCTGTCCGGACGTGCGGCAGCCAGGAGTGCGGGCAGCCTGGCCCGGAGTTCAGGATTGTCCGGAGGATCGAGATGCAGCCAGATAAGCAGTTGGGCGAGCCTGGCATCCTCCTTGGGGAGTTCGGGGGTCTGGCCGCTGAGAAGGGCTTCCAGGTCTGTCCAGGGTTGCTGCGAGGCACGTTCAAAAAGCGGTTTGATGGCCTCGGCGCTGGATTGAATCTTGGCGAGCTGCTCCTTGCGCCAGAGTTCTTGTTCGGGCGGCGGAGCTGTGGAGCCGGTGATGGAGTCTGATTCTGTTGCGACGGCGGTGGCGGAGGGCGGTGGTGCCGCTCCGGCATCCCTTGGGCTGCGTTTCAGCTCAAAGGGGCTGATCCAGATGACCAGGGAAAGAGCTGCGGCTCCGACGAGTCCACCCGCGAAAAAGATGAGGAGCGGATCCTGCCTGAACGGTGGCGGAAGCTGGGGGCTGGCTTTGGCTGAGGTCGCAGGCTGCGGGGCTTCGTGGTGGACGGGGGCGACAATGGGGGAGGGGGAATGGGGCCTGGCAGGCTGGGGTTCAGTTTCAGCAACGGCCCGTTCGGCGGCGCGCTGTTCTGCCTCGGCCCACCAATCGGCGGGGACGATGGCCTTGTAGAGGTCCAGGCCGTCCATTGCCGGCTGAAGACGGAGTGACAGCTCCTCCAAGGCCGCTTTTTCAAGGTCGCTGTTCCAGGTCCAGGGGGTTCTCCGGCGGCGCAGCCGATGGTTCCAGAGATCCCGGATGTCCTGGTTGGAGCCGCGCAGGACGCGGCCTGCGGCCAGCCATTGACGGGCCTCTTGGAGGCTTTCCTGATGTTCCTCGGTGGCCTGCGATTCGGCGAGCGCCAGCATTTGTTCGGCACGCGGGTAGCGGGTGATGGCCAGGGATGTCGCAAGGGCGAGCATCAGATGCACGGCCTCGGGGTTGTGCATGCTGGAATGCGTGGCGGCCAGGGCTTCGGCCAGCTTGGACATGCGGGCGGAATCTGCGGCGGCCGCCCATTCGAACGCCACGATGGAGGTCAGGGTCTGGTGCCCGCTGGCGAGCTCGATGATGAGGTCCGGCACGCGTGTCATGGCGGCGAGTTCGGCCTCACGTCCTTCAAACTGGGCGGTCAGGAACTCGCTCGCCGGACCGGCCCAGTCGGGCTTGATGTAAGCCTTGGCGCAGAAGTCGGCAAAGACGCGATCAAGAGGCTGCTGAGCGGTCACTGCATCCATCAGCGCCCGGGCCGCCGGCTGGAGTTCCTCCGGCAGTTCTGGGGTGGAGTACATGGGCAGCTCAGTTTGAATCATTCGTCCTGCTTTACGTTACGATCAGCCACATGCAACGCGCTGTTCGTCCTTGTTGATTCACCTGACGGAGACTTTCACGCCGATGCCCTTGTAGCCGTCGACGATCTCCTGGGCCAGCCTGGGCCAGGGACGTTCGGCGATGAGGATGCCGAGGTGCTTGAAGGGGGCGGTTTCTGGCTCCATGTCAGGAGGTGGAAAGTCCCTCGGATAGGAAAACCGGCCGCCCTCCATGCGCTTGACGCGGGGGTCGGCGAAAAAGGCTCGCAGGGCCGCCACCTCGCCATGGACGGCTTCCATGAAGCGGATGAAGCGTGTGCCCTTTCCGCCGTCGTCGAGATGGCAGAAGAAATAGACCAGCAGCTGGGAGCGGTGGTACATGTCGCGCATTCTCTGGGCGGTGCTGCACTCGACGTCCCACTGGTCACGGTTCATCGTCATCATCTTTTCCAGGCTGTCGATCTGAAGATTGAAGCCCTCCTGCTTCTCCCAGAGGTCCGCATCCTCCTTCAGGCCGTTCTTGTGGGCGCTGGCACGGAACACACCGGCCTTGTAAGGCAGCATTTCGGTGTATTCCGCCGTGCCCTCGATGACCCACTTGGGCAGGAAGGCCAGGTAGTCGTCCATGAGCTGGTGGGTGATCTCATGCACGAGGGTGCCGTTGCTGAAGTTGTCATCGCGAGTGTAGGTTTTCCCCAGCCGCTTGAGGCCAAGGCTCTCGAAGGGAATCTTGAAGATCTTGTCGCCGGAGCTGTACACACCGCCGGAGAGTTCGGGCCCGCCCGCGGCGCGATAGTCATCACGGGTTTCATAAAGCGCCGCCAGAAAACGTGACCGGCCTTCAGGCGGACGGCAGAGGATGCCCCAGGGCAGCGCCTCCACGAGGGATTTGGTGGCCTCGAAGGTGCGTGCCACCTCCTTCATCATGCTCGGCGCCA
>JBIJBP010000073.1:0-26071 GCA_044345155.1 Prosthecobacter sp. | reverse complement strand
AGGCCGAGGATGGCTCGCACATGCAGGGCGAACTCGCTCAGGTCCTGGGAGATCAGCGTGACAAGACCCGTGTCATGCGGACGCGGCGACACCTCGCTGAAGATCACGTCGTCGCCCTTGATGAAGATCTCCACGCCAAACAGGCCGCGCCCGCCCAGAGCCTCGGTGATCGCACCCGCCATGTGCTGCGCGGCTTCCAAGGCCTTCTGCGACATCGGATGCGGCTGCCAGGACTCACGGTAGTCGCCCTTGATCTGGGTGTGCCCGACGGGCGCGCAGAAGCTGGTGCCGCCAATATGCCGGACCGTCAGCATGGTGATCTCATAATCAAACTCGACGAACCCCTCGACGATCACCTTGCCCTTGCCCGCACGCCCACCCTCCTGGGCATACTGCCAGGAATACGCGATGTCGGCCTCCGTCTTCACCACACTCTGCCCCTTGCCGCTGGAGGACATGATCGGCTTCACGACACAGGGCATGCCGATTTTGGCGACGGCCGCCCGAAACTCCTCCTCGGTGCTGGCAAAGACGTAGGGCGAGGTCTTCAGCCCCAGCTCCTCGGCCGCCAGACGACGGATGCCTTCGCGGTTCATGGTCAGCTTGGCGGCCCGCGCCGTCGGCACCACGGTGTAGCCTTCCTGCTCCAGCTCGATCAGGGTGTCGGTCGCGATCGCCTCAATCTCAGGCACGATGTAGTTCGGCTTCTCCGCCTCGATGATGCGGCGCAGCGCGTCGCCGTCGAGCATGGTGATGACATGGCTGCGGTGCGCCACCTGCATGGCGGGCGCGTTCGCGTAGCGGTCCACGGCAATGACCTCGCAGCCGAGGCGCTGGAGTTCGATCACCACCTCCTTCCCAAGCTCGCCGGAGCCGAGCAGCATGACTTTGGTGGCGGAGGAGGAAAGCGGGGTGCCGATGAGGGACATGCCCATGCATCTAGCGTGCGGAGGGGACGCGTCAAACGCCGCTTCAACGCGTCAAAACCGCCCTTGAACCCGGTCCTGTCATCCGCATAGCATCCGGAATGCCCTCCCCCCGCAGACTGTCCGGCCTGCTGCTCCCGCTTTTTCTTGTTCTGCTCGCGTCCTGCTCCTCGCCGCGGCGCTGGGAATACGAGTATCATCGCGGCAGGACGGCGGTCATCGTCAATGGCAGGGCGGTTCCTCCGGCGGGGCTTCCCAGGCAGGTCATGGAGGTGATCAGTGCCGGCAACCGCATCGCGGGCAAGCCCTACAAGTATGGCGGCGGACACCGCAGCTTTCATGACAGCGGCTACGACTGCTCGGGAACGGTCTCCTACGCCCTGCACGGCGCCGGGCTCATCAAGTCGCCCGCCACTTCCGGCGGCCTGCGCAGCTATGGAAGCCGTGGAGCCGGCAGGTACATCACTGTTTATGCCAAAAGCGGCCACGCCTTCATCGTCGTGGCCGGACTGCGCCTCGACACCGGCTACAACGGTGAAAACGAAGGCCCGAAGTGGTCCACACGCTCCAGGCCCATCAAGGGCTATGTGGCCAGGCATCCGCCCGGCCTTTGAGACCGGCGCTCGATTCTGGTCTTTTTGTTAATCCAGCATCATCCCCGGGGATCCTGGCGTTGACTGGGACATGCCTTCCTGCATGAACCGGCTCTTCACCTGCCTCCTCATCCTGGCCCCGCTTCTGGCATCCGCCCAGGAAACGCACCCTCCCTTGCACCGCCTGACCTGGGAGGAGTATTCGGGAACCCTGGTTCACTGGCGCAAAGCCCATCCCGGCCTGGTGACGCTGGAGTC
The DNA here is from genome assembly GCA_044345155.1 of Prosthecobacter sp. Taxonomy (GTDB): domain Bacteria; phylum Verrucomicrobiota; class Verrucomicrobiia; order Verrucomicrobiales; family Verrucomicrobiaceae; genus Prosthecobacter. Next base: position 24,294 of record JBIJBP010000073.1, on the reverse strand, counting down.
ACGCGGCATGAGCGGGCGGAACATGCCTGTCTACCTGCTGAAGATCACCGACGCCTCCGTGAGCAGCGATGACAAGCAGGTCTGCCTGGTGACGACCCTGCACAGCGGGCCTGAACGCACAGGGACCTCCGGCGCCATGGCCTTTGCCGAATGGTGTCTGGGCGATGACCCACTGGCGGTCGAAACCCGGCGCAGGCAGATCCTGCTCATCATGCCCTGCGTGAATCCGCTCGCCATGTTCTACACCGACCGCTTCCGCAACGAACACGGCGTCGACCCCTACACAGGCTCCGCCCGCATCGGCAAGCTGTGGGATGTGAAGACGCTCAGGCTGACCAAGCCCGAGGATGCGCCGGAGCTGGCCGCCGTGCTTTCCGTGATCGATGAACACCAGCCGGAGGTGCATGTGGACCTGCATGGCACCGGCCTTCAGGAGTATGCGCCGGACCAGCTCGGCTCGCGCCGCATGTACCAGGGCCAGATCATGACGGAGGTGACAGGCGGCGCTTATTCGAACTACGCCCTGCGGCCCTGGGACTGGCGTGTGACCGAGGCCATGATCGATGCTGGCAGAGAGGCGGGGTTTCCATCAGACCGGTTCGAGGCGGACGCGCAGCGCACCTTCTGGGGGCCGGAGCTGGCCCCGCTGGGCCGGAAGCTCTGGCATGGCATGCCGCTGTTCTATTCCGCCCATTATGGTTACGCCAGGTTTCACAGCATGATCATCACCCAGGAGGTGGCCTGGGAGCAGAGCCTGGTGGCACGCATGAAGGGCCTGATGAAGATCGGCAACGGCGTCTGGCAGGATGAATGCACTATTGGTTATCCCGTGAATCGCATGCGTCACTTCGTCGGTCATTTCGTCACGGCCTGCGGGCGCAACGCCAGGGAGCGGCGCGCCAGCCGTGTCGAACTCTGGAACCAGCAGGCTGACTTCGCCCTCGGCTTCCTCTACCCCCAGACGGCCGGACGTGAGAGCTTCGTCGTGGCGACCACGGCAGCGGCGAAAAAGGCGGTGGCCGGGAGGAGGTTCCCCGGGGCCGTCCAGGCCTTCATCAAGGCCGGCCCCGAGATCAAGGTCGCCATGGACCAGACCGATGAACAGCTTCTTGCCACGACGACGGATGCCAGGATCACGCAGGGCATCGGCTTCCGGATGCGGCTTCCCTACCGGGCTCCGGCAAAGCTGGACGTACGCCTCAACGGCGCCCCGCTGCGGCAGGACGGAACACATGGTTATCAAAGTTGGTTCGCTGACGGGTTCACCCAGCTTCAGGTGAACGTGCCGCCCGGCGGGCTTGCACCCGACGGCCTCTATTTCATCACCTGCGCCTACGAACCCGGCGAACAGCGCCGGAACGGCTGGATGCCCCCGGCGGAGGTGCGCAAGGCCAGCGCCAGCGACAAGGCCGACGCCACGCCCGCCACTCATGTGGACGTGCCCTATGGATCGCATTTCCGCCAGACGCTGGACGTGTGGCTGGCAAACCCGGGCAAGCCCGCGCCCGTTGTGTTCTACATACACGGCGGAGGCTGGGGAGCGCAGGACAAGACCGACATCCACCAGCATCTGGATGTGCGCGCCTTTCTCGATGCGGGCGTCTCCGTGGCCTCCATCAATTACCGCTTCCTGGCCGATGCGAATGCCGCCGGCATCTCACCACCCCTGCAATGGCCGCTGCAGGATGCCGCCCGCGCTTTGCAGTTCCTGCGCTCCAGGGCCGTCGAATGGAACCTCGACAAGACACGCATCGCCGCCTGTGGCGTCAGCGCCGGCGGCTGCTCCAGCCTCTGGCTGGCCATGCACGATGACATGGCCGACCCGAAGTCGGCGGATCCGGTCGCCCGCGAATCCACCCGCGTCCGCCATACTGTGACCAAGGCGCCCCAGCCTTCGCTGGATCCCCGGCAGCTGGTCGAATGGATCCCGAACAGCGAATACGGCGGCCATGCCTTTGGTTATTCGGGGCGGACACGCAGGGAGGCCTTCGCCCCCTTCCTTGCCAGCCGTGACCGTCACCTCGCCGACCTGCGCGAGTGGTCCCCCATCTCCCATGCCAGCGCCGACGATCCTCCCGCCTTCATTCTCACCACCAAGGAGGACAGGCCGCCGGTGAAGGGCGAGCCTCAGCCGGATCCTACGCACAGCGCCCTGCTCGGCCTCATGCTCCAGGAGACCCTGAGGCCCCTTGGCGTGAAGTGTGAGGTTCGGCACCCCCACGACGGCCGGCCGGCAACGACCCTTCAGGAACAGCTCTTCCAAGCAGTCATGAGCCTGGGTCCGTGATCGCCCACCCTGAGCCAAAGCACCCTCAAAGACCGCAGCAATCCCGACCAACTCCTGACATGAACCGCAGCATCTGGGCCCTCATCATTGCCATCCCGCTCCTCGCCTCAGAGCCGGCTCCCACCGTCTCCGGCATCTGGATGATGGGGCAGTCTTTGTGTGATGGCTCCGAGTCCCTGCCTTTGGTGACACCCACGGATACAGGCTGGGGCAATCTCATGTTTCTGCGCGGTGTCCGAACCTGGCTGCCCCAGGATCATCCGGCATCACCCGAGAAACGAGCCAATGAATCCTTTCGAAGGGTGCCGCTTCACGCCCAGGTGAACGGTGGCCTTGGCGAGACGGCGGCCAATGGCATGGCGGATCACTGGAGGGCAGCCAGGATGAACTTCAGCCAAACTCCGGCTGCTGTCACCCCGCCGCGCTTCCTCGTGGCCTGCGCGGGCCAGGGCGGCAGGCAGATTCAGGAACTCTCCAGCGCTGACCTTTCCACGGATGAACGCACCCCCGTTTCAAGAAGGCACGGCGGCGGCTACTACCGGACCAGCCTGGATGACGCACGACGGGCGGTTCAGCAGGCAGGGGCCGCCGGAGAGGTGTTCCGAATCGAGGCGCTCTACTGGATGCAGGGCGAGGGCAATGGCGGTCCGGCGGGAGGCATCATGCCCACACGATGGGACAGGGAGCTGCCGCGCCAGGCAGGCCTGGCCTGGTATCGCGACCAGCTCATCGCCTATCGAAAAGGATGGTCAGCAGACCTTGGGGCGGTCACCGGACAGCAGGCCGACCTGCCGATGTTCACCTACCAGACCCTGGGGCCGGCCGGAGAGGCGCAGCTCATGGCGGCGGACAAGGATCCCCGCATCCATCTCGTGGGGCCACATTATGCGGTGACAAGCGCCATCCACAGCCGCTATCCGCCCGGGCGTCATGGTGACCCGATTCATCTCTCCGCCGACGGCGAACGCTGGTGGGGTGAGCAGGTGGGCAAGGTCATGCATCGTGTCCTTGATAAAGGTGAGTCATGGCAGCCGCTGCGGCCGCGCAGGGCAAGGCTCCTGCCGGGACGCACCGCCATGGAGATTGAGTTCACCGTGCCGCGGCCTCCGCTGGTGATCGACACGGATTTCCTGGCACGCCAGGAAACCGCCGCATCCGGCGGCTTCACCTCGCTGGCCGGCTTCAGGGCCCATGACGGCAATGGACGGACGCTGTCGCTCAGTTCAGTCACAGTCAGCGGCCCCGCCAGCATTCGCATCCAGCTCACGAAACCGCTTCCTGAAGATGAAACATGCAGGCTCAGCTACGGGCACCCCTTTGCAGCGGCGCTCGGCAGCATCGTTGAACTGCAAAAGGCCGAAGGCGGCCTGGAGGACGTGATGCTGGAAGGCCTCCTGATGGACCGCCTGCGCCCACTCATCAACGAAGGCGCGTTTCTCATCACCAGCCTGTCCGGAACATCCGCGCGAGTGGTGATCCGGTCCGTTCGTGAAGACGCCGGCCGGACGCTTCTGCGCTACGATGCCAAGGAGCTGCGCAATGCCGTCCGTTTCGAAAAGGGCCAGGCAGTCACAGCCCAGCGTTCGTTCAGCTACGGCAACCTGCGTGACTCCGATCCGGAGCGCTCCGTGCATTCGTTCGCTGACGCGGCCTATGGCGCCAGGGCTGGACAGCCCTACCCGCTCTGGAACTGGTGCGTGCTGTTCTCCGACCTCAGCGTCGCGGCAGATTAGGCAGGTCCGTCTGGAACCCTGGTCTGCTCGAAGGACCAGCGGTGCAAAGTTGGTTTGCCAGCCCGTCCTGCGTTTCAAGTCAGGACGCCATGAAAGCCGCCGCCTTCCTCTCCGCCTTCGCCCTCACCCTTGGCACCCAGGCCGCCGAACCGCTGGACATCGGTTCACGCTGGGAGCCTTTCGTGGATGAATTCCTGGTCGCCGCCAAACAAGGGCTGGAGCTGAAGCTCCATGAACCGGTCAGGCGCGAGGTCGTGCTGACCACGGACAAGCCCTGGGAGGGCCCGACCTGCGGCTACTTTTCGGTCATCCAGGACGGCCGAAAGGTGCGGCTTTATTACCGTGGTTCAGCCGGTGGCAGCGACCACAGCGACGCCCAGGTGACCTGCTTGGTGGAAAGCGAAGACGGCATCCACTTCACACGGCCGAAGCTCGGCCTGATCGAGGCCGGAGGCACCAAGGACAACAACGTCGTCTGGCGCGGCGTCGAGTCGCATAACTTCGCCCCGTTTCTGGACAGCAATCCGAACGCCAGGCCCGAGGAGCGCTACAAGGCGCTGGGCGGCGTCAAACTGCCCGGCAAGAACTGGCATCAGGGGGAGACTCCGGGCGGCCTCTACGCCTTCGTGTCAGCGGACGGCATTCATTGGAAGAAGATGAAGACGGAGCCGGTGATCACCAAGGGGGCCTTTGATTCGCAGAACCTCGCCTTCTGGGACGTCACACGGAGTCGCTATGCCAGCTACAGCCGGATTTTTTCCAACAAGGTCCGCGCCATCCAGAGCATGACCTCGGCGGACTTCCTGACCTGGAGCGACGGCGTCCCGCACACCTATGCCAAGGACGTTCCGGCCGAGCATTTCTACACCAGCGCCACCGTCCCCTGCCCCACCGCCCCGCATCTATTCCTTTCCTTCCCCAAACGCTTCGCCACCAGCCGCGTCAAGGTTCCCGGCCATTCGGGCGGCCCGGGCGTGAGTGACGCCGTCTTCATGTCCAGCCGTGACGGCACCCACTGGGACCGACCGTTCCTCGAAGCCTGGGTGCGGCCCGGACCCGACCTCAAGAACTGGACCGAGCGCAGCAACATGACCGCCTGCGGCATCTATGAATCCAGCGACACCGAATGGTCTCTTTACATCAGCGAGCACTACCGTCATCCGGATCATCGCATCCGCCGCCTGACCGTTCGCAGGCAGGGTTTTGCCTCCATGCATGCGGATGCCAGGGGCGGTGAGTTCACCACGCATCCCCTCAAGTGCCCGGGAGGCAGGCTGCGGCTCAACTTCGCCACCTCGGCAACAGGCTTCATCAAGGTCGAGGCGATCGACGACCAGGACAAGGTCCTCGAAAAGTCAGCCGAGATCTTCGGCGATGAGTTCGAGACCGCCGTGCTGGACACATCCAGGCTCGCCGGCAGCACCTTTCGCCTGCGCTTCGTGATGAAGGATGCGGACCTCTATGCCCTGCGCTTCGCCGATTGAAAAGCCCGCACTCCTGAAACAGCCATTCAGCCTTCATGCCATGAAACGACTGTCGCTTATTCTCATCGCCGCCGTCCACGCGATCCTACCGGCCGAGGAAACCACGCGCCTTGTCGCCATCGACAACGTCTGTGCCTGGCCCGCCCTCACCCTGATGCCGGACGGCAGCATCAATGCCACGCTTTTTGGCAGGCCAAGCCATGGCCAGATGGAGGGTGCCGTTGAATGCTGGAACAGCGCCACCGGCGAGTTCTGGGAGAAACGCGGCATCCCCGCGCCCAACGAACCGCATACAAATCGGATGAACCATGCCGCAGGACTGGCAAAAAACGGCGACCTGCTGGTGCTCTGCTCCGGCTGGACGGACGTGAAGCAGCCGCAGCGCCCGAAGCAGGCCGCCTTCCGGGACGACATCCTCCCGCTGTGGATCTGCCGCAGCAGGGACGGAGGCAGGACCTGGACGCAGCTGAAGGAGTTTCCCGCACCCGACGCCGGGTGGACGAACTACATTCCGTTCGGCGACATCAAGCAGGGCGCGGACGGTGCGCTCCATGTTTCTTGTTATGGCGGTGAATTCACCGACCCGGCCAAAAGCACCAAAACCAGAGGCTACCGCTCCTGGCATTTCCGCAGTGATGACGACGGCACGACATGGAGGCGCACGGGCACCATTCATCCGACCGGCAATGAGACCACCCTTCTTCATCTGAATGGAAAACGCTGGATGGCGGCTGCCAGGGAAACCGGCATGGACATCTTCATTTCCGAGGACGACGGAGTCACCTGGGGCGCACCGCGGCGTGTGACCGCCAGGAACGAGATCAACGGCCACCTGGTCCGGCTCAAGGACGGGCGAATCCTCCTGTCCCACGGCAGCCGGATCAAGGATCAGTTCGGCGTGCTTGCCAGGCTGACAGCCGACGAGGGGGTGACATGGGGTGAACCCGTCCGCATCGCGCACACGCTCAATTCGGATTGTGGTTATCCGAGCACGGTCCAGAGTGCCGACGGCCGTCTCGTGACCGCCTGGTACTCGAAGGCCAGTGAAAACCACCAGCGCTACCACATGGGAGTCGCCATCTGGGACGCTGCCTCCCCTTGATTCAGCGCGATGCAGACCTGCTCATTCCCGGGATCCAGGCGTCAGCTTCAAGGTCAGCTCCCTGCCTTCCCTGAGCACAGTGATGGTGGTCTCCTGGCCGATCTTCAGCTCACCCATCAGGCTGGTGTAATCATAGATGTTCAGCACGTCCTTGCCGCTGAGCTTGATGATCACATCGCCGCCCTTCACCCCGGCCTTTGCCGCCGGACCGATGGGTGAAACGCCGCTGAGCTTAACCCCCTTGGTATCGCCCTGGGCATAATCTGGAATCGTCCCCAGGTAGGCACGCAGGCCGCCGCGGCTGCCCTGGCTTTTGGGCGCCTCCATCGCAACATAATCCGGATTGCTGTCCGCCGTGGCGATGCTGCGGGCTATGAGACCCATGAGCCTGGCGATCTTTGCGGCGTTTTCGTAGTCGATCTTTTCCGCCGTGTCGCTGGGCAGATGATAGTCCGCATGGCTGCCGGTGAAGGCGTTCAGGGTCGGGATGCCACGCAGGTAGAAGGTCGTGCTGTCGGTGGGAAGATGCGCATCGTTCTGGGTCGTCACAGGCAGACCGATCGGCGCGTTGCGCTTTTCAATCTCCTTCGCCCACCAGGAGCTTGATCCAACCCCCTGAAGCACCAGCGTCTTCTGAAACCGCCCGATCATGTCCATGTTCAGGCAGGCGGCAAACATGCCGGTCAGCTTGCCATTGGGATCTCCGCGAAACATCTTCGCCAGGGATTCCACAAAATGGTTGCTGCCAAGCAGTCCGAGCTCCTCACCGCTCCAGGCGGCAAAGATCACATCCCGGGTCAGCTTGAGTTTCCCCTGCTTCTTCTGGTCGGCCAGATACTGGGCGATTTCAATGACACCGGCGACGCCGCTGGCATTGTCGTCCGCGCCGTGATGAATCTTGTTAAGGTCATCCCCCTTAGCACGGGAGTTCCCACCGCCCTTGTTGCCGAGGTGGTCGATGTGTGCGCAGACGATGAGCGGAGCGACATGCGGGTCAGGCTTGTCACGGGCGGGCAGCACACCGAGCACATTGCGGCCGGTCTTCTTCTCCTGCCGGATGTCGATCTTCGCGGAAACCACCAGCTTCCCACATTCAATGCCACCCATGAGCTCGCCTGTGTCGAGCTTGTCCTGAAGCTCCTTGATCGTCTTCCCGGCGGGTTTCAGCAGCTTGTCGGCCAGGGTGTCGGTGACGCTGACCGCAGCGATGCCCGAGGTGGCAAGCGAGGCGTCAAAGCTCATCGGCACCAGCTGGTCCACCACCTTGCTGTTAGGCCCGCTGGCGATGATCAGCCCCCTGGCGCCCTTCTGACGTGCGACAAGGGCCTTGTGGCGCAGGCTGGCATAACGGCTGAGGTCATCACGGCGCTCCTTGCTGATGCCTTCGGGCAGATAACGCAGCACGAGCACCCATTTGTCCTTCACATCCAGGTGGGCATAGCTGCTGTAGGTCTCCAGCTTTTTGCCGTCGCCGCCCGTGGCCTCCTCCGGAGTCTCGATGCCGTAGCCTGCAAACACGACAGGAGAAGCCTTCACCTCGCCCAGCTGGCTGAAGGACAGCGGCCTCCAGTCACGGTCCGCCGTCTGCGGTTCGGCATCCAGCGACAGGGCGTTGCCATCACCGAGCGCGACTCCGGCGGTGAAGTCAAAAGGCTCAAACCAGCCTTCATCGCCGTATTCCTGAAGGCCGACGGCCTTGAACACATCGGCTACATATTGTGTGGCAAGCCTCTCTCCACGTGTGCCGGTGAGGCGGCCTTCAAGCTCGTCGCCGGCCAGGAATGTCACGTGCTGGCGCATGTCCGCCGGATTGATGTCCGCCTTGGTCGCCGCCACATCCGGCGTCTTGATGGCCGCTGCCGCGGCGGGTGCAGCCTTCTTGTCGAGCCCAAGCGCCACCCGGGCATGGTCATGATCCCAGTCCGCCATGAAGATCTGGCTCTGACCGCTGGCGGTGCGGCCGCTGGTCCAGGACAGCCGCCTGCCATCCGGGGAGAATACCGGCAGGCCGTCAAAGCCGTCCGTGGTGGTGACACGCACAGGCTCGTGCCTGCCGTCGGCATCCACCAGGTAGAGCTCAAAATTGGCGAAGCCGTTGAGGTTGGTCGTGAAGATCAGGTATTCACCGCTCGGATGAAAATACGGCGCCCAGCTCATGGCGCCCAGCCGGGTGAGCTGCCGGGCGTCGCTGCCGTCGGTGTTCATGCTCCAGACTTCGGCGACATCCCCCTTCGGCGTGAACCTGCGCCAGCAGATGCGCGAACCGTCGGTGCTGAAGAAGGGGCCGCCGTCGTAACCGGGCTCGTTGGTCAGCCGCCTGACGTTCGAACCGTCGGCATCCGCGATGTAGATTTCCATGAAGAACTGCTTGTCGATCTTCAGCCGCTCCTGGTCCTCCTTGGAAAGCTCGGAGTCATAAGCGGCGCGGTTGCTTGCAAAAACCAGCTTTCTGCCATCGGGCGACCAGCCGCCCTCGGCGTCGTAACCCTTTTGGTTCGTCAGGTTTTTCAGGGACTTGTCCGCCAGGCTGTATTCCCAGATGTCGTAGTTTTCGTCATAGTCCCAGGAGTACTTCCGCACCCGGCTGGTCTCGCGATCCTTGTATTCGGCGTCCTGCAGCTCCTTGGAGCGTGGGTCGGAATGCGTGCTGGCGAACAGGATGCGCCTGCCGTCGGGATGAATCCAGGCGCAGGTTGTCTTGCCCATGCCCGGGGAGATGCGCTCCTGATCGCCGGTCTCCAGGTCCATCAGGTAAATTTGATAGAAGGGATTGCCCGGTTCACGCTCCGACTGAAACACCATCTTGCCGCCATCGGCGCTGAAATACCCTTCACCCGCACGACGGCCTTCGAAGGTGAGCTGCCGGATGTTCGTGAGAAAGTCGGACTCCGTCTGGGCGGAGGCGCTGAACGTGAAAAAAACCAGGGAGGCGGTAATGAGGCGCATGGTCGGGATGTTCATACGCCCGCAGAAGCGGCTTCAGTCAAGAGGATCCATCCTAGGCCGGGGAAACCGTCCTTTCTGCAAGCGGAGCCAGACTGGCAAGCAGGGCGTTGATGTCAGCATGTCTCTCCCCGGGATTCTGGGCGGTGGCCTGTCGGATGACATCCCACAGCACTGCGGGCAAATCCTGACAATCCCGAGAAGGCTGCGGCCCTGAACCGGAGCCGGGGAACTTCGTGCCAGTCAGCAGCTCGTGAAGAATGCCTCCCAAGGCGAAAACATCGCTGCGCTGATCAGGCGAGGAGCCATCGACGAGCTGTTCTGGTGAAGTGAAGCGCGAAGTGACCCTGGGTCTTGGTCCATGAGTCGGAGCCAGATCCCCCCACCATTGCCTGGGCAGGGTTCTGGCAACGCCGAAATTGATGACTTTGGGAAGCAGCCTCCCCTCGCTCTGCGCGAACTTGATGTTCGCAGGCTGAAGGTCCAGGTGGACGATTCCCCGTCCATGGGCATGAGCTACAGCAAGGGCGACCTGGATGAAGAGATCAAGCTTCTCCTGCCAGGTGATCGTCATTTCGCCGACAATTTCCGCAAAGCTGCGACCGGCGGCGTGTTCGATGACGAAGAAGGGGCGGCCGTCCAAGGTCACGCCGATGTCCAGCAAGGCCACAATGCTGGGATGGTCCATGGCAGCCAGGGCCTGACGTTCCAAGCTGAAAAGCGCGAGGTCCTGGCGGCTGTCCAATCCAGGCTTCATGAGCTTCAGCACCACCTCACGCTGGTAGGGTTGTTCCTGCCTGGCGAGCCAGGCTGCGCCAACCCTGCCCTCCCCCAGCCGTTCAATCAGGACATAGGGCCCGATCCTGGAACCCACACCAGGAGTTGTTTTCACAGCGTCCGGGGCATCCGACTCCAGGAGAAGGGAGAGAATGAGCCGCTCCCGGCCGTGGATGAACTTGGTGGAAAACTCAGTCATGACGTCAGTCGAAGGATTTGCACAGCTCCTGCATCTCATTCCGAATGACCTCCTGGTCTGAAGTTCCAAGGATCAGCGCAAGTTCGGCCTCGATCTTTTCGCGATACCTTCTGCGCAGCCGGTAAAGAGCCTGGCGGAAGGCCACCTGGCTCATGCCCAGTTTTTCCGCAAGACTTGTCGGCTCATTCTCCAGGCTGGAGCCAAGCATCACCGAGGCAAGGGCTTCAAATCTAGCACCCTGTCCATCCGCCTCATGCTCCCTGCGAAGCTCGTCCAGGCAGCGTTCCAGCAGGTTTCTCGCCCATTCCCTGTTGAACAGGGTGAAGGCATCCTCGCCGTCCGTGGTGTTCTGCAAATAACGCTGCTCGGCCTCCTCGGCGGACACGCGCAGGGGCCACTCCACGACCGCCCCATTGTTGCCAGCGTGATTCTTGCGCCACTCATTGATCCTAAAACGCTCATAGGCTGAAAGCAGGAACCATCGCAACCTGCCCCTGCCCTTCTCAGCCCTGGCAAAAAGCTCCCTGCGCAGGACATGGGCAAAGAAGCTCTGCACGGAATCCTCTGCGTCAAATTCCTTCAATCCCCTGCTGCGTGCGTAGACATAAAGGGGAAACCAGTAGGCTGAGCACAGGGTTTCAAGAGCGGACTGCGCATCCTCCGCCGAGCCATCACGCAACACCTTGAGAAGAGTCCAGCGGGTTTGAGGAAATGCGGGGTCTTCGGCCATCTGAAGCTTGGTAAAGGCATCTTATCCAAGCATAGGTCACGCAGGAATGACAACTTAATCCTCCGCTTTGCAGGCCTTTCATAAGGAATTGATGAAGGATTGGCAAAATAGGCGTGATTCACGGGTTTGGAGAATTCCCGCTCATCCTGAGAATCACGCGATTACTGTCGCCGAGGTCAAAAAGACCTCGCTCAGTTGTACAGCTCATGGACAAACCCAGCCTGGTCTGGCATCCGGGCTGACTCTATCCCCTCAAGGTCATGAGATAGGCCAGGAGATCTGCCACCTGTGCATCCGCCAGGCCGTCAAGAAGGCCTTCAGGCATCAGGCTGCGCCGGATGAAACGGGTGCTTCGAATGTCGGTCTTGCCGAGACGCCGGTCAGGCAGGCCCGCTTGACGGATGACGACGGCGTCCTTGTCTTCGCTGACATAGAAGGCGTCGATGAGGTCACCGTTCTTCATTTCGACGCGGTAGATGCGGTAGCCGGGTTCCATGGCGGCATTCGGCGTGAGGATGTTCCGCAAAACAGCCTCCAGGCCCATCGCACCTGCGCCAGAGAGGTTCGGGCCGATTTGACCACCGGCGTTGCCGATTTGATGGCAGGCCATGCATAGAGCGCTGAGGGCCTTTCCGGCCTGCGGATCGCCTTTCGGAGCCAAGGCGGTGAATTTGGCAAATTTGGCGTCGAGGGCCTTCGCGGCTTCTTCGGTGAGCAGCGGCGGTGTGTCGATGGTCTTGGCGATTCGGGCGCCTTTACCGAGTTTCTCGCCCGCTTTGAGATAGGTCTGATGGGACTCATGCGACGCATAGGACCTATCGAAGCCGCTGCGGATCTCCTGAGCACTGCGGGCGGTTTTCCACACGCGGAACTCGGTGATGACGCCTTCGGTGCCCTTGCTGGGGCCGCTCCAGCCGATCTGGCAGTTTTCCCATTTGGCGGGGGCGGGTTGGGTGCCGGTGGCGTCGAGTTCGCCGTTTTGGTAGATGCGAAGGATGCCTTTGTCGTCGCGGGTGACGGCGAGGTGGGTCCAAAGATCGGGCGTCATGGGTTTGTTGGCCACGCAGACGTCGTGCAGCTCGGGACCGGCATAGACGCGGAACTTGCCGCCGAAGAAATTCATCTGCACGCCTTTGGCCGTGCCGAGGAGGCAGTCTTCGTTGCCAATGCCAGGCGCGAGCCGCACCCAGGCCTCGACGGTGAAGGGCCCTTCGAGCGTGATCTTCGAATCGACCCAGGCGGTGTCCTGGCCGTCGAGCAGCAAGACCTCGCGGAAGATTCCGCCGAGCTGCTGCTGGAGTTTTTCGAGCGCGGGATCATCGCCGAGCACGGTGGCGAGGCGTTCGACGGTGGGGCCGTCGAGATCGGTCTGCGGGAGTTTTTGGTCGAGCAAGGCGGTGACGATGGTCTTCGCACCGGCTTTGCTGCTGGACAGCGCGTTGAGGGCGCTGCGGCGCTGCGGCGGTTGAAGCGAGGGATAGAGCGCGAGGAGTTTGGTTCCGGCATCGGGTGCGCGTGAGGTGGCGAGGGCTTCGAGCGCGGCATCGCGTGTGAGAGCATCGGGATCAGATTGAGCAAGGGACGCGAAGAGATCAGCTTCGGCGCTGCGGAGGTCGCGCAGCACTTTGAGGGTGTCGCTTTTGTTTTTTATGTCCTTCAAGAGTGCGACGAGATCTGCTTCGAGTGCATTGAGCTGGAAGCCGCTGATGAGCTGAAGCGCCAAGGTGATGCGGGCACTCTTGCCCGCAGTGGATGCGTTTTCAGTGCGGGCAGGAGTGCCCGCATCACTTCCTGCGAGCATCTGCTTCGCGGTATCGACCAGCAGCGGCGCGATCTGCTTCGCATCGAGCTTCGTGCGCTGGGCGACGAGCTTTTCGGCGACGGCGGCGCGGGATTTTTCGTTCGTGAGGAGCGCTTGGAGGGCTTCACCGACGCCGGGCTCGGCGGGGAACTGGGCAAGGCGGAGGAGTTCTTCGTCATTCGGAGCGCGGTCGAGCTGCGGGAGCAGTTTGGCGACGCGCGAGGCGCTGGCCTTCGGCTCCAACGCGAGCGAGGCGAGCACGCGGGCCTCGACGGGCAGTTTCGCGGCGGCTTCGGAGTCGAGGAACTTCGCGACGACCTCCGGATGACGCTCCAGGAACATGCGGACGAGGAAGCGCTCGAACTCGCGGTCGTAGGCCTCGCGCACGGGGATTTGCCTCGGGCCACGGGAGGATTGGATGGTGGGGCCTGGGAGGCTGGGTTTGGCGAAGGCGAGGAGCGCAGCGATGTTTTGATCGGACAGATTCCGACCGATCTGACAGATCTGACCGAACTGACTGCTGGCGAGATATTCTTGAGCGGCAAAATGGGTCGCTGGGAGCTGTTTGCGGTCGAGCAGTTCCTGCCAGGCGAGATGAACTTTACCGACAGGCTGTTTGCCAAGCGACTCGACAAGCTCCTCGGTGCTCAGCTTCGTAAAGTCGTGTATTTCGGTCTTCGCAGCTTTGGGTTTCACCCTCCAGATACGCCCCCGCGTCTTGTCACGATCTGGATGCGCACGCGGCACCTCGTTGTGGGAGATGATCTTGTTGTACCAATCGACGATGTAGATGCAGCCGTCGGGGCCGTTGGTGAGGGCGACGGGGCGGAAGAAGGGATCGTCGCAGGTGATGAGGTCGGGGAGTTGGGCGAGCTTCCAATACGCGCCGTCGCGATGCATGGCGATGGTTTGGATCTTCGAGATGATGGGATTGGCGACGGCCATGGTGTGCGCAGCCTCTTTGTCCTTCAGCGATCCGCTTTCGATGAGTGCGAGGCCGCTCAACCCCGTGCCGCCCATGCGGAACTCGGCCTGCGGTGGGAAATCGGGCTGGTAGCTTTTTTTGAGGGCCTCCATGCCGCCGGGGTAGTAGGCGTATTCATGGAAGGGCATGATGGGGTAGCCGTAGTCGTTGGCCTCCTGGATGAAGGTCTCGCCTTCGCCGGTGATGACGAGGCCCCAGATGTTGTTCGGGCCGGTGCTGATGACCTCGAACTCGCTGCCATCGGGTCGCATGCGGGCCATGCTGCACTTCGGCCAATCGACGACCTTGTCGCTGCCGGGTTTGCGGACCTGGCTGTTGTTGAAGAGGCCCTGCGCCATCCAGATCCAGCCGCCGGGGGCGCGTGTGAACTGATGCGGAAAGAGGTGCGAGTCCTGCACGCCGAAGCCGGTGAGTACGACGTCGAAGGTGTCCGCCTTGCCGTCGCCATTCGTGTCTTTGTAGAGCTTCAAATCGTGGCCGTGCTGCACGTAGCAGGTATCACCCGCGCCCCAGGGCAGGATGCCGAGCGGGATGGCGAGGCCGTCGGCGAAGACGGTGGCATTGGTGAGTCCGCCCGCGGGAATCTTTCCATTCAAAGACTCCCGCGGATAGACGAGCACCTTGTCCTTCCCTTTGCCCGCATACACCGCCTCGGCGGCGGCGGGGTTTTCATTCGCATCGACGGGATACTCAAGCGCCGTCTGCGTCCACATGCGGCCGCGTTGGTCGAAATAGACGCTGACGAATTTGCCGAGCCCTTCGCTCTCCTGCACGACGAGCTCGATTTCGTAGCCTTCGGGCAGTTTGAACTTCTTGAGCTGCTCCTGAGCGCTCAAGGCGGTGCCCTGGACGTTGTTGTAGCTGATGTCGCGCTTCGGTGCTGCGGCATTGGCCTGCGGTTTTGGCGGCAGTTTGGCCTTCATGCCCTCGAGGCCGCCAATGCTCTTCCAAGTCGGCGCACCGGGCGTGGCGGGCAGTTCTTCGATGGTGACGTCTTTGACCTGCACGAGGCAAGCGCCGCCGCTGTGGACCTGAGGAGCAATGACGCCATCGAGCGCGATGTTCGGATCCGCCTCGGTGAAGTCCATGCAATGCACGCCATTGATCCAGGTCTGGATGCGCGCTCCTTCGGCGCGGATGCGGTATTCGTTCCAGCCGAAGACATCCACCGCCTTGTCGAGCGCGGCCTGCTGCTCGGGCGTGGGTGACCAAATGACTTTGTTGCGACGGTGCTCGTCGTAGATTTTGCCGAACCAACCCTCGCCACAATCGACCTGATAACCGCTCATCGCGCCATGCTCCGCCCGCACGCTGCGGATCTGGATGCCGCTATTCAGCATGCCGGTCTTTGGGTCGCCGCTGAC
Source organism: Prosthecobacter sp. (assembly GCA_044345155.1). GTDB lineage: Bacteria > Verrucomicrobiota > Verrucomicrobiia > Verrucomicrobiales > Verrucomicrobiaceae > Prosthecobacter. The sequence goes on along the minus strand of JBIJBP010000073.1, from coordinate 8,889 downwards.
CTTGATTTTGAGCTTCAGCTCGAAGTTTTGATACGACTTCTTCGTGCTGATGAAGTCGTTCTTCTGGATCTTCTCCGTCGTGGAGCCGCCGGTGATGACACCGTCCTCGACCCTCCACATCGCGGGATCAAAGTCCCAGCCATCGAGCGTTTTGCCGTCGAAGAGCGACACGGGCTGCGCATGGCAGGGAGAGGAGAGCAGAGAGCAGAAGGCCAGTAGGGCGAATGGTCGGCGCATGGTCTGGAGAATACGGGATCTGGGGGACAGGCTAGCAGGCCGTCATGCACGGTGTCATGCCTGAAATGCACCAGGGCGTGACAGAGGACCGGAAAGAGGTTCCAATGCGAACCCGAGATGAGCACGCAGGAAGAACTTACCGAAACCACGATTGATGGCCCGAAGACACGCCGCTGGCTGGTCGAGTCCTCCGAGTGCGCCGAACTGCGGTCGCATCGAATCGCCCGGCTGGGGATGGACGAGGCGCTGCCGCCCTATCGTCGCGTTCGGATGAAGCCGGAGGGCAGCTTCGTTCTTGCCTGCCTGAGCGGCACCGGCAGGATCCTGCTGGACGGGAAATGGCAGGGAGTGAGGCCGGGCATGATCTGCCTGGCGCCACCCCGCGTGCTAAACGCCTTTGAGGCAACAGGACGTGAACGCTGGTGCTTTGCCTGGGTCCGTTATGACGAACCGGCTTTTGTCACCCCCGTGGTCGGCGCGTCATCCCCAGTCGTGCCGACCTCGGACGCCGGGGCTGTGGTGCGCCTGATTTCAGGAATCCGCGCCGAATGGCAGGGCGAGCGCGAACCAAGGATGCTTCATCACTGGCTGGAGCTGCTGCACGCCAGCATCCGGCGCATCGCCCAGCCCTGGCGCAGCCAGGAGCCGCGCGTGGCGAAGCTCTGGGCGGACGCGGTGCAGGACCTGGCGCGGGACTGGACGCTGGCGGAGCTGGCCCACCGCTGTCACTGCAGCCCCGAACATCTACGTCGGCTCTGCCTCAGGGAGCTGGGGCGCAGCCCGATGCAGCACCTGACCTGCCTGAGAATGGAAAAGGCGCGCCTCCTGCTCGAGACCGGTGATGACAAGCTGGAGGTTGTGGCAGCCCAGGTCGGCTACGCCAACGGCGCCATCTTTTCACGGGTCTTCAAAAGGTGGGTGGGCGTGGCGCCGGGAGAATACCGCGGACGCGGCTCCTGAGACCGGGCTTGTCATGCCGGGTGAAGCCGTTAGGCTCGAAAGCATTTCGCCTTCTATGCCGACTGAACTCGCAGAAAAAATCCGCAGCAACCTGCTGACCCAGGCGCTCGTGGTCGTGCTATGCGTCTCTTTTTCCAGCAGCCGCAGATCGCAGACGGCGGACATGGCCGAACTGGAGAAGCTCTACGTCGCCCACCTTCTACTGACCGCCTCCGCAGGCCAGATGCGGGCTCATGACACCCCTGGGACAGTCAGCCTGCCCCAGGAGGAGGTGGATGAGCTTGAGCGACACGTAAGCCCGGCCTCCAGCATGTCCGCCGCCGATGCCATCGCCCGCTTCTTTGACTCGGATGCCAAGGGCTCCCCGATTCACCGGCTGCCCCTTCCCAGCGGCGGCTGGCTCAGGTTCAGGGCCGAACGTGATTCCTACAAACGCCTGGCAGCAGCTGACGGGAACGCAGCGCCGCTCTATGAGTTCAATTTCGTGACCCAGCCGGATTCCGACCTGCATCTTCGCACGCCGCTTTCAGTGAAAATCACCAACGCCGAGGAGGGCCTGCACCCGGCAACTGGCAAGGAACACTGGCAGGCCATGCCACTCAGGGCTCTCACTCATCTGAATGCCGAGCCCATGCGGGCCGACGACATTGAAAGCGCCATCCGCCGCAAGGCCCAGGCATGGACGGATTCGACCGGCAAAGTGGACGACCTCTACGCCTCGGTCCGCCATGAATATGAAAACGAGGAGATCTCCATCCCCATGGTGAACACCAGCGTCTCCGCAAGCCTTGCCCTGGCGGCCCTGGCGCTGCTTTCCACCGCCCTGAGCGCGCACGCCTCCTTCCTCTTCCGGCATTCCGCCGAACAGGAGGAGGCCGGTGAACATCACGGCCTGCTGATCCTGCGGCCTGACGCCGGCACCGTGCCGCCCGGGCTCTGGCATCAGCTCCTGGCCCAGGCTGAAGTGCTTTTTGTTCAGCCGCCCTACTGGGCCGGACTGTCCGCCCCCGTCATCTGCTGCCTGCTGCTCGGCATCATTCATCGAGACATGGACGGCTGGTGGCTCGGCTGGGCGCTCCTGCCCTTCGCCCTGGCCTATGCCTGGAGGCTTGGACGTCGCGTGATCGGCAGCTCGACCACCCGCGAGCAGGCCAGGTCCTGACTCCGTCCTTTCCTTGTCCAAAATGTTCCTGCCGCCGCCTAGAAGCCTTCCCATACCATGCAACGCCGATCATTTCTATTCTCCGCCCTTGCCTCAGGACTCGTACCAGCCGCCTCCGCCGCCGGACGTCCGGCCCGGCTCATCCTGCGTTCCTCCTGGCAGACGGTGAACATCGGGGACATCGCACACACCCCCGGCGTGCTTGCACTGCTGGAGAAGCATCTGCCGGAAGTCGAAGTGCGCCTGTGGCCGAGCAAGGTGGACAACGGCGTCGACGAGATGCTGATGAAGCGTTTTCCCAAGCTGCGCATCCTGCAAAGCGCCGAGGAGATAAAAGCCGCCTTTGCCGAATGCGACTTCCTCCTGCATGGCTCGGGACCATCCTTGGTGGCGCAGAAGGATGTTGAAAAGTGGCACAAGGAGACTGGAAAGCCCTACGGTGTCTATGGCATTACCCTGCCCCTCCAGGGATCAGTCTCCACCAAACCTTCCAGTGACGCGGCCATCTCGAAGACCATCGAGGTTCTTAGCGCCGCCCGGTTTGCCTACTTCCGGGATTCAGCCTCCCTGGAGGTGGCCAGGAAACGAGGATGCACCTGCCCGGTCATGGAGTTTGGTCCCGACGGCGCCTTTGCGACCGATCTGCGCGACGACGAGAAGGCGGAGGCTTTCCTGAAGACCTCCGGGCTGGAGGACGGCAAGTTCCTCTGCTGCATCGCCAGGCTTCGTTACACGCCCTACTGGAAGATCAAAAAGGGCATGAAATTCGATCCGGTGAAGCACGAAAAAAACGAGAAGATGAAGGAGCATGACCTGGCTCCGCTGCGCCGGGCGATCGTGGATGTCGTGCGCGGCACCGACATGAAGGTACTGCTCTGTCCGGAGGATGCGAGCCAGATGGAGGTCAATCGCGAGATGCTTTTTGACCCGCTTCCCGAGGATGTGAAGGCACGTGTCGTCTGGAAAAAGGACTACTGGCTGACGGCGGAGGCACTGAGTACCTATGTCCGCAGCGCCGGCCTCTTCGGCGCAGAGATGCACAGTCCGATCATGTGCATCGGCAACGGCGTTCCCGCCATCGTCTGCCGCTGGGCGGAGCAGACCAGCAAGGGCCTGATGTGGCAGGACATTGGATTGCAGGACTGGCTCTTCGATCTCGACAAGGAGGAGGAGCTTGAACGCGTTCCAGCAACGGTCCTGGCGATGGCCAAGGATCCTGCCGCTGCAAAAGCCAGGGCGGCGACCGCCCGGGAGGTCGTTCTCAAGCGTCAGCGTGAAACCATGGCGATGGTCGGAGCCTCGCTTGGCTGAACTTCCCCTCATGAAACGCATTGAAGTCAGCATCGGCACCCAGAGGCTGCGGCTTTTTGAAAATGAGCGCCTGCTGCAGGAGTGGCCGTGCAGCACCTCCAAATTTGGCATCGGCTTCACCGAGGGCAGCAACAAGACTCCGCCGGGCAGGTTCATCGTCAGGGAGAAGCATGGCGAAGGCGCCGAGCCCGGGACCATCTTCAAGTCCAGGAAGCCGGCCGGACACTGGAAGCCCGGCATGGACACGGACTCGGACATGGTCCTGACGCGCATTCTCTGGCTAGACGGACTGGAATCCAGAAACGGCAACACCTGGCGGCGCTACATCTACATCCATGGCACCAATGACGAAAATGCCGTCGGCAGGGCGGCAAGCCACGGCTGCGTGAGGATGCGAAACCGGGATGTCATCGAGCTTTTCGACGCCATCCCGGAAGGCACGCCCGTCTGGATTGACCTGTAGAAGGCCGCACCAGGAAAGTGCCTGAACAGACTTTGCCGAAGCCGCTTCAGGCCAGCACCTCGGGAATGACCTGGCCCTTGTCGCCGACGGTGAAGGGACGGTTGCTGGGGGACATGACCACCTGGTTCACATCCATGCCCATCGCATGACCGATGGTACTGTGGAAGTCCTGGATGCTGGTCTGCTTGTCGGCCACCGATTCACCCGCCTTGTCACTGGCCCCGTAGATCGTGCCGCCCCGGACGGGACCACCTGCCAGCAGGGTGGAAAAGACCTTGGGATGATGATCTCGGCCGCTGCGGCTGTTGATGGTCGGCCCACGGCCGAATTCCGAACAAAGGACAATCAGGGTGCTGGCAAGCAGGCCTCGTTCCTGGAGGTCCGCAAGCAGCGCGGAGATGGCCGTGTCGATGATCGTGCCGTTTTCCTCCATGCCGTCGTCGATGTCGTTGTGCATGTCCCATCCACCCTGGGTCACCTCGATGAACCGCACGCCGTGTTCGACAAGCCGACGGGCCAGCATGCAGCCCTGGCCGAACTTGTTAAGGCCGTACTTCTCACGTTCAGCATCCTTTTCCTCGGTCAGTTTGAAGGCGTTGAGATCCTCACTGCTCAGCAGCTTGAGCGTGTCGTCGTAGAAATCGGTGTAGGCCTTGAGGTTGGTGTCCTGGAACTTGGAGCGGAACGGCGAGTCGATCTTGTTCAACAGGGCAAGCCGCCGGCTCATGACGTCGGCGGAGGCGGCGAAGGTGGAGTATTGCAGGCCGGCGTCAGGATCATGGATGGGCAGCGGGCTGTAGGCGGCGCTAAAGAAACCGTTGCCATGCTCGGGGCCCCTGTTGATGCAGACGGAGGAAGGAAGGGTCTTGCTGCTCTTTCCAAGCAGTTCCTGTGCCCAGGCTCCGAGGACCGGATGCTTGATCGTGCCACGCTGCTCATAGCCGGTGCGCATCAGGTACTGCCCGGAGGCATGGACGCCGGTCTTCGAGCTCATGCTGCGGATGATGGCCAGCTTGTCGGCGTGATCCCGGGCCAGGGTGGGCAGGTAGCCGCCGAGTTGATAGTCGGCCTTGGTCTGGATGGGATCGCGAGCACCTTTGCTGTCTCCCGTCTTGGGATCGAGCGTGTCAATGTGCGACATGCCGCCGATCATCTGCAGCCAGATGACGTTCTTTGCCTTGCCGAAGCCCGGCAGGCTGCCGGGTTTCGGCGTTGTTGGTTCGGCTGCGGAAGAAAGGTGCGGCAGCAGAGTCACCCCGAGGGCGGCCCGGGCGACCTGTTCCACAAAATGACGCCGGGTCACGGGGTCGGCTGATTTTGGCATGGCATTCATGAAGACGTTCTTTGGGGATCAGGAACTGGGCGGCGACTTACTGGACGAACACAAATTCACGGGAGTTGAACAGCACCCAGGCGAGGTCGCCAGGCTTCAATCCCGCCTCAATGTCGGCATAGATGCTCTTGAGCTCATCGGCGCTCGGCCTGCGGCTGAAGAAGCTCAGGTAGAGGCTTTCCACCTGGCCCTGGGCGCTTTCCTGCTTTTCTGCCGTGGCCACGGCAAGCGCCTGACGACTGCTGAGCACACCCTGCGCCTCGCCGTTCATGAGCATCAGCACCTGGGGCACGCTGCCCTCCTCCGAATTGCTGTCGGCGATCTGCCGGTCGCTCTGGCCGAACATGCGCAGGAAGTGATCGTCGCGCTCCGGCTGACGAAGCTCGCTGGCACGGGCAAGCACGAGCCCGCCCATTGTTTCAGGCTGGTTGTGGTCCTCACCCTCTGAGGCATCGGTCCGGGCCCTGGCCATGGCGCGTTTCTTCTTCGCACCCGCCTTGCCCTTGCCATCAAAGCCAAAGGCGCCCGCAGCACTTTTCCTCATGTCCTGCATGGCGGTCAGCTTCTCCTTGATGACCTCGACCGACATGTCGGTTCCCGTCATGTTCATGACCTGGGCGTAAGTGTCGGCTCGCTTGAGCTTGAACTGGTCCACCTTGTCACCAATCGCCAGCGTGACACAGCTGTCCCAGGCCTGCTCGGCCGTCATGCGGCGCAGTGTCGGGCCGGGGAAGTAAAAGGGCTCGCCCATCGCCAGTTCGGCGGTCACGGCCTCGCGCTGGTAGGTCTGCGTGTTGCAGAGCAGGCGCATGAAGGCCCGGATGTCGAACTTCAGGCGGACCATTTCATTCGCCAGATGCTGGAGCAGGGCCGGATTGCTGGAGTCATCCGGTGAATCAAGGTCCGTGACCGGCTCCTTGACACCCACGCCAAAAACCAGCTTCCAAAGACGGTTGGCGATGGTCATGGCAAAGCGGGGGTTGTCCGGTGCGGTCATCCAACCGGCAAAGATCTCACGCAGCCTGCTTTCACTGCCGGACTTCTTGAGTTCATTTTCGACGGTCTGATAACAGCGCAGGCGATGGTCATCCTTGCTCCAGGCAACGAGGCCTGGCTTCACGGAATCACCCGGCTTGCCATCCTTGTACTTGTAGTCCGGAGGCAGGGTGAGGTCATTTTCCTGCACATCCTTGATGCTGAGTGAATTCACATCAAACAGGCGCCTGGCCTGTTGGAAGGCCTGCTGGCCCAGCTCCTCGCGCAGGCCGCGCAGAGCCATGCCGGGCCGCAGCCTCTCCCCGGCCTCCGAGGCGCCGAAGAAGGCGGCCATTTCATAAAACTGCTTCTGCGTCCAGTCGGCGAAGGGATGGTCATGGCACTGTGCGCAGGCGACGTTGGCACCGAGGAAGGTGCTGAGGGTCAGGCTCAGGTTGTCGAGCCTCATGCCCCGATCCCTCAGGAGGTAGCCCGCAGCGCCGTTTTCAAGCATCTTGCCATCGGCGGCCAGCATGTCATGAACAACCTCGTTCCAGGGGCGGTTCCTGGCGATCTGGTCCTTCAGCCATTCCTGATAGGAATAAAACTTCGCCTTCTGGGCATCATCCGCGATGCGCAGCATGTCGCTGAAGTAGTTGTACATCCGCGAGCTGAAACCATCACTGCTGACCAGCCTGTCGATCACGTTTCCACGCTTGGAGGAGCTGCTGTCATTGAGAAACTCCAGCGTTTCCTCGCGTGTCGGGATGCGTCCCACCAGGTCCAGGTAGACGCGTCGGATGAACTGCTCGTCGCTCGCCAGAGGGTTCGGCTTCTGCCCGGCCTTGGTCAGGCCCATCAGAACTCCCTTGTCGATGATGGCCGCCGCCTGGGCGACGCCGGGGTCCTTGGGGATGCCCAGGCCTTCCGGTTTCATGGTCATCGCCAGCCGGCGGTCAGCCTCGGCAAGGGCCTCCAGCGGGATGCGGTGGACGAGGCCGTTGCGGGCCTGCAGGAAAACACTGCCGTTTTCCACGCCTCGAAAGGTCGCCTCCAGGGTCTTGCCCGCCGTGTTGGTCCAGAGCCGGAAGTTGGAGTTGCCGTCCGGAGCGATGACCGCCTGCCTGGGCGGCTCTGGAACAGGGGCGGGAACCTGGCCGGAGACAAGGGACACCAGGAAAGCCGAGAGAAGGCCGGACAAAGTTGTCTTCATAGAAGGGAGGATAACCTGCGCTGAAACGTCGCCGCCGAACCGAAGTTGCGTTCAAATTTGAAATCGCGCCGGACTCTCCCCCCGCTTCAAGAAAACGCCCGCACCCGTTGGTGACGGGTGCGGGCGGAATCAGAAGGCCGGCTCAGTTGTTGCCGACCATGAAGAGCATGGTGTCGCCCTTGCGCCAGACTTTCAGCAAGACGGTCTTGGAGCTTTCCTTCGCAAGGGTGTTTGCCTCGCCGACTGTCTTGACCGGCTTGCGGTTCACCTGGGTGATGACATCCCCCTCCTCAACGCCCATGGCGGCGGCGCGGCTCTGGGGGTCAAGCTTCGTGATGATCACGCCGGTGATTTCTTCGGACACCTCATACCTCTCCCGAAGTCCGGGGTTGAGATTCTGAATGGTGACACCGGGCAGGATGTCCCCCGGAGCCCCCTTGTCGTTTTCGTCCTGAGCCTCGGCGCCTGCCAGAATCTCGGGCGTCAGCCTTTCAAGCCTGGCCGAGACGGTCATCGGCCTGCCTTCACGGATGATCTCAAGGCTGATTTCCTGCCCCGGACGATAGCTGCTGACGATGACGGGCAGGTTGGAGGCGTTTTCGATCTTTTTGCCGGACACCGACAGGATGACGTCACCGACCTGCAGGCCAGCCTTGGCGGCCGGGGAGTTTTTCTTGACCGTCCTGATGATGGCACCGCTTTCGTCGTTCAGCTTCCAGAGCTTGGCCGTCTCGGCGTCAATGTCGGCCGGCAGGATGCCGAGGTAGCCGCGGGAGACCTCGCCATCATCGGTGAGATCCTCGGCAATGCGCAGGGCCAGGTTGATCGGGATGGCAAAGCCGATGCCGGCATTCATGCCGGAGCGTGAATAGATCGCCGTGTTGATGCCGATGACGCGCCCGAGCGAATCGACCAGGGGGCCGCCGGAGTTGCCGGGGTTGATCGCGGCGTCCGTCTGGATGAAGTCTTCATAGGCCGGCATGTCACGACCACGGATGATGCCCATGCCGCTGCGGCCGAGGGCGCTGATGATGCCCTGGCTCACCGAACGGCTGAGTTCCATCGGGGCGCCCAGGGCCAGCACGATGTCCCCGACCCTCAGCTTGGAGCTGTCGGACAGCGTGGCGGCTGGAAGGCCGGTGCCGTCGATCTTGATCAGGGCGACGTCCGTCTGAGGGTCGGCCCCGATCACCCGGGCCACATAACGCTTCGTGCTGCCGTTGACCTGCACGATG
>JBIJBP010000184.1:0-7996 GCA_044345155.1 Prosthecobacter sp. | reverse complement strand
CCACATCGCTGCATGGCCCCACTGTCAGGTGACGCCCTCGGCAACACGATCAATCCCCATTCTTCGGACTTCGGTTTTTTCTGACCAACTTGCCACTTGGCAAACCGGGACCGCTGACTAGCCTCACCGTCCCAGAACGAACAGCGCTGCCCGCCCCGACGGGCCGTGATGCTCGAAACACCCTTCTCAGCCCCGTTTATGAGTGACGTTCTGAACAAATCGACGGTTTTGGTCCTGAACCGAAACTGGCAGGCGATCGCCGTCAAAACGCCCGCCGAAGCCTTCAGCATGATGGCCACCGGCAATGCCACCGCCCTCAAGATCTCCGGAGACGACGACATGACTCCCGTGACCTTTGAGGAATGGATGGGCCTGCCCGTACTCGAAGGCGACAACTGCATCGGCACCGTCAAGGGCCCGGTGCGCGTACCCACCGTCCTGGTGCTGGCCCGGTTTGACCGCGTGCCCAAGCGCCGCCCGAAGTTCTGTGCCAAGGCCATCTGGGAACGCGACGGAGGCGTCTGCCAGTACACCGGCCGCAAGCTCAAGCCGAACGAGGGCAACATCGACCACATCGTGCCCGTCTCCAGGGGTGGCAAGAGCACCTGGGACAACTGCGTGCTGGCCGACAAGAAGGTGAACAGCCGCAAGGGCTCCAAGCTTCCTGAAGAGGCCGGGCTGAAGCTGCTGCGCCGCCCTGCCGCGCCCCGCGAGGTGCCGGTGAGCCAGCTCATCCGCAACACCTACCAGGTGCGCGACTGGGAAGTCTTCCTGGAAAGCCGGGGTGCCTTTGACGTGACCGTCTGAGCACGGCACAGGGCAGGGGAGCCTGCTCTTGTCATGCCGTTGGTTGGGCTGACCTGGCGGTTCTGCTTGCCCATTTCAGACAGCGAGACGTAAGCCATGGTCCTCCCTGCGACTGACCATGAACATCTACGAAACCCGACGCCTGCTCGATGAATACCTGCTTTTCCATTATGGCAGTCCCACGGAGGTGCTGCCCTGGGCTGAGGGTCCGCAGGATGCCCTCAATTTTGCGGTGCGCTCCGTGACGACGCTGGCGGACTTTGCCCTCCAGCCTGCCTCCGCCCTGGACCTGGGCTGCGCGGTCGGCCGGTCGAGCTTTGAACTGGCCAAGCACTGCCAGACGGTTCTTGGGATCGACTACAGCCAGGGCTTCATCGACGCCGCCCGTGCACTCTGCAGCCGCGAACTGCCCTACGAACGCCTCGATGAAGGCAGCGCTCGCAGCTCCTTGATCGCGCGGGTTCCTGAAGATTGTCCGCGTGAACGGGTTCAGTTTGAAACCGGCGACGCCATGCAGCTGCGGGACGACCTGGGAAGCTTCGACCTTGTTCACGCCGCCAACCTGCTGTGCCGACTGACGAATCCACAGAAGTTGATCGAGCGGCTGCCGGCCCTCGTCAAACCTGGCGGCCAGCTTTTGCTGACCACCCCCTGCACCTGGCTGGAGGAATTCACCCCCAGTGACCGCTGGCCGCAGGGTTCCACCCGCGACTGGCTGAAGGAGCGGCTTGCGGCAGACTTTGAACTGGTGCTGGAAAAGGATCTTCCCTTCCTGATCCGGGAACATGCCCGCAAGTATCAGTGGAGCGTGGCCTGGGGCACGCGTTGGATCCGCCGCTGAAGAGATCGGTGCAAGGCCAGGCTAGGCCTGCCTGCCCGTCACCCTTTTCAACAGCTTGCGCGGATCCCAGCCCTTGGGGCAGGGGATGCCTTTGCTGCACCAGGTCATGCCCTGTTCGATCCAGTCGGCGCGCCATTCTTCGTAATCGATGCCATCGTCATCATCGCTGACGCCAAACTGGAAGCCGCAGGCGGGGCAGATTTCGAAGGAAGCGCCGCCGGAGCGGCCACGCGGGGCTTCACGCAGGCCGTTGAAGCCGCAGACAGGGCAGTCGTGATGGATGGCGGAGGCTTTGTTTTTCATCGGAGCGGCAGTTCGGAAGGCTGGATGCTTCTCCCAGGCTGGCGATCCCAGTAGGAGGCGCTGTTAGGCCGAAAAAACGTCTTGGTGGTGCCATCGCGGTTGTAGGCGGCAAAGGCGCGGCTGGCAGGGTCGAAAACGCGCAGGGTGTCCTCCTCCGCGTCCCATTTCATCAGCAGCTGGCCCGCCCTGGCAGGCTCCAGGAACTGCCAGGCCTTGGCAGCGTAGTCATCCGGACTGGTGGCACGAAAGTCCGCACCATGGCGGTCAAAATGGTCCTGCAAGGTTTCCATCCTCCCCCAGGTGGCCCGGGTCGGCGGCGGTGCCCTCGGTGTTTCGGTGGAAGCTGGGGGCGGCGGCGCTGCGGCAGGCGGAGCAGGGGCGGGGCGCAGGGCGTCCACCAGCCTGTCGAGCATCGACCTGGAGGGTGCCCGGGAGGCGGCAGCAGGCTGGGATCCCGCCTCGCCGAACACAAAGCTGCCCGCCGCGAGCTTCTGCCGTGCGCTGCCGATTTCATAGTAGTAGGTCGTGCCACGAGTCAGGGGCGCCAAGGTCACCGAGTGCTGCTCGCTGACCGGCCCTTCGACCTTCTGGTCCAGCTTCAGCAGGGAGGTTCCGAAGGAAGCACGCGTTCCGCAGGCCACATCCGTCGTCCAGGTGATGCTGACGCCATCGCCCGCCGGGGTGATCACGGGTTTCGCAAGCAGCTCCACACCAGCGGCGGACCAGGCGAGGAAAAAGAAGGCGAGAAAGGCGGGCAGGCGCTGCATCGGCGCGATGCTAGCCCTCCGGCCTGAAAAGCCAAGCGGTGGAAACTTTGGCTAACGAACTCCTCGTCGAACCGTTCTCACTTGCCGTTCATCCACCCTCCTGCCAGTCTCCGCACCCATCCCATCCATGATCCGCCCTTTCTCGACCTCGGCCGCCCTGCTGGTGCTTGCCCTTGCCGCCTGTGACAAGAAGCCTGCCAATTCCCCGGCACCGGCAGCCAAGGCCGATGAAAAGAAAGCGGCAGCCCCCGTCGCAGCCGCGCCGACGAACCAGCCTGCCAAGGCCGCAGAAGCCAGTTCTCCCACGTCAGCGGAGGCACCCGTCAGCTTTGACGCCAGCCAGCCTTTTCCGAACGCCGTGGACATCAGCGATTTCGGCAATCTTGAACCCATCGAGCGCCCTGACCTCCCCAAACGCGGCATCATTGTCTTCGGCCCCGACAGCTTCGAGCATTCCAACCAGGCGCACTGGGAGACGTACTCCTGGGCAAAGTTTCAGCCCAAGCGCTGGGGCAAGTACCAGGTGCGGCTGACCTACACCTTGAAGCGCAGCTCCCTCGGCATGCAGTTCCGCATCGGGGATCTGGTGGCCAAGAAGCCGCTCAAGAGCGCCAGCACGCCCAAGAAGGTCTACATCGGCACCGTGCACATCCAGCAGGCCGGCGATCTGCCCTTCTCGATGATCACGCCGCCGACAGAGGACGGCAGCTTCAAGCTTCTCGAGGTCGCCCTGGTTCCCGCTCCCGAAGGCGAAGCCATCAGCCAGTCGGACGATGGCACCATCACCCTGCACGCCAAGGATGCGATCACCTGGTCGGAGCACATGCGCTACGAGCCGAAGCCGGAAAAGAACTGCCTCGGCTTCTGGACGGAGCCGGACGACTTTGCCGAATGGGAGTTCGAGGTGAAGAAGCCCGGCAGGTACAAGGTCACCGTCCGCTACGGCTGCGGCGGCGGCAATCACGGCAGCGAGGTCGAGCTGAAGCATGCCTCGCAATCCCTTAAATGGGTCACCCAGGACACTGGCGGCTTCCAGAAGTGGAACGACGCCTTCGTCGGTGAGCTGGAGGTGACCGCCAGCGGCACGCAGCGGCTCGTGGTCGATCCCGTCAACAAGCTGAAAAGCGCCGTGCTTGACGTGCAGAAGGTGGTGCTGACACCGGCGGGCTGACCCTGGCACCGCGCATGTTCCGACGCATCCTGCAGATCGGCGGCTGGCTGCTCCTCGCCGTGGGCCTCGGGCTCCAGCTTTGGCTGAAGGACCGGCACATGGTCCTTGCCCTGGTCTTTTATGCGCTGCCCAAGCCCTGCCTCGCAGGGCTTGCTTTGCTGCTCTTGAGGTTAGGCAGAGGCTGGCGGCGGATGATGGCGGCCACGGCCTTGGTCATGATCAGCGGCTGGTGGATTGCAGCCTCCTGGTCTTCGGGCAACGTGGACGTTTCAGCACCGGCTCGCATCGACGCCAACAAGACTGCCGAGGAGGTCACGATCCTTTACTGGAACCTCTGCAGGCCACGCGGGCTGGACCGTCACGCGGTCGAACTGGTCGGCGCGCTGAAGCCGGACATCGCGGCCTTTGTCGAGCCCGGCCCCAACGTCGGGGAGCTGCTTGGCGAATATGAGGAGCGCCTGCCGGGTTATCACGCGTCCTGGATGCCGAGGGGCATCCTCTGGCTCTCCCGGCTTCTATCCCGCCATCGCGTCCGCGGCAAGCTGGACGAGATCGGCGCCTACGCACGCTTTGAGGTGAACCTGCCCGGCGGCGCCTTTCCGATCGTCGTGGCGGATGTTCATCCAGGCCTGTGGAGGCCCCGGCTCCACCAGCTTGACGAGGTTTTGCAACATTCGTTAGGCCGGGCCGACGCGGTGCTGGCCGGTGACTTCAACACGCCGCTCGAGTCCGTGTTCTTCGACCCCTACCGAGCCCGCTTCACGAACGCGCTGGAGGCCGCCGGCAGGGGCTTTTGCGAAACCTGGCCCTGCGGATTGCCGCTGCTCAGCCTCGACCAGGTCTGGGCGGGTGCGGACTGGCAGGTCCTTGAGGCGCGCAAGATCTGGCGGCTCACGGGCAGCGACCACGCCGCCCTTTACGTGCGCCTGCGCCGGCGCTAGGCACGTTTTGGCCTAACAAAAAGCAACACTTTTGCCGCCATGTTCGTGGAGGTGCGTTGAGCCGCACCGCCCTGCTCAGTCCAGGCTCCATTCCACCGCCACCGTCTGCTCACGGCCCGTGCGGTCGTTGTACTTCACATGCCCGTTGCGGGTGCCATACTCGTGGACGCACTTGGTGACCTTGACGTCGTAGGCGCAGTATTCGGCGATCTCCAGCAGCCGGCCCTGCTGCCACCAGCGCAGGGCCTGAAGACCATCGGCGGTCTTGCCGCAGCCCAGCGTGGCGGCGGCGACATCCTCCAGCTTGATGCGATGGCCGAGGCGCTTCTCCAGGTCGACCAGGAGGTCAAAGCTGCGCACCTGGTCACGGAAGTCGAAGATGGTGTGACCCATCAGGACGTCATAGTCGAAGCTGATGTGGTTGAAGCCCACCACGACATCGGCTCGCACGAGCTGGTTGATCAGCTCGTTGGCCTCCTCCTCTTCGTAGATCAGGTATTCACCCAGCCGCGTGCTGTAGGTCACGGCGATGGAGATGCCCATCTTGTGCTTGTTGCCCCAGCCGCCCACATCATTGGCAGTGCGGCGGGTTTCGAGGTCGAAATAGACGATGTCCCTGGCCATCAGGATTGGTTCAGAGACGGTAGACGATGCGGGCCTTGTCCATGTCGTAGGGCGACATTTCGAGCTTCACTCCGTCACCGATGACCAGGCGGATGAACTTCTTGCGCATCTTGCCGGAGATGTGAGCCAGGACCTCGTGACCGTTTTTGAGCTTCACGCGGAACATGGTGCCAGCAAGCACGGCCGTGATGACGCCTTCAAGCTCAATGGCCTCCTCCTTTTCCTTCACATCCTCCTCCTTGGGAGGTTCGGGGCGCCGCTGCTGCTGTTTGCCGCCACCGCCACGATTGCCACCACGGCTGCCGCCGCCGCCGCTGCGCTGGCCGCCATGAGGGCCGGGGCGACCCGGGCCACCACCACCCGGGCGGTGTCCGCCGCCGCCACCTGGACGAGGCGGTCCTCCGGCTGGCCCACCTGTTCCCGTTCTGGCCGGGCCTGTCGCTCCCGTGCCGGTTCTGGCAGGACCTGTTGCGCCCCCGCTCGTTCTGGCCGGGCCGCTGCTGGAACCACCCGGACGCGATGCGCCGGACGAACCAGCACCCGTTCCAGCACCAGTAGCTGGGCGGGACGGTCCAATTCGGGTAAATCCTGCCGGGTTGGAGGAAGGGCGATGGGGAGTAGAACTCATGAAGCTTTGAGAGTGCTGGAGAGCTGGGAGATTACAACCAAAAAAACCACTGGCGCGGCCCTGCGATTGCACTACTATCGCCCCCGCGAGTTGGTGGTCGTAGCTCAATGGTAGAGCCCCAGATTGTGATTCTGGTTGTTGCGGGTTCGAGCCCCGTCGATCACCCCACCATCGCCTTAGACAAGGCAGCAGGTGCAAGAGAGGTCGGACTCATCGCCAGGCAATCTATAAAGACCTGCATGCCGAATTCCCAAGGCTCTTCCTTCCTGACGACTGAAAGATGGCTGGACGCTTGATTTAATCTGACTTCCATCCGCTGCGCCCCATGGAACTTCTCGAAGCCCGCATTGGACACTCCTTTCATGACCGATCCCTGCTGACACAGGCACTTACGCACGCCAGCCTTGGCTACGAAACTCAGCGCACACAGCCTGACAACCAACGTCTCGAATTCCTGGGCGATGCAGTCGTTCAGCTTCTTCTTTCTGAAATTCTCTTTCAGCGGTTCCCGGATGCCGATGAAGGCCTTCTCACCAAGGTTCGCGCTCAACTTGTTTCCACAAAGGCACTGGCAAAAGTCGGACGTCACATCCAGCTAGGTGGTTTTCTGCTGATGGGCCGTGGTGAGGAAAGCCACGGCGGCAGGGAAAGAGATTCTTCGCTCGCCGATGCAATGGAGGCTCTGGTAGGTGCCGTCTTTATCGATGGTGGCATCGAGGCCGCCAGGGCTCTTGCCCAGCTGCTCTTTCTTCCCGAAATTCTCAAGCTGGGAGACACGCCTGCGGATCAAAATCCAAAGGGACAGCTTCAAGAGATTCTTCAAGCCGTCAGTTCGCAGTCACCCACCTACAAGATCGTGGATCAAAGCGGCCCGGATCATGCCAAATCCTTTGTGGCCGTGGTGGTTTGGGGCGATCGCGAACTGGGCAGGGGACTGGGTAAAAGCAAAAAGGAAGCTGAAGTCGAGGCAGCTCGTGCGGCATTGGCGAACGGTGTCGCCGATTATACAACCACTAAAAATTCCACAGCTGATTGTGAGCAGGTTGGGCAAAACTCCCCTCATGTCTGAGAACAGCTTGCTGAACTGCGACTTGTTCCTGAGTTCTCACAGCCTGTGCGCAATTTTATCAGCAGAGTTTTGCAACGTGGAACGCCCAGTTTTCAAGGCAGGAACACGGTTGTTCCGGTTATCCCCAGCCTATATGACTGAGAAGAATGTCAGCTCGATTTCCTCTTCAATCATAGAGGCTGGGTAAAAGTAGAAGAACTCTGAAGCTCCGCTTTGGAGGCATGAATGAGGCTCGTATTTCTTCTTTGAGCGAAGCGGTGTTTGCACATTCCCATGTCTCCGCCAAAGTCCGGCCCTTATGTCCAGCAGTCTCGGCACTCTTTTCCGAATCAGTACCTGGGGTGAATCTCACGGCCCTGGTGTGGGCGTGGTCGTGGATGGCTGTCCGCCCCGGATTCCCTTGAATGTGGAAGATATCCAACGTGAGCTCGATAGGCGCAGGCCTGGCCAGAGCAAGATCGTCACGCCACGCAAGGAAGACGATGCCGCGGAGATCCTGTCAGGAGTCTTGGAAGGCCAGACCCTGGGCACGCCCATCGGCATCTTTGTCCGCAACACGGATCAGCGTCCTTCCGCCTACACGGAGATGCAGCAGGCTTATCGGCCCAGTCATGCTGACTACACTTACGACGCGAAGTATGGCATCAGGGCCGTGTCGGGGGGGGGACGCTCCAGCGCTCGTGAAACCATCGGGCGCGTTGCGGCGGGTGCCATTGCACGCCAGGTGCTTCGACACTCTTTGCCAGGCTATGAATGCCTGGCCTACGTCAAGACTATCCGCGACATTGTGGCCAAGGTTCCGGACTCGCTTTCTGCGGAGCACATTGAATCGAACATCGTCAGGA
>JBIJBP010000183.1:0-8036 GCA_044345155.1 Prosthecobacter sp. | reverse complement strand
GGTTTCTGGGGGTGGGTGGATTCCTCGGCGACGAGGTTGATGAAGAGCAGCCCAAGGTGGCCGGGCATTCGATTGAGGTTGGCAGAAAGATTGGGGGCAGAAAGATTTCAGAGGCAGGGGCTTGGGAAATTTTTTGCCCGCAATCTTCCTGCCCTTAAAACTGCAGCAACTCACCCACGGGCAAAGGCCTCTGCTGGCGGATGGATTCTTCGGCGACGAGGCACAGGCCAGCGCTCCAGAGGCCGTCTAGACCAGTGGCGATGGGCCTTTTGCCGTTGCGCACCATGTCGATGCATTGCGCGATCTCTTCGCGCAGCTCAAAGACCTCGCCGCTTTGCTTCGTGAGCGTCAGATCCTCCACTTTTTCGCCGTCGAAGACTTTCAGGAACGCGCTGGGCTCCAGGGTGCGGTCGAGCGCACCGCTCCATCCGGCCCAGAGCGCGCCCTTGGTGCCGCTGACCTTCACGGTCTGATGATGCTCAAAGGCGGCGAGCGTCTGCGAGACGACTGCGTAGCTGCCGTTCGCGTATTTGAACATGGCGCTGAAGTTGTCGTAAAGCGTCGGACGCTGCGGGTCGCGTGAGTTGCCGTAGGCGTAGAGCTCGACGGGATCGCCACTGCCTTCGAGATACCAGCGGGCGAGATCGAAGAAGTGAATCGGCTCCTCCAGCACCCACGAGCCGACGCGGTTCTGGTCGTAGCGCCATCCGCTCGCGCCGGTGCGGTAGGGTTTGCGCAGCAGCTCGACGAGCACGTATTGCGGATCACCGATGGTGCCTGTGGCGATGATTTCCTTGATTCGGCCCCACTGCGAGGAAAGGCGCAGTTCATGCCCGACGGCCAGATGCACGCCGTGATCGCGTGCGCCCGCTACGATGGCCTTGCAATCGTCGAGCGTGATGGCCATCGGCTTCTCCAAAAGCACGTGTTTGCCTTTCTGCATCGCCGCAAGCGCGATTTCGCGATGCGTGTGACTCGGCGTGGCGATGTCGATGATGTCGAAATCGGCCTTCCCAATCATTTCGAGGCTGTCCGCGAAGATCTGCGCCTCCGGATACAGTTTGCGAGCCTCTTCACGCGATGCCTCCGAAGGGGCGGAGATGGCGACCAAAGCTGCGTCGGGATTTCCAGCGATGGACTGGGCATGAAATTTGCCCCAGGCGCCGAATCCGGCGAGAGCGAAGCGAACGGGATTCATGATGGTGAAAAAATTGGGGGTGGAAAGAGGGTATGGCTTGGGCGCTGAGGACGTGAACGCGATTTTAGGGTCTTGAAGACGAGGGATTGAATTCTGATTCAGAAAATTTTTCCACCCCTAATCTTTCTACCAGACTCATCTCCGCTCCGCAGTCGTCAGCGGCGTAACAGGATCGGCCACACGGCGGTTTTGCAGTTCGTTGATGCGGCAGGTGGGGAGTTTGGGCAGGACGTATTTCGCGAAGAGGTCGCATTCATCCAGATGAGGGTAACCGCTGAGGACGAAGGCGCGCATTCCCATGTCCATGTAGCGGTTCAGTTTGGCGAGCACTTGATCGGGATCGCCGACGATGGCGCTGGCACAGCCGCTGCGGGCGAGACCAATGCCGCTCCAGAGATGGTCTTCGATGTAGAGATCCTTGCTTTGAGCACGGAGTTCGTCCTGACGCTTCACACCGGCACTTTGGCTGTCCTGCGAACGAGCTTTGATCTCCGCGCCCTTCGCGGCGTCGAGCTTCGAAATGAGATGGTCGGCCGCCGCGCGGGCCTCGGCCTCGGTTTCGCGCACGATGACGTGACTGCGGAAGCCGAAGTCGATCTTGCGACCATAACCGGCGGCCTTCTCCGACATCACGCGCATCGTTTCGGCGATGCGATCCTCCGTTTCCGGCCACATCAGGAAGACGTCGCAGTGCTTCGCGCACAAATCCTGCGCGGCAGGAGAGATGCCGCCGAAATACATGAGCGGACCGCCGTTCTGCTGATAGGTCTTCGCGGGTTCGGTGGTTGGCAGTGAGATGTCATAGAACCTGCCTTTGAACTGATAGGGTCCGTCCGTGCGCCAGAGGCCCTGGAGGATCTGGATGATCTCGCTGGCGCGGTCGTAGCGTGTTTGATTGTCCTCCTTGATGCCGGGCATGTCGGAGGAGATGATGTTGATGGTGAGGCGGCCCTTGAGGATGTGGTCAAGTGTCGCCAGTGCACGCGCGAGCATCGGCGGCCAGACCTCGCCCATGCGCAGGGCGACGAGAAGATTGATCTGCTGGGTCTGCGGCGCCATGGCGGAGGCAAAGGCAAGCGCGTCCTGACCGGCGATCCAGCCGGAGGGCAGAAGGATGTTCTGATAACCCAGCGCGTCCGCCCTGCGCACGATGTCACCGCAGTGCTCGTAGCTGCTGCGGATGCTGCCATCCGGCACGCCGAGAAACTCATAGTCATCAGAGCAAATGGCGGAGAACCAGGCGACTTCACACTGGCGGCCTTCGGTGCGGATGGAGATGGGGGCGGGCATGTTGGGGAGGGTTGGCAGACGCTAAAACACTCGACTTTTCGCATATATTACAGTAATGGAATATGTGACAAGGCTTTTGTGCAACGGCTTGCCGCTGTGCCTGAACCCACCCTCCTCCTACCTGCATGAGCCCTTCATCGAGCCCCCAGATCATCATCCTCGGAGGCGGCTGCAGCGGCACGCTCGCCGCCGTGAACCTCGTCAGGCTTGCATCCAGGCCGCTGCGCATCACGATCATCAACGACCATCGGCCTGATGGACGTGGCGTGGCCTACGGCACAAGGCGCATGGAGCACCTGCTGAATGTCGCGGCGCGAAACATGTCCGCGTTTCCGGACCAGCCGGATCATTTCGTGAACTGGCTGCGCACCCGCAGTGAATATGACCTGTTGCCCGATGAGGAGCTGCGTGAGCGCTTCATCCCGCGCATGATCTATGGGGACTATTTGAAGTCTCTCGCACACCATCATCTGAGCGAGGTCACGCACATCAGGGGCGAGGCCGTTGACGTGAAGGAGGATGGCACCGTTGTGCTCGCCGATGGAGCCGAGATGCGGGCCGACCGCATTGTTCTCGCCACGGGCAATGAGGCGCCGGCGGATTTGCCGGGGGCGGAGGCGCTTGGCGGACATCCGGCCTGGGCGGGCAACCCATGGCTGCCCTGGCATGAGAACCTGCCGCCGGACACGGGCACGATCGTGCTGCTAGGCACGGGCCTGACCACCGTGGATGCGATCATCACGCTGCGGGCGCTCGGCTGGCTCGGGCGCATTCATGCGGTGTCTCGGCATGGATGGCTGCCAAACGCGCACTTCCGCGGCATTGAGTATCCGGACTTTCCGCCCGCCGATGTTGATCTTGCCGGTCTCGGACTCGGAAAGCTGGCCGCGCTCATGGAGCATCATTGCGCTCGTTTGCGCGAGATGGGCGCGAACCCGGCCATCATCGTGGACAAGATGCGGCCGCACACGCAGCGCGTCTGGCAGGGCTTCAAGCTGGAGGAAAAGAAAGCCTTTGCGCGGCATCATGCGGCGCGCTGGAACGTGCTTCGGCACCGCATTGCACCGGAAATACACGCGCAGATCGCCAGCGCCCAGCTGACCGGCCAGCTCCAAGTGCACGCGGCGGAGATTGAACGCGTGGAAAGCGCCGGTGACCGTGTCCGAGTGCTCCTGAGCCATGGCAGGCAGCTTGAAGGTGATCTTGTGCTCAATGCCACAGGTCCTCAGACCCGCCTCGCCGCCACCAAGTCCGTGCTCCTGCAAAACCTCCTGCGCAGGGGCCTGGTGTCGCCGGATGAAATGGAGATGGGGGTTCGAATCCAGTCCGATCACGCCGTGATTGATGTCGAAGGCAGGCCGTCACCGCTCCTCTTCGCGATGGGGCCGCTGCTGCGCGGCACCTACTGGGAGACCATCGCCGTGCCCGAACTCCGGGGCCAGGCCCGCCGGGTCGCTGAAAGCATCCTTGGCCTTGGTGCCAGCGCCATACCACAGCCGGTGATGATGGAGTTCATGATTTGATGCTGGCACGAAGATTTAGGGTAGAAAAGTTATCCCAACCCTCTGATGGTAAGAGCTTCCTACCAGAACTCTGACCTCAACTCGATGCGCAATTCCGAAGACCAGCGTCAGCTCCTTGCCCAGGCCGTGCTGCATGTCCGCAGCCATCGTGCCACCTCGCGCCGCACGCTGGCGGACGTGATGCGGCTTTCTCCCACCACCGCCGGCCAGTATGTGGATCATCTGATGGCCGAGGGTTTGCTGCATGAGCAAGGTTTGGAGAAGGGGCCGATGGGACGTCCGAAGCGGGTGCTCCACACTCGTGCCACCGCAGGTTGGTTTGCCGGAATTGAGTTCAATGCCGAGCGCATCCAGGCGGTTCGTGTCGATTTCTCCGGCACGAAGACGGACGGGCGCATCATCAGCCTGCCCGAGTCCGTCACTCCAAAGGCGGTCATCACCGAAATCAGCCGCCTGATCAACGCATTGGCCCAGGAGGCTGAAGGGCCCCTTTTCGGCATTGGCGTCGGTGTCCCTGGGATCGTCGATCCTGTGGCCGGCGTTGCGCGTGACTACGCCTTCATCGAGGGCTGGAAGGAGGTGCCTCTCGCGAGGTTGCTTCATGCGAGGTACGGCGTCCCTGTCACGCTCGACAACAACCTGCGCGCCATCGCGCTCGCCGAACGCTGGTTCGGCGGCGCCAGCGAACTGGCCGACTATGTCATCCTCGGACCGCGCAGCGGCTTCGGGATCGCCATCGTCATCGGCGGCCGCATCGTCACCGGTGCGGAGCATGCCGCGGGTGAAATCGGCCGCTGGCCCTGGGCTGCAGGCGGCGAGTTGCATGACGCCCTTTCCTCTCCCGCCGTCTGGCGGCGTCTCACCGGCAAAACCAAACGTGCGGGACTGCCTGCCGACCTGCACGGCGCCCTGGCCGCCCTGGTCGATCAGCGCGATGACACGCGCGCCGCCATCGTCACCGACTACGCCCGGGTGCTCGGCAGCCTGCATCTGGTGCTCGACACGCACAGCTACTTCCTCCACGGCCCGCTCACGGCCCTGGGGGAGGCGTTTTGCGAGGACATCACCGAATGCATCCGGGCCGTCGTGCCCTCGCTCAGGGACAAGCCCCTGCGCCTGCTGCGTTCCCAGCTTGGGGATGACGCCGGCGCGCTTGGAGCCGCGAGCGTGGCGATGGAGGCCTGGGCGCCCTGAGCCGGCTACTCCGGCAGGTCCTCGCCATGCGTCTCCGGCAGCAGCGCGAGGAAGGCGAGGCCTAACAAAAAGAAGCCACCGAGGCAGGTGACCGCCAGGCGCAGGTCCAGCGTCGACTTCATCCAGGCGGAGAGCCAGATGAGCACCGGCGCGGCCAGCAGCCTTCCCGTGTTGAAGCAAAAGCCGGAACCCGTGGCGCGCAGATGGGTGGGGAAGAGCGCGGGGAAATAGGCGGCATAGCCTGCATGGATGCCCTGGGCGAAGAAGCCGAACAGGGGCAGCAGCACCAGCAGCAGCGCGTAACTGTTCACCTGGGACGGCAGCCAGCAGACGATGGGCGTCATGATCAGCGCAGCGAGGTGCATGACGACGAAGGTTTTCCTGCAGCCCCAGCGCGCGGCGAGTGGCCCAAAGGCGATCATGCCCGCACCTGCACCGGCTGTCTGGATGAAGCCAAAGGCGATCTTCGACTTGCTGGCCCAGTCGGGATCATTCGCACGCTTGAGGAAGTCCGCAGCGATATCCTGTCCGGCGACCACGACGCCCCAGAAGGTCGCCAGGCCCACCATGGCGAGCATGGCACCCAACACGGCCCTCGAACGCCAGCGTGGATCGCCCAGCAGTTCGTTGAAGCTTCCCATGCGCCGTCCCTTGGTTTCACGCGCGGCCTTCCAGGACTCCGGTTCCTGGATGCTCATGCGCACCCAGAGCACCAGCAGCGCCGGGACCACGCCTAGCAGATAAGCCGTGCGCCATTCGGAGCCCACCCACAGACCCGCTGCCGCCGCGAGCCAGAGGCCGGCCACGCTGGTGGCATGGAAGATGCCGCCTGCACGTTCACGGGCCTCCTTGGGAAAGACCTCCGCCACCAGGGCCGCGCCCACGGCCCATTCACCGCCCACGCCCATCGCCACAAGGAAACGCAGCGCGCCCACCTGCCAGATTTCATCGGCAAAAGCCGTGATGCCTGAGAAGATCGAGTAAAACAGGATGGTCAGCGCCATCACCGGATTGCGCCCCCATTTGTCAGCCAGGGAGCTGAACAGCAGGCCGCCAAAGGTTCCGCCGACGAGGAAGATGCCGAGAAAGCGTTCGCCCCAGAGCTTCACCAGCGGATCGTCTGCTTTCACCTGCAGTAAATCCGGCAGCATGTCGGCGCGGGTCAGATTGTAGATCTGCCCCTCAAACGCATCAAAGACCCAGCCGAGCGAGGCGACGGTCAGTACGAGCCACTGGTAGCGCGTGACGGAGGAGTACCATTTCGGAGAGCGAGGGGGCATGCGAGAGGGATGTCACAAGATCGTGCGATGAAATGCCATATATTGCAATATTGGAATAAATAAGAAAAAAGGCAGGAAACGCGATCCTCTCCAGGCTCTGGGCGGCGGGGGATCTTATCTGGCCAGGCAGCATCCGACTGCTGGCTTGAGCACGCTTAGAATTTGCGAAAGCAAAAGCAGGTGGGCCATTGGCACGCCTTTGAATCGAGTTCCTGACCCTCAGAAGCTCAATAGGGTGTTTCTTTGAAATAAGAATTAATCTTTATTTTGAATCAGTATATTTACTAATACTAAATCGGGGCAAGGTGTGTTTGTGGCGCTCGGCTTTTGAATGCTGGCGGCCCGTCCAGGAAACACGAATCAGTCGGCAACGGACACGACAAGCTCGGGGCCGCTGCTGGCGGCAGCATGGAAAAACCACGCCTAACTTATGATGAAAAAACTCGTCTTCGTCCTGCTGGTCCACGTCGGCCAGTCTGCAACCGCCCAAGTGACTTTGAACTCACCCACCGGCCTGACGGCGGTTTGGGAGGAGGGGGCGGGCATGACCTACCGGCCCTTGAAGCTGGCCTGGAAAGACCTGAGCGAGAATGAATGGGGCTACATGATTGAACGGAAGGTTGGCACCGGGGCCTGGACAGCCTTGAGTGGAGCCACCAACCTTGCTGCGGGAACCGTCACCTTTGCGGACACAGGTGTTCTCAAGACGGTCAAGGTTCCCACCTATTATTATTATCGGGTTCGGTGCTTCACCGGCAGCGGTGCAAGCCTCAAGAAGTCTGGAGCTGCGGAAGTCGCCACCCTGGCGGTTCCATCAGAATGGCCGACGAGCAACTACGACAGTGATGCGGATGGCATCACCGATGCCAGGGAGGTCGCCGCCGGACTGGACCCCCAGGACTGGCGGGATGCCACGGGCGACAGTGACGGCGACCTGATTCCCAATGCCTGGGAGGTCTTTTTGGGGACAAATCTGCTGGGCAGGAACACCCTGAGTGAAGGTTCGCCCCTGGTGAATGTCACCGTCGATGCCAGTTACACGGGGGCGGACACGGCTGACCTGCCTCCCTGAAACTGGAACGGCTTGAATGAGAGAAAAGGGATGGGGTAGAACACCCTAGACCCATGAAACGCAGTCGATTCAAAGAAGAACAGATCATCGCCATCCTCAAGGAGGCGGAAGCCGGCATGAAGCTGGCCGAGATCGTGCGCAAGCACGGCATCAGCGAGCAGACCTTTTATCGGTGGCGCTCGAAGTATGGAGGCATGGAAGTCTCCGAGGCAGCGCGTCTGCGCGAGTTGGAAGAAGAAAACCGGAAGCTCAAACGCCTGGTGGCCGACCAAGCGCTGGACATCCTGATGCTCAAGGAGATCAACGCAAAAAAGTGGTGACGCCGGCAGCCAAACGCGAAGCAGTCAGCCACCTGAGGCGGGAGCACGCGGTGGGGATCCGCCGTGCCTGCGGGCTGATGGGGCTGTCGGCAAGCAGCTACTGTTACCGGCCTGGGCCAGGCCGGGTGGACGCCCCTTTGCGTGAAGCGCTGAGGCAGG